>JBASAY010000084.1:0-35718 GCA_049650865.1 Tunicatimonas sp.
CAATTGCTCGATTTTATCGTATTTAGTGGAAGCTATGGCTAAAAACTCTTCTTTGGTCATCACTGTGGCTTTTTAGTTACTTTTACCCAAGTTAATCGCTTATCGCGACAATCTGAAATACACCCAAAATGCGCAACCTTATAAGAGAATTACTATATTGACTCCGCCTTCGGTAAGCCACTACTAACGATGATTGGCCGATTGAGCAAAGAAGAGCTACCGCACCGGCTCTCGCCTAATAACCGCATCGCTAAACCAACCAAAATCCAACTTTCACTATGTTCAAGAAAAGCACTTCCAAAGACCGCCGCACCGGTACCGCTGCCAAAAAGATCATTGCTCTTTCACTAGTAACGCTTCTGCTGGGCTACCTGCTGCGTACCTTTACCCGTGATGAAAAAATCTACAAATTCGAACCAGAAGCAGCCAAGCCAGATGCATCCAAACCAGAAGCAGCCAAACCAGAAGCAGCCAAACCGGAAGCAGCCAAACCGGATAACCGACCCAAAGCCACCACCCCGGAGAGTCTAAAGGTTGTTGAGGGCATCGGACCGAAGATCCAGAGCATCCTGTACGCCCAGGGCATCAATACCCTCCGGCAGTTAGCTAACTCTGAGCCGGAGCAGCTACGGGACATTCTCCGGCAGGAAGGCTCGCGGTATTTAGCGCACGACCCCGCCACTTGGCCCAAGCAGGCTGGTTTAGCAGCCGCCAAAGACTGGGACGGACTCGACGCGTACAAAAGCCAGCTAAAGGGCGGGCGAGAAGTCAAGTAAGCGTTGCTACCAACTCCCTTTGCTACTTCTCACTAGCCCTGCTACAGTTGATAGCTACTTCTCGGCTGCAACCGCCTCGGTAGCAGCTTCGCTTCGGTGACCTTGCTGCTGGATGGTGGCCCGCACAAAATCTACGAACAGGGGGTGAGGTTCCTGCACCGTGCTCTTAAGCTCGGGGTGAAACTGGGTTCCTAAGAACCAGGGATGCTCCTGCAGTTCCATAATCTCTACCAGGTGATTATCCGGATTTACTCCCGTGGCGATCATTCCGGCGGCTTCAAACTGCTCTAGGTACTGGTTGTTGAACTCGTAGCGATGGCGATGCCGCTCGTCGATGCGCTGAGTACCGTACGCTTGGTAAGCCAGTGAGCCTTTCTTAAGTTTGCAGGCATAGGCCCCCAGCCGCATGGTGCCACCCTTGGTAACCACGTCTTTCTGCTCTTCCATCAGGGCGATGACCGGGTCGGCCGCCTGGGCGTCAAATTCGCTAGAGTTCGCACCACTCAACTGGAGCACGCTCTGAGCAAACTCAATTACGGCACACTGCATCCCCAGGCAGATGCCCAGAAAAGGAATGTGGTTCTCTCGGGCGTAGCGCACGGTAATGAGCTTACCGGGAATTCCGCGCTCACCGAAGCCCGGGGCCACCAAGATGCCGTCCAGGTCGCGCAGCACCTCTTCCTTATTTTCTTCGTTGATGCTTTCGGAAGATATCCAGCGCACCTGCACCTTGCACTCGTTCACCGCCCCCGCGTGCACGAAGGCCTCGGCGATAGACTTATAGGCATCGGGCAGCTCTACGTACTTGCCCACCACGCCGATCCTTACCTCACTCACCGGGTTTTTCAAGCGACCCAGAAAGTCCTTCCACTGAGTAAGGTCCGGTTCTACCTTGGTGGATAACCCTAACTTGGCCAGCACGCGCTCGTCGAGCTTCTCCCGGCGCATGTAGAGCGGTACGTCGTAGATAGAGTCGGCGTCGATGGCTTCAATCACCGAGTCCATGTTCACGTTGCAGAACAGGGCAATCTTACGGCGGATGTCGTCGGGAAGCTGCTTTTCGGCGCGGCACACCAGGATGTCGGGCTGCACGCCGGCTTCCGACAAGCGGGCCACCGAATGCTGGGTGGGTTTGGTCTTGAGCTCCTGCGCTTTCTGCAGGTAGGGCACCAGCGTAAGGTGAATCACCACGTAGTTGCCCGGTCCCAGCTCCCAACGGGCCTGCCGTACGGCTTCCACGAAGGGCAGCGACTCAATATCGCCCACGCACCCCCCGATTTCGGTAATCACTACGTCATAGTCGCCGGTGTTGCCCAGTTGGAAGAAGTTGGCCTGAATCTCGTCGGTGATGTGCGGAATTACCTGAACGGTTTTGCCCAGAAAGTCGCCGCGCCGCTCTTTGGTGATCACGTTGTGGTAGATGCGGCCGGTAGTCACGTTGTTATCCTGCGAGGTACGCACATTGAGGAAACGCTCGTAGTGGCCCAGGTCCAGGTCGGTTTCAGCCCCGTCGTCGGTCACGTAGCACTCCCCGTGTTCGTAGGGGTTCATCGTGCCCGGGTCGATGTTGATGTAGGGATCGAACTTCTGGATGGTGACGCGCAGTCCGCGGGCTTGCAGGAGCTTGCCCAATGATGCGGAGATGATGCCTTTGCCGAGGGAGGACGTCACCCCACCGGTCACAAAAATGTACTTTACAGAACCCATAAGAATGCAGCTTATGGGATTCAAATCTAAGGCTTTATTTCGGAATCGGTAGGCTTAGAATGAGATTAATTAGCGGGGGCAAGCTTACGCAGCTTGATATTCTTGAAATACACCCGGTCACCGTGGTCCTGTAGCAGGAGGTGCCCCTGGTCGGCCATGCCGAAATTCTCCCAGTCTTTGTACTTGCTGCCCTGCACTAGTTGGTTGTACGCATTGCTGCCCCGCTCGTACTCCAGCACCTTCTCGCCGTTCAGGTAGTGTGTCACCTCGTTGCCCCGCACTTCTAGGCGGGCGGTGTTCCACTCTCCGATAGCGTTGGCCGGTTTATTGGTAGGGGCGCCCTTGAGGTCATACAGCGAGGCCAGCGTGCGGGTGCCGCCCCCGTTGTTGCCCAGCTTGGCGTCGGGGTGGCGCTCATCGTCCAGCAGCTGGTACTCTAGCCCGATGGCCGACTTGTTCGAATTATAAGCCTCGGTCACGAAGTACTTGATGCCGCTGTTGGCTCCTTCGGTCAGCTTAAAGTCGGTCTGAAACACAAAGTCCGAGTACTCGTCTTTGGTCACGATGTCTCCGCCGTTCTGCGACTCAGCCCCATCCGATGCCTCTACGATCAGCATTCCGTCCTCCACGATCCATCCGCCCTCGGGGAAAGCTTCTTTGTGCGCTCCGCGCCAGTGCTCGGTCGAGGTGCCGTCGAACAACAGCGTCCATCCTTCTTCTTTTTCTTGCTCGGTAAGGGCGTTATCGGCAGGTTCGCTTTCGGCGGTGGTAACTACCGGGGCGTTGGTGGTAGTGGTATCTTCGGTAGTGGCGGTGTTCTGGCAAGCACTCAGGATGCAGATAGCCAGGGCGGAGCATAAAAGGCTTTTCATGGGTCAGTAGTGTAATAAGGTGTACGAACAAAGCACCAAGATAGCAGGCTACGGGTAGTTGCCCAAACGATTGGTCGTTATTTTAGGCTACGCCCGCTAGCGTACTGCTTTTATTTGCTGTCGCTCTTTGTAAATAGCGCTTCGTAGTGGTCTGACGGTGCAAAGATGCCTCCGCTGCGCGTGTAAAAGTCGCGACCTAGCGTAAATACCCCATCCTTGGCCCGTGCCCAATCTGCCTGGGGGTAGGGGTGGTAGCTGAGCATCTCGTTCCAGTCGCGGTAGTTTTGGTGACCGTTGTTTTCCATCAGACCCACCTTCTCAAAACCGGGCCACGGGGCCAGCCGCGCCGCCACGTTCTTGTTCCAGTCTACCAGGATGGGGTTCACCGTTAGGTCGGCACACAGACAGGGCACCTGTTTTTCGTGGGCCACTCTGGCCATCTTCAGCGTCATGCTTAGGGTCTTGGCAATGGGCTTCAGCGCGATGCCCCCGTAGCCCATCTCAATGCGAGTCAGCACATCCTGCTCAGTATGGGCACTTTCGTCGGCCACCACCCGTACGCCCACGTCGCTCACGTCGGCCTCGTACTCCTCGGGGAAGGGCTCCTCTACCACCACGATCTGCTCGAACGCTCCGATGCTTCGGGCGTGGTCCAGCAGCTCGAGCAGCGTATCCTTACTTTCGTAGCGGCCGTTCATGTCAAAGTAGTAGGGAATCTTGCCGTCGGCGGTATACGTGGTGCTGCCCGGCCCGATGGCCTGGTGGATGGCGGTAAGCTTGGCTTTGTCGGCCTCGATCATCTCACGCTGCGGGCCGGGGTGCCCCAGCTTGATCTTCATAAAGAAGTAGCCTTCCTGCGCCAGTTGCTCCATCTGCGCCACCGGCGTGGCAAACGAAAACGACGGAATGCTCACCACCTGCGGGTGCCGGTAGCCCAGCGCCGCCCGGTAGGCCTGCGGCACCATCGCATCGAACTGATCGATGCCGTTCTCATCGGCGTACAGCAGCCAGGCGGCATTGTCGACGGCTACCAGGGCGTTGAGCACAAAGGTAGGACGCAGTTTAGGGTTATTAGTAATCTGTTTGCCGTACGCAATCAACTCCTCCAGAATCTGCTCCTGCAGCTGGATGGGCGAGGAAAAGGTCTGCCCCTTGATCATCTGGGCTGCCCGCTCGGTGACAGCGTACATCAGGGCGTTGCCGCCGCTCTCCGAATGGTTGGTAAATACCCGCGCGTCCGACCACAGCACGTTCTGCGTGCCCAGCCCGATGCGGTGCCGCCCCGTGGTACTCTGCAAGCGTACTACCGTCTGCCACACATCAGTCATGTAACCGCCCTTGAAGCCGTAGGGAGTAGCCAGCGGCTCGCGCTCGAAGGTGGTGCTCACCTGTTTCACTCCCACGCTTTTGCGGGGGGCGCTGGCCACCGCGGACCAGGCAGACCCGACCAAGGGCAGCGCTAGTCCGGCCGAGGCCCGTTGCACAAAGGTACGGCGATTCAATCGGTGCATTCTTTGGGGGTTTGCTACCAAAAGTAAGAATTTATTCCATTATTTGGTTCTGGGTTAAAGGTTCTGGGTTAAGAAGTTCTAGGTTCTGAGTTTGTAGTTCCTAACCAAGAACCTAGAACCCCAAACTGAGAACCAAGAACCCCGAACCTATGATCAACGTCGCATTGGCCTCCTATGGCATGTCCGGCCACGTATTCCACGGCCCCCTGCTGTCTGCGCACCCGCACTTTCGTTTGCACGCAGTACTAGAACGAAATCGCTCCGACTCACCCGAACACTATCCCGAGGCAAAGCTGGTGCGCACTTACGAAGAACTACTGTCCGATGATTCGGTGGAAGTGGTCGTGGTAAACACTCCCAACCCCTACCACTACGAGATGGCCGAAGCCGCCCTGCAGGCTGGCAAACACGTGGTGGTGGAGAAGCCCTTTACTAACACTGCCCAAGAGGGGGAGCAACTCATCGCGCTGGCCAAAGAAAAGGGCTGCGTACTTACCGTATTCCAGAACCGGCGGTGGGACAGTGACTTCCTCACGGTGCAAAAGGTGCTGGCGGCCGACGTACTGGGCGACGTGGTAGAGTACGAGGCGCACTACGACCGCTTTCGCAACTACATCCAACCCGACACCTGGAAAGAAGAAGACGGCCCCGGCTCGGGCATTCTTTACAACCTTGGGGCGCACATGATCGACCAGGTGCTGGTGCTGTTCGGCATGCCCAATACCCTATATGCTAAACTAAGCATCCAGCGTGCGGGCGGCAAGGTTCCCGACGCCTACCACCTGATCCTGGGCTACGAAACCATGCAGGTAGTACTCAAGTCGAGTTACCTGGTGCGCGATCAGGGTCCGCGTTACAAGGTGCTGGGCAGCCAGGGCACCTTCACCAAGTACGGACTAGATCCTCAGGAAGACCTACTCAAGTTAGGAGTGTCGCCCAACAACTCACGCATCGGGCAGGAGGCCGAAGAGGACTGGGGTATACTAGACACCGAGTTTAACGGACTAGCGTTCCGCGGAACGGTGGCTTCCGAAGTGGGCGACTATACCCGCTTCTACGACAATCTGTACCAAGCCTTGCAACAAAAAGAAGCTCTGACCGTGCCCGCCGAAGAAGCGCTCAACGTAATTCGTCTCATTGAGCTAGCCTACCGAAGCAACGAAAGTGGACAAGAACTATCCGTAGACTAACCACCCACCCATGAACGCAATTACCTTTTCTGGACGCACCGACGTCCGCAAAGCAGTTGTCTCCGCTATCTCACTGCTACTGCTGCCCGCCTTGCTACTGACGATTCCGTTCCTATCACCCGGTCCCTTCTTGTACGGCCTGGTGGCGTTTTGGGCCTTCGCCTCCGTTGCCGCCTTGCTGCCCTACGTCCACACCGTATACCGCATTGAAGACGGGCGTTTAATTTACCGTTCCGGTCTGCGCTGGGGCAGCGTACCCATTGATCGCATCTGGCGCATCACGCGCGGAGTTAACGTGCTGGGGGCCAACGCGTCTGCCTCTTATTCCGGACTGCGCATTCAGTTCTTCACCGGCGAGGCCTTCATCGCCCCGCAGCACGAGGAAGCTTTTATCGCCGAATTGCTACGCATCAACCCCAACATTGTGACGAGAGAAGCCAGTAGTGAACCTTAGTGCTAGGCAGCATACCAAAACTAGCGATTTCTCCTCCCCCCCCTTGTCATCCTGGAAGGACCCTGTTACAGCGTGGAGGGGCAGTTTTTCCGAGGTAAAAAATTCCTACCTGGCACCTACTACGATTAAGCCTACTGTAGCGTTTTTCTATCCACCCTGGCTTCAGCGAATCCGATTACGGTGATTACCAGCCAGAAGCCCCGCACCAGACTAGAAAGGAGTTAGCACTTAGCCCGTCGTCTCATTGCAATAGCGTGCAAGTCTCCTACGTTACCCTATAAAACCCGTGTGCACCATGAAGCCTACTCTTTTAAGCTGCTTTCTGCTGTTATCATTAGTCCGATGTGCCGACCCGGGCGTCGAGGGGGATGCGGCTAGCTTACTGGTCGGCAGTTGGAAGAACGCTGAAACTGGTTTTGTGGTGAACTTTGACGTAGACGAAGTCTACAGCGTCCGGTTTGGAGCCGATACTACGTTTTTCTCGGCGTATAAACTGTCGCTACAGAAGGATCAAAACCGACTTTTCATCTACGACTCAGTGATAACCACTGAGTACAGGTTCGATTTCCTAGGTGCCAGTCAGTTAACGCTCAATCAAGTTTTCCCGGCTACCTTTGTTTCAGAAATAGACAATAGTACTGTCTTTCACCGATTAAAATAGCGTTTATTGACTCCTTATAATACGGAGAAAAAAAAGCGCTATGAACAAGTACCTGCACACCTCTTTTGCTTTCTATCAACTAGTACTACTTGGTTTACTGATAGCCCCGCTCTTCACACCGGCTCTCTGCCAAACCACCACCCCCTCATCCATCAGCATCAGTACCGATTTTGAGGGCGGCAAGCTCGGAGGCATCCGGCAACTGAGCGAGACGCACTGGGCGTGTACCCTGGCGGGCGAGAGCGACGCCGACGACCGCAACCGGCAGGCCAGCTGGTACTACTTTCGCATCGACGGGGCCCCGGGCACGCCGCTCACCATCGAGCTCACCGACCTGGTGGGCGAATACAACTATACCTACGGCTCGCACCCTGTCACGTCCGAGACCCGGCCCGTCATCAGTTACGACCAGACGCAGTGGCACCACCTCACCGACCAACAAGTGCAGTGGAACGAGGCCGACACTACCCTGCGGCTTACCTTCACCCCCGAGCGCGACACGGTGTGGGTAGCCCACATTCCCCCCTACACCACCGAACTCCTTGGTCAGCTGTTGGACACCTACCAGGGCTACCCGTCGGTGGTGCTGCGTACGATTGGCTACACTCCCGAGGGGCGACCGCTGCATTTGATGAGCATTACTAATCCTGAGGTTGCGCTCGACCAGAAGAAGGTGGTGTGGCTGATGGCCCGGCAGCACGCTTGGGAAGCAGGCACCTCCTACGTGATGGACGCCGCCCTTCGCTACCTGCTCGACTCAGCCCAGGGGCAAGCTTTGCTTGATAGCATCGTATTTCAGATCATCCCCATGGGTGATCCCGACGGAGTGGCGCGGGGCGGTGTGCGCTTCAATGCCTACGGCCACGACCTCAACCGCAACTGGGACCACGTGGTGGCCGAAGAGATGCCCGAGATCGCCGCCCAGAAGCGGGCCATCACCACCTGGCTGTCCGACGGGCACCCCATTGACCTGTTCGTTACGCTGCACAATACCGAGCGGGCCGACTATTTGCAGGGACCCGATCAACCGGTGGGGCAGCGGCTGTGGCAAGGGATGGTAAACGGTTCTTCGTTTGAGTCGGACGAGGGAGTGCGGGCGATGGCTACTTCTACGACGCCGGGGAAGC
This sequence comes from Tunicatimonas sp., assembly GCA_049650865.1. Lineage (GTDB taxonomy): Bacteria > Bacteroidota > Bacteroidia > Cytophagales > Cyclobacteriaceae > Tunicatimonas. Next base: position 8,299 of record JBASAY010000084.1, read on the forward strand.
CGGGCCGGATGACGGTGAACCAAGCGCTGTGGGCTGAGGAACAGGTACCGGCCTACCTGATGGAACTGAAGGTGGAGCGCGTCGATAAGCTCGACGGCCGCCGCACTGTGGCCGACTGGCGAGCCCTGGGCCCGGCCCTGATACGCTCCTTAGCCGCTGCTCTGTAGGCTGACTAGGTGACGTCAACGCTACGGTATTGGTACCTTAACGGCAAAGAATAGTCCCACCACCCATCGGCCTAAGGGTAGCTCCCAACAACCCTAAGCGTACTCCAGGTAGTTGTCCGTGACGCTGCCGTGCTTAAGGGCCCGTAGGTCCTTTACGTAGTTCTGGTACACCTTCCAGGGGGCCTTCGAGCCCTGTTTGGGTAGGATATGCTGCGCCCGCAGGATATAGCCCGCCTCAAAGTCAAGCAGGGGTTCCGACTGCAGGTTCTGACGATCGAAGCGGGGCGTACACACGCTGTGACCGTGCTGGCGCATGTGGTTGAGCACTTTGGTGACGAAGTAGCAGTTCAGGTCGCACTTAAGCGTCCAGGGGGCGTTGGTATACCCGATGGCTACCGCGAAGTTGGGCACATCGTCGAACATCACGCCCTTGTAAGCGTGGATCTGGGCGGTGTCCACCACCTTTTCGTCTACCGTGACCACCATGCCTCCCAGCAGTTGCACCTTCAGGCCGGTAGCCGTTATCATAATGTCCGCTTCCAGTTCTTCTCCCGAATCGAGCGTTACGCCCGTTTCGGTAAACGACCGAATGGTATCGGTCACAATCTGGGCGTTGCCTTGCTTGAGGGCTTCAAACAGGTCGTTGTCGGGCACCACGCAGAGCCGCTGGTCCCAGGGGTCGTAGCGGGGCGTGAAGTGGCGGTCTTCGTACTGCGCTCCCAACTGTTTGCGGATATGGCCCTCAAGCAGCCACTTGACCCAGCCGGGGCGGCGGCGCGACAGTTCGTAGAAGGCAATGCCGATCAGAATGTTTTTCCAGCGCACCAGCGCGTGGGCCCACCGCTGGGGCAGCACCTTCCCCAAAAAGTTAGCCACCACATCTTGGCGGGGTAAGTTAGTAATGTAAGAAGGCGAACGCTGTAGCATGGTTACCATGCGGGCTTTCTTGGCCAGCTCGGGCAGCAGCGTAACGGCCGTAGCCCCGCTACCAATGATCACCACCCGCTTGTCGGTATAGTCCAGCGCAGGGTCCCAGTGCTGCGGATGAATAAGCGTGCCCCGGAAAGCGTCTTGATTGGGAAAGGTAGGCTGGTAACCCTTCTCGTAGTCGTAGTAGCCACTGCACATAAACAAGAAGCGACTCGTTACAACTTGCTGCCCTTCGTCCGGTGTTTCAGCGGTCAGTTTCCAACATTCGTCGGCCGACGACCAGGCAGCGGCTACCACCCGCCTATTAAACTGAATCTTCTGGCGGATGCCGAACTCGTCGGCGGTTTCGTTGATGTACTCCAGAATAGACGGCCCGTCGGCAATGGACTGGGGGTTCTGCCAGGGCTTAAACGAAAAGCCAAAGGTGTACATGTCGGAGTCAGACCGGATGCCGGGGTACTTAAACAAGTCCCAGGTGCCGCCTACCGCCGCCCGCGCTTCCAGGATGGTATAGCTGCGGTCGGGACACTGGGTCTGGAGGTGATACGCCGCTCCGATGCCCGATAGTCCGGCGCCTACAATCACTACGTCGTACGTTTGCTCACTGCTCATGGCTTCCTTAGTTTTTCCTCTTGATATCTAAATACATGTTGATCAGGGTGCTGCCCAGCACCGGCATCCACCGCGCCAAGTAGTCCACCAGGTAGGCCTCTGAGCCGATCCGGATTCGGCGTTTGTTCCTGATAACGCCCCGCATGATGATTTTGGCCGCCCGGTGGGGAGAGCGTTTCAGCAGCGCATCAGTCAGGTCACTCGAGGGGTCGTATCCCAGTGCGTTACGCCCAATATTGGTGTTGATGCCACCCGGATATACGCAGTGTACCTGCAAGGAAGACCCTCGGTAGGCCTGCATTAGGCTTAGGGTAAAGCCGTTAACGGCAAACTTAGACGAAACGTAGGCTTCCGAGAGCCGCACCCCCGCGAGCCCCCACACGCTGGAGACGTTTACCAGGGCTGCCTCGGGTTGTTGCTCCAAATAGGGCAGAAACACCTGGCTGCCGTTGAGCACTCCCCCGAAGTTGGTGTCCATCACCCGATCAAACCACTCCGGATTGAGGTTTGTTAGCGCAGTATCGGCTAACCCCCGGCCTGCGTTGTTAATCACGACGTTCACTCGTCCGAATTGGTTGGCTACCTGCTTGGCAAAGCTTTGCATGGCGGCGCGATCGGCCACGTCAAACGCCGCGGCACACACCCGCTCCGGAGTCGCCTCCAGCATCGATACGGTTTCGTCCAGCGTAGCTTGGTGGTAATCATTGAGGGCCAACCAGGCACCCTGCTGGTAGCATGCTTGCGCCAGCGCCCGACCGATGCCCGACCCAGCCCCGGTAATCACCACCACCTTGTTAGCGAAGCTTTTCATCAATAGTCAGCGTTAACATGATAATCCGAATGCTTAACGTAACGTTTTTCTTCCAGGTGCGCAACCGATGTTAGGCTTGTTCTGCTAAAATGCTTCATTCGTGCCAAAAAAGCACCTACGTACTATCTCCGTTCATCAGCGCTGGTATGTTATTTCCTGCGGCCAGTTCTTTGTGGCAAAGCAATTTGTTAACCCATTGTCAAACCTCAAAAATTGAAAGTAGTATGAGTGTTCCCTTTAACGTTGTATCTAAACACAATCCGCAGCAGCCAAAGGCGGCGAAGAAGTTCTACGCCGTGGCCCAAAGCACCGGCGAGGCTGGCTTTCGCCAGATGGCTAAAGAAATCGCCGAGATTACGACCGTGAGCGTGCCCGATGCGGTGGCCGTGCTCGAGTCGCTGGTAATGATCATTCCGCGGCACATTGAAAAAGGCGAAATCATTCGGCTGGGTGAGCTAGGCTCGCTGCGACTCACCGTGAACAGCGAAGGCAGCGACACCGCCGAAGAGGTAAACGCCAGCAAGATTAAAAAGGCGAACTACCGCTTCACTCCGGGCGACGAACTGCAGCAGACGCTCAAGATTCTAAAGTACGCTCGGGTAAAGTCTGCCGAACCTACCCCAACCCCAGCGGCTGGCTAAGTTGCTTATCTAGCTCACGAAAGTCAAAACCCTCAACCCGACAGGTACCCCCTGTCGGGTTTTTTGCGTTTCAGACTAAAAATACTGTGGAGAAGTGTTCAAAACGCTGCGCAGCAATCCAAAAAAGCTGCTTACCTTTTTCGAAAAGCTGCCCTACGTTTTAAAAATGCCATCTAGCACTTCTGTAATCGTGACGGGCCGTTCTCTAGACTCCCCAGAACTACCCTTAAGAGGGCTGCGCAGCTGATCGTCCTACGTTGGGCACTCTTTTCCTATACCCCTACCGTTAGGTTTTTAGAACCGTGGTGCTATCTACTGTGCTTGGGCCCCACCTGGCTCGGGAAGGGCATACCGGAGCGTTAAAAAGTTGCTTGGTACCGGGGATTAGCAGGGGCTGAAGCCCGCGAGTCTTCCGGGGCTAGATCAAGGATCAACGCGGAAAGTTCGGCGGGGGTCTGAAACAACTGAAGAGGGGGGAGTCCATCATCAGTGGCCTCATTAATCTCACCTAGCGAAACCGTATCGCCCAAGCTCACCCCCCACAGTCGGTAGCGCTGGTCCTCCGCCGGGGGGGAGAGTTGCGAGAGGTTAACGTACAATTGCTGGGTTTGGGTATTCCAGTAGGCCAAGAGCGTAGCTTCGGTTTCACTCTTCAGAACAATTGTTTCAAACGCTGGGTCGGTGATAGCAAGTAGCGCCTGGGCGGTTTGCTGAGCGCGTCGTTCCAGACGGTCGTAGCGCTCTTGCAGATGGTCTAGGCTGCGTTGGGTGCTTTGCCAATTGGACCAAAATACCGCCGCAATCACCATAACGACTACCTTCAGAGTGAAGGTAGCCGCCACCCCGTATTGCCAGCGGTGTAGCTTCTTGACAACGGGCTTTTCGGTATCCTTGGGGGCCGGAGGCGGCGGGGCAACGCCAAGTGCCTCCTGAATACGGGGCAACAGATGCGGGGGCGGTTCTATCGCCAGATGCTCGGCTATCCCAAGAAGCGTCTCCTCGATCAAAGTAATCTCCTGGCGCACCGCCGGAGAGCGGGCCGCTACGTCGGTTACCTTTTGGGCTTCGGCCTCGGATAAGTCACCCAGCACGTACTGCTCTAGGATGCCTGACGATATGTACTCTTGTGTATTCAAGGGGACGGTTGAAGTATTTCTCTAAGCTTTAAAGACGCGGCGCGTAAGCGATTTCTGACAGCATTAACGGGAACAGCTAGTTGTTGAGCCGCCTCGGTCTCGGTGCGACCGCCAAGTAGTACCTGGCTAACGACCTCCCGCTCTTCGTGCGACAGGCGGACTAACAACTGTCGAACTGCCTCGGGCTGGGCTGCCGGAGCGTGCCGATGCGCGTGGGCCTGGGCTGCCGGAGCGTGATCAGGGCGGAGGGAGTTATGTTGTCGGGCTTGTTTTCGGGCAATACGCATGAGCCAAGCGAATAAGCTCGTCTTTTGCGAATCATAGGCGTCGGCTTCTTGCCATACGGTACGAAAGGTGGCCTGCAATACCGCTTCGGCGGTTTTCTCATCCTGCACCATTTGGCGCACCATACCGTATACCGGCGAGCCGTACGCATCATACAGATCACCCAAGACACTACGGTCTTGGTCTTTCAGACGACTGCCTAAAGAAACGTCATTAGTATAAGAAGAACCACGGTGTTCCAACGGACAAATAGGTTGAGGACTATCATTTTGTTAATCAGACAGACACGCGCTTATCGCATACTGTTCCATACTAGTTTGATTTGATAAGGTTTAAATTTTGACGTCTTGAGGTAAATATTCAGAATTTCTATGCACCGTCATTTCGGAATTCTAAGCAGCGCAGCGTAGTAGGCCATCCGGAATCTCCTTCATCGTAGACAAACACTCCCCCAAATCGTCGGTACCGTATTTTGCAAGAGCGCAAAGCAACAACTAGTTTATTCAGCGAGAATGCCTTCCTGAACCACCAACATCGTTCGTACGTTAAAGGATACACAATTACGCTACTAAGCAACGTAAGCTATTTTATTCCCAACACACTTTTATGAAACTTGCTTTTCTGCTATCACTCTTGCTGCCGCTTACCTTAATCGTTGCCTGCCAATCTGACGATGAGGCTACTCCATCAGGCTCTTCGGTACCGAACTGGCTTCAGGATCGCGTCAACGAGTCAAAGGCGATTGTGGCGGCCGACTCTACGGTGATTGAGAACTACGGGGCCTGGGTAGAGGTGCGGTTTAATGGCCTCTTCTACTACGAATACGATAATCCGCTCAGCTCTTCGTCTCTACGTTCGTACGATCAGGAGGGCAATGAGGTAAATCTGGCAAGCATCGCCTTTACCAACTACCTAAACGAGCGCTGCTGCCCGCGCTACATCTGGGAAGGACCACGGTACGTACGCTTGAATTAGATCGAATGACACGCAAGGATACTTTTCTCACCCAAGAGTTTGCCCCTGATCCTTCCTTGCACTTTTACGTGACTAACATCACCTATCGGGAAAACATCCAAAAAAACACCTGTGTTCGGATGCCTTTTTTTGCTGACGGTAACCCCGGCATTGTCTATCACCAAGCTGATAATGGATTGATGCTTTTGCCAGGCAACAAACAACTTTCCCCTTTCTTCTTATATGGTCAAACCTTGGCTCCCATTGAATTATCTCTGCGGGGGCCGTTTAAGCTCTTGATTTTTCAGTTGAGTCCTTCCGTCCCTGCTCGCCTATTTGGGCTTACCCCAAAGACCATCAACGACGACTGCTACGATCTTGTCCCGCACCAAGCGGTTAAGACGAGCGGTCTGCTGCAACAACTAGTCCGCAGCTCTCCCCAGACGCAGGTGAACATGATTGCTACTTTTCTGAACAATTTAGTGCAGCAATCAACGCGCAAGGTAGATCGCAGCGTGCAACAGGCAATACAGATTGTGTTAGAATCCAAAGGAGTTATTACCATCCGGCAACTTAGGGAAGAGCTATTGATAACGGAGAGAACGCTGGAACGGAGGTTTACCGCCGCCGTGGGGATTAGTCCCAAGCAGTTTGCCCGCATTGTACAGTTTCAATCGTCGCTTACCCACATCTCTGAAGAAAGCCACGCCCGGCTGGTAGATGCCGCCTACATTTATGGTTTTGCCGATCAGTCGCACTTCATTCGAGCATTTAAGCGCTTCACGGGACGCACTCCTTTAGAGCATCGGAAAATTGTAGCGAGATAAAGAGTACGTCATTTTGCCGGATTTATACAATTTCTACGGTGCTAAAAGTGAGACGTTTGTTGCGTACTAACCCAACAAACGCTATGAAACTCATTATCTTTGGGGCCACCGGCACGGTGGGCCAGCATCTGGTAGCGCAAGCCCTGGAAGCCGGACACGAGGTGACAGCCTTCACCCGAAAAAGAAGTAAGCTCAATCAGCAACACCAGCAACTGAAAATCACAGAGGGCGACGTGCTGAATCCGCCGCAAGTAGCGCAGGCGATGCGAGAGCACGACGCAGTACTTTGCGCGCTGGGGGCGGGAAGAAAAGGAAAAGTGCGGTCATTAGGGACTCAAAACATCATCCGGGGAATGCAGGCGAACGGCGTTCGGCGATTAATTTGCCAGACAACGTTGGGCTGCGGAGCAAGCAAGGACAACCTGAACTTCTTTTGGAAGCACGTGATGTTCGGGTGGTTTCTCAAAGAGGCGTTCATCGATCACGAGTGCCAAGAGCAACTCGTAAGCGAGAGTGAGCTGGACTGGACGATTGTCCGACCAGCTGCCTTCACCAACGGCCCCCTCACCCAACAATTCCGCCACGGCTTCTCCCCGAGCGACCGGTCACTGAAACTAAAGGTTTCACGAGCCGATGTAGCGTATTTTATGCTGCAACAAATAAACAGTGCCGCCTACCTACATAAGAAAACGGGACTTTCCTACTGATTGAAGAGAGATATCCAGCGCACCACTATATACATAAGCTGAAGCGGAGCGCTCGCCTCCACTAGCACTACTCAGCCGGTTCGGCTACCTCGGTCTGCTGTCCGTTCAGTCCTAGCTGACTTAAGTAATCTTGCCCCGACGACTGGTAGAACTCGTTGGCTTCGTCTTCCTTATACTTCATCACCTGCGAGAGTGCCTGCTGGATGGCGTCGCTGAACAGCACGATCAACGAACCGGGCTTCGCCTGAGCGATGGCGTGGTCGATGGCGTCGGCTTCCTTGGCAATCACGGTGAATTTCTTGTCCGGGTCTACCTGATGGATGCCCGCAGTAAGCATCTCAATGATCTCTTCCTGGGTCTTGCCCCGCAGGTTGCGGTCGGCCCGGATGATGATCTCATCAAAGGTTTCGCAGGCGATGCGGCCCACCTCCTCGGTATCCTCGCGGCGGCGGTCGCCGATGCCGGTGATGATGCCCACGTTGTGGGCACTGCCCATGTTGTTGATGGTGGACTGTAAAGCCCGTAGTCCGGCCGGATTGTGGGCGTAGTCTAGCAAGAACTTGAAGTTCTTAAAGGTAAACAGGTTCAGCCGCCCCGGGGTCTGCGAGGGCGACGGCACGAACGACTCCAACGCCGAGCGGATGTCCTCGATAGCAAACTGGTTGATCATACCGGTAAGTACCACGGGAAGCACGTTCTGAATCATAAAGGTGGCCTTACCGCCCATCGTCAGGGGCACGTTTACCGCCTTGGTGACACGCAGCTTCCACTCGCCCTTACACACGGTGATGAAGCCGTTCTCCAGTACCGCCGACAAGCCGCCCTTCTTGGCGTGCTCCTGGATACGCGGGTTGTTCTCGTCCATCGAGAAGAGCGCTACCTTGCACTCCAGGTTGTTGCGCATGGCGTACACCAGGTCGTCGTCGGCGTTGAGCACGGCGTAGCCATCCTTGTGCACCGCTTCGGGGATCACCGCCTTCACGCGGGCCAGTTGCTCTACGGTGTGGATGCCCTTGAGGCCGAGGTGGTCGCCGCTCACGTTGGTTACAATGCCCACATCGCAGTGGTCGAAGCCGAGTCCCGCCCGTAGTAAGCCGCCGCGGGCGGTTTCCAGCACTGCGTAGTTCACCAGTGGGTCTTTGAGAACAAACTGCGCACTCACCGGGCCGGTGCAGTCGCCCTTCATCAGTAAGTGGTTGTTTACGTACACCCCGTCGGAGGTGGTGTAGCCTACCTTATAGCCCTGCATCTTCATCAGGTGCGCCGTGAGTCGGGTGGTGGTGGTTTTGCCGTTGGTGCCGGTGATGGCCACGATGGGAATGCGCGACGTGGCGCCGGGGGGAAACAGCATGTCCAGCACGGGGGCGGCCACGTTGCGGGGCAGTCCGTCGGTAGGGGCGATGTGCATCCTGAAGCCGGGGGCGGCGTTCACTTCCAGCACCGCTCCTTTGGTTTCGGACAGCGGTAGGCTGATGTCGGTGGTCATCACGTCAATGCCGCAGATGTCCAGCCCGATGATCTTGGCCACGCGCTGCGCCATAAACTCTACCTCGGGGTGCACCTGATCCGTTACGTCGGTAGCGGTGCCGCCGGTGCTTAGGTTGGCAGTGTCTTTTAGGTTGAGGCGCTGGCCCTCGGGCAGCACGGTATCCAGCGAGTAGCCTTCGGCGTCCAGGATGCTCTGCGTCATCTCGTCCACCACAATAGCGGTGAGTACCTTTTCGTGCCCGTAGCCGCGGCGCGGGTCTTCGTTGATCTCGTCGATAAGCTGCTGAATGGTACGGGTACCGTCGCCAACTACGTGGGCGGGCGAGCGGCGGGCGGCCGCCACCAGCTTGTGGTTGATCACCAGCAGGCGGTGGTCTTCGCCCTCGATGCGGCGCTCAACGATGACGCGCTTGGATATCAGCTGAGCATCTTTAAAAGCCAGCTGGGCGGTCTTCCAGGTGGTAACGTCGGCCGTGATGCCGCGGCCGTGGTTGCCATTTACCGGCTTAATGGCCAGGGGGTACCCCAGTCGGTCGACGGTTTCTTTAAGTTCTTCGGCGCTGCGGATGATCTCGCCCTGGGGCACCGGCACCTGGGCTTGGTCGAGCAGGTACTTGGTATCGGTTTTGTCGCAGGCCAGTTCTACGCCGATGCTGCTGGTGTCGCTGGTAACGGTTGCCTGGATGCGCTTCTGGTTGGCCCCGTAGCCCAGCTGGCACAGTGAGTACTGGTTGAGGCGAAGCCACGGGATGCCCCGGGCGGTGGCTTCTTCCACGATAGAGCCGGTGCTGGGGCCCAGGCGCTCTTGTTCGCGCAGCTCGCGCATGCGCTGCAGGTCGTCGTCCAGGTCGTAGGGGGTGTCGGCAATCAGCGCTTCGGCGATGCGCACGGCCGCTTCGGCGGCGTACTTGCCCACGCGTTCTTCGGTATAGGCAAACACCACTTGGTACACGCCCTCTTCGCCGTAGCCACGGGTGCGCCCGAAGCCCACTTCCATGCCCGCCATCGTCTGAATTTCCAGTGCGATGTGCTCAATCACGTGCCCCATCCAGGTTCCATCCTTCACGCGTAGATAGAAGCCGCCCGGCACCCCTTCCGAACAGCGGTGCTCGTACAGTGAGGGGATTAAGGTGTTTAAGCGGTCGTAGAATCCGTCGATGGTGTTCGTAGGTCGCTCTTCCAGCTCTTCCAGGTCGAGAACCATCACAATGAGTTGGTGCCGACGGATGGACCAGTAGTTCGGCCCGCGCATTACGTTTATTTTCCTGATTTTCATGGATAAATTGGTTAGTCTTGTCTAGCTTGCTCATTAATAAAGTGAGATATAAGGATAATTGTTTTTATCCGCAGACTGCGAAACTTTCTACGGTATAGCATGGACCAAACCGACGTTCGAGGAACGCTCATCCCCATCGGGGGCAACGAAGACAAAGGCACCCGCCGCGACGAATCTAGTCAGCTCAATTTTGTGCAGAAGAGTATTTTAGCCCGCGTTATTAAGGAGTGCCGCAACCCGGAACCGCTGATTGTGGTGGTGCCAACTGCCTCGAGCATTCCGGTAGAGGTAGGGCAAAAGTACCGGGCGGCCTTCGGGCAGTTTCCCGCCGTACGCGTGCACGTATTGGACGTCCGGAAGAAAGAAGAAGCGGGGAATGCGGACGCTTTGCAGTGGATTGAACGGGCCGACTGCGTGATGTTCTCAGGAGGCAGTCAGTCGAAGATCACCCGGGTGATGCGCGAGACGGCGATGCATCAGTTGCTGATGCGCCGTTACTACGAAGACGACTTTGTGCTGGCGGGCACCAGCGCCGGGGCCATGTCTATGTCGCGCGCCATGATTAGCGGGGGCAAGTCGACCGAAGCCTTATTTAAGGGAGCGGTTAAAACCCGGCAGGGCATGGGCTACGTGCCCGGCTTGATCATCGACTCGCACTTTATTCAGCGGGGCCGCTTTGGGCGGGTAATGGAAGCGGTGGCGCGCTTCCCGCAACTGCTGGGCGTGGGCCTGGCTGAAGATACGGGCCTGGTGATCAAAAACGGAAATGAGTGCGAGGTGATCGGCTCGGGCATGGTGGTGGTAGTAGACCCCAGCCAGCTGACCCATAACAATGAGGAGGTGCTGACGGAAGGCACGCCCATGTCGTTGTCTAACCTGGTGGTGCACGTGCTATCGGTAGGAGACCGCTTCCGCATGGACACCCGCGAGCTGCAAATTCTGCCGCTGAACCTAGACGCCCGCACGCTGCTGGAGCGACCACACGATACTAGTTCCCGTAAATCGCGACGGTCTCGGCCTGAGAAGTCTTAGACGCGCGGTACATTCTTGAACATCTTTAATCCGTTGCCACTGTGCGAAAAATTTGTATCTTGACTTAAAAATACGATGGTTTATATCGCTGAGAGAATTACAATAGATCCTGATCTCTGTAATGGAAAGCCAACCATCAGGGGAAAACGGATCACCGTGCAGACGGTTTTAGAGTTTTTAAGCGCCGGGGATAGCAAAGAGGCCATCCTGGAAGCTTATCCGTCTTTAGAACCCGCTGATATTGACGCGTGTCTGCGATTTGCTTCTAAGCTAATGGAGAACCACTACGACATTCGGCCTACTGCATGGTTGAGTTTTTGATCGATGTAAACTTACTTCATAGGATTGTGGGGATAGAATGAGTTTTAGAACCGCTTACTCTAGATATCCGCACACTACCGGAGCGGCCGTTTCAGGTTAATCTCCGTAAATCGCGACGGTCTCGGCCTGAGAAGTCTTAGACGCGCGGTACATGCCTTCCGTATTAAAGGGTAAACTGATCTCACCTTGAGCGTTCACGGCTACCAGTCCGCCGTCGCCGCCCAAAGCAGGTAGCCGCTCGTGTACCACCACCTGACAGGCCTGCGCTAATGAGTAATTCTTGTATTCGATAAGGCAGGCTACGTCGTAGGCCACCACTCCGCGCAGAAAGTACTCACCGCTCCCTGTGCACGACACGGCTGCCGTGCGGTTGTCGGCGTAGGTGCCGGAGCCGATCACTGGGCTGTCGCCGACGCGTCCCCAGCGCTTGTTGGTCATGCCACCGGTAGAAGTGGCTGCCGCCAGGTTACCGTGCGCGTCGCAGGCCACCGCCCCTACGGTGCCTAGCTTCTTGGGTGTCGCCGAATGGTCTAGCTGAAAGCGGTTGGTGTCTTTGATCTGCTGCCACTGATCGTAGCGAAACTGGTCGTAAAAGTAGTCGTCGTCGGCAAAGGCGCAGCCCTGCTGGCGGGCGAAGGCTTCGGCCCCGGTTCCCGCCAGAAACACGTGCTCCGACTGCTCCATCACGCGGCGGGCCAGGCGGATGGGGTTTTTTACGCCGCTAACCAGGGCTACGGCTCCGGCCCGGCGGTGCTGCCCTTCCATCACCGAGGCGTCCATCTCGTGGGTGCCGTCGGCGGCAAATACCGATCCGCGTCCGGCGTTAAACAGGGGACAGTCTTCCAGAAGGGCTACGGCGATCACCACCGCATCGAGGGCACTGCCCTGGTCGAGCAGGCACTGGTAAGCAGCGTGCAGGGCGTCGCGCAGGGCGGTGGTGTAGCGAACTTCCTGTTCGGGGCGCATTTCGGCCCGGAGGATGGTACCGGCACCGCCGTGGAGGGCAAGGGCGAGGGGCATCGTTTAGACAATGATTAGTGATCGATGATTAATGAATTGTGATGAATGAGAAAATCACTAATCATTACTCATCAAAAGGGTTACTTATAGACTGCGTCTATTTGGTCGCGAAGCGTCTGGTAAGCGGCGGGGCCTTGCTCAGCCAGATCGTCCCACCGGGCCTCAATCACAATGTTGCCGGAGTAGTCTTCCTGCTTGAGCGCTTCAATGTAGGGAGTAAAGTCGTCGCCCTGCACGCCCGGCGGGGTGCGGGCTTCTTTTTCGGCCACTTCGCAGTAAACGGCGTAGCCCTTGCTTCCGGCAATAGAGGCTGCTGGTTCGCCTTCCTTGAGCATATGGTACACGTCGACGCACAGCCGTAGGTTGGGGTGGTCTACGGCCTTTACCACCGCCAGGGCTTCAGCCAGGGTGGTAATGAAGTTGCACTCGGTGCTGTTGAGGTTCTCAAGAGCTAGAATCATATCGTACTGGGCTGCTACCTCGGCCACCCGCTTGGCCATGTAGATAAACTGGGCGGTGGCGGTGGTTTGACTAAACCCTTCGGGCACCGAACGTGACCCCCCGCTGCCCCAGGTGATGAGGGTAAGCCCGGCCCGCTGGGCGCGCTGTAGCACGGTGTCTACGTACGCCAGCACTGCCGCCTCGTCTACCTCGGGACCCACTACTTTTAGGTCGCCCGGAATAAAGAGGTTGCAGCCGTACATGGGTACTGGCAACTGCTTGATGGTAGGTAAGAGGGCTTCGAACTGCTCATCAGTAACGTTACGGGGCGAGAGAATGCGGCGCGTTGACTCTAGCAGGTACTGGTAGCCCATGGGCTTAAGGATAGAGGCTTGGTCCATCTCGCGCACTACGCCTATTTGCGGGCTATCTGGCTTTGGTTGGGCGTTAGCGGATAGGCCTAAGAAGGTGATGGTTAGGAAGATAAGATACTTTTTCATAGGCCCAAGGTAGCGATAAAACGGCAATACCGCCAACAACGAGGGCAGACATATGGAAGTCGGCCCTTATTGTTTGTTCTAGCGGGCCGGATGATTGCTTAGTGCTCAACTGATAATGACGCCCTCTAACTTAATACAGTACCTGCTTACAAAGCAAAAGAGCATTAATCACGGTGACTAATGCTCTTTATTGGGTGTACTACTACCGTTCGTACCTAGGCTAAAAACAGCGTGGCGATGGCGGTTACCTCTTCTTTAGAAAGGGGCTCATCGTAGGCTTCGGTGATGGCGTCGGTACTGAACTGGGTGATGGTACTCACGTCAACTCCGGCTTGCACCAGGTTGTCTTCACCGGCGTAGACAGCCTGTGCCACTTCGGGCACGCCTGCTCCGCGTTCGGCCTGGGTAATCCATCCTTTGAGTCCGCGCAGTCGGCGCACCTCTGAGGCATGCCGCGCTTCTACCGAGTGAATCTGCAGGGCAACGGTTAGGATGGCATTGTTACTGATCAGATTACCAGCCTGCCCTTTGTAGGCGCGCACTCCGGTATCCTCAAAAGCCTGTGACAGGATCAGGTACACTTGGTAGTCCTCAAACGTATTGAAGAGTCCACCGGCGGTGAAGTCGAACTCGGGCTTATCGCCCGGAGTGCCGCCCAGGTCGCTGATGGCTCCCTTGAGCAGTTCTACGTGCGCGGTTTCATGCCGACTAATCTGGTGGTAAATGCGCTCGGCGTCGCTTCCGGCCGGTATCACCCCTGAGTCTAGTCCCTTTACGTAAAACTCAGCCTCCAGGTACTCTAGCAGCAGGGCGAAGTTAAGCACGTCGACCACTTGGTCGTTCCCTTCAGCGCGGGCGGCGGGGGCAGCAGCAGTGGCCAAGCCGAACGGCACCATTGCGGCGGCGGCTTTTTTGCTGAAGCTTCCCATGGCTCGAAACGCCTCACGGCGGGAAGTGCGGGCCAGCGTGTCGCCCGAAAAATTATCTATCTGGTCTATTGCATCAAAAATTTTCATATCAATAATGGGGGTTAGGCGGTGGGTAACTCACTAGCGTCAATGGGGGTAACAATGAAGTCGGAGGCGGCATTGAGTACCATACTGGGCATAAAGGCCCGGTCGAGTCCGTTGGCATCAATCACATCGTCGCCCGCAAACGAGGTAGGGTCGCCATCCAGGATGCTACGAATAGCGGCGGCGTGGCGGGCTTCTACCGAAACGATTTTTCCGGCAACCAATAGCAGGTCAGCACTCTCAAGTAGCTGTCCGGCGCCGTTATAGGCGGCTACGCCCAGGTCTTCGAAGGTCTTCGCAGCCTTCAGTACGCTGCTGCGACTAGTAAAGTCAACTGAGCTGAAGTCAAACATTAGTTCCGCAATAGCGTCTTTGCCTAATGCTGCTTTGAAGAAATCCTGGTGGATCACTTCGTGCTTCTGCAGGTCCGACAGTATCTGTTGTTCCTCGTCACTAAAGCCACATTGGTCGGCAGTCGCTACCACCAAGGTGTAGAAGCGCGCTTCCAGTTGCTCTAGCGTGTAGGCGTAATTGAGGATGCCGGTGTCGCCCTTGCCGAGTTGTACTCCCGTTATGGGTTCGCGGGGAAACAGGTCGTAGAATTCTTCACAGCCGGTCATCACCAGGCTAGCCGTGGCTAACGTGGCTCCCCCGTAGCGCAAAAAAGAACGCCGGGCGGGGTTGCGGGCCTCTTGGTTTTTGGTCTTAAGCATGATCCATAAGTATTTAGGTTAGAAAAATTAAGTGACGCTGTAAGGAAAACAACCGTTGCGCAATCAGCCCTGCTTCGTCAGTTTAGAGCAGATAAAGGCGGTTACTCGTTTAAAGGAGCGGGCAAAAAGGGAACGGGGGGTAGAAGAGAGTCGGCTACGTTAGTAAAGTGACGTGGCTCGGTAGGGTAACTAAGCAGACCTACGAATTAGGAGAGGGAAGTGGATTGGGGAAAGGTAAAAAAATAATAAATGGTGAGGCGCGTTTGACCAAGCATACGCCTTAAACTTGCATAAAGGCCCGCGCTATAACCGCAGTGACTGACCAGGAGAGCAGCCTTACATTACTTTGAACTTCTTTATTGCAAAACTCAGTGAGGGACGATGGTAAACAGAGTTCTGTGAGTTTCGCAGATAAGTTTGTCGTACTGCCGGACAAGGGCGCTGGGTTTTGATTGGCTCATGGTAGCGCAATGACAAGTCGCGCACTGATTAAAACCAACGGAAGCTACTCACTGCGCAATGAGTCTACCGGGTTGGCCAGGGCGGCCCGGAACGAGCGGTAGCCCACCGTGAGCAGGGTGATGATTAGCGTTGCTACGATTCCGCCCGCAAACAAACTCCAGCTTAGAGTAATGCGGTACTCGAAGTTTTGCAACCAGCCACGCATCAAGTAATAGGCGAGCGGCGCCGCTAGCACAAAGGCAATCAGTACCAGCTTCAAAAATTCTCGCGAGAACAGACTGACTATGTTGAGCACCGTGGCCCCCAGCACCTTGCGTACGCCGATCTCTTTGGTCTTCTGCTCAGCCATAAAGGTGACTAAGCCGTACAGCCCTAGGCAACCAATCAGGATAGCGATGCCGGAGAACACCTGGATGAGCGTGAAGGTGCGGGAGTAGCTCGCGTAGAACTGCGCCATCGCTTCGTCCAGAAACTCATAGGCAAACGGTGCCTCGGGGTAGACGTCTTTCCACACTCCTTCCACGTGCCGCAGCACGTCTTGCGCTTGGCGCATATTGATCTTGAGATTCATGGTTCGGTACCAATTTGCGCCACTGCTGATCACTAGCGGACCGATCTTTTGCTGCAACGAAGCCACGTTGTAGTCGGCCACCACCCCGGTGATAGGCAGGTTGTTCTGGCGTCCGTTAAACGAGATGGTGGTGCCGACGATGTCGGCGGGCGAATCGTAGCCTAACCGGCGGGCGAAGGTCTCGTTCACCACGTAGCGGTTGGTGGTGTCCGAAGGCACCAGTCCCTCTCCAGCAATTAGCTGAATGCCGTAGGTATCCAGATAGTGCTCGTCGGCAAACTGCCGCTGGGCGTTGCGGTCCACATCGCTGCTGTCGCCCGGCACGTAGAAGTTGGAAATCCAGAAGCTTCCCGACATGGCGGGCGACATGGATAGTGAGAAGTGCTTCACCCCGCTGTGCGAAGCAATGCGGTTGCGCATCTCTTCCAAGTCTTGCGGAGTATGTTCCTGAAAGTGGGCCACCACCACGGCTTCTTTGTCAAAGCCCAGCGGAGCCTCCTCGATGTAGCGCAGCTGGTAAGCAATCACCAGCGTGCCGATGATGAGTATCTGGGTAATGCCGAACTGAAACACCACTAGCCCCTGCCGCAGCGAAAACCGGCGACGGGCGGGGGTACTCAACTGATTCTTTAGAGCCTGCACTGGGGGGAAACGGGTGAGGGCCCAAGCCGGATACAAACCCGCCAGCAAAGTAACCACGACGGTAAGCGCCAAAAAGAAGGCCACCGTACTTCCTGTGAAAGATAGATTGATGGCGTTCTGGTATTCGGCGAAGCTATTTAATTGCACCACCGCCAGTTCGGTGAGTCCGAGGCCCAGGATTACGGCGAAGAGCGTGATCAGGGCAGCTTCGCTCAGAAACTGAACGATGAGTTGCCTCCGCGAACTGCCCAGCACCTTGCGCACGCCCACCTCGCGGGCCCGTTTCGTTGCCAGGGCGGTGGCGAGGTTGATAAAGTTGATGCAGGCGGTCAGGATAATGAGTAGCGCTACCAATGCCATGCTCCAGATCACCTCGCGCGACATAGAACGGTACATGAAGTTAGAAAAGTCGGGACTGAAGTGCATATCGGACAGCGGCTGCAGGAATACCGTCTTGTCGTCGTTATAGTCTTCCCCGGCGTACTTGGCCAAAAAGTCCGGCAGTTGATCCTCAATCTGCCCGGCAGATACCATTTCGTTGGGCATTACGAACACCTGGAAGTCGCTGCTCACGGAGCCCCAGTTCTCACTAGCGTCCTGGTTGCGCCCTAGCGTAGCGTGAGAGATAAGCATCTCGAAGGGGAAGTCGGTGTTAACGGGCAGCGGCTCCATCACCCCCACGATCTTCAGGTCCAGTGAGTCGTCGAGGTTCAGGGAGGTGCCCATCGCCTGCGTAGGATCGTCGAAGAGGCGTTCGGCCACCGTTTGGGTGATCACCACCTCGTTGGGCTGCCGCAACACCTGCGCGGGATTGCCCGTCAGCAGCGGAAAGTCAAAAAAGTCAAAGTAGGAAGGCTCGGTAAAGGCAATGGTGACGCCCTCGTTCGGGGTCTCTTCCATAATGATGGACCGCTCGCCTACCTTTACCTGGTTCCAATGATGGTACAGCTCAATGGTGAGCACCTCGGCTTCTTGGGCAAAGTCTTCCGCGAACGCCACCGGGAAAGGTTGGGGGGTTCCTACCTGGTTGTGTTCTTCCCCGTTACGGTTAAAGGTGGTAACCACCCGAAACACTCGATCGGCGTTAGTATGGAAGGTATCGAAGCTCAGCTCGTAGCGTAGCACCAGGAAGATGACTACGCACGAGGCGATACCCAGCGAAAGGCCCAGTACGTTAATAAAGGTATGGCTCTGGTGCTTGCGGAGGGTGCGGAAGGTGGTTTTTTGTAGCATGTGACTAATGATTAATGACTAATGACTAATGACTAATGATTAATGAGGAATGATTAGTGAGGAGTGGGTAGTGATTAATGTGTAATGATTAGTGACTAATGAGTGGTGAAAAGTGAGAAATGCTCTTGGCTTAGGGGGTAGTGAGGAATGGATATTGCTGTTTTTTTGTGAACTATTAAGCAATGAAGAAGGAGAATATTATTAAGGATAAGACGTACCGGTTTGCATTGGCTATCGTGACGTTGTATAAGCGGGTGACGCACGAAAAGAAGGAGTACGTGCTCACTAAGCAAATTCTTAGAAGTGGCACCTCTATTGGAGCTAATGTTACCGAGGCGGACGCGGCTATTTCTAAGGCAGAATTTTCGGCCAAAATATCCATTGCCTATAAAGAAGCGATGGAGACGAGCTACTGGTTGAACTTGCTGCACGATAGTGAGTATATTGATTCTTCTGATTTTCATAGCCTGCACGAAGAGTGTATAGTTATATGTAAGATTCTATTTTCTATCCTCAAATCAAGCGGCCGAGTTACACGGTGAAGGATAATGAGTAGTGATTAGTGAGTAATGAATAATGAGTAATGAATATTGAAAGGCCATTAATCATCACTCATTAACCTTAATTATTCATTTCTCAAAGCGTCTACCGGATTGGCCAGCGCCGCCCTGATCGCTTGAACGCTTACGGTTAATAAGGTGATCAGCAATGCCCCCGCACCAGCGAGTACAAATACTTTCCAGGAGATGTCCGTACGGTAGGCAAAGTCTTGCAACCACCAGTGCATGGCGTAGTAACCAACAGGAACGGCCACCACTAATGCAATGAAGATCAGCTTGATAAAGTCTTGCGAAAGCATAGTAAGGATCACTGTAACCGAAGCGCCCAGCACCTTGCGAATGCCAATTTCTTTGGTGCGCCGCTCTACCGTAAAGGCAGTTAGTCCAAGTAGACCCAGGCAAGCAATAAAGATAGTAAGGGCGGTAAACAGGGCGAATAAGCGTCCCAGTTGCTGCTCCTGATCGAACATCGCGTCAAAGTCCTGATCTAGAAAAGAGTACCGCAGCGGGGTGCCCTGCCCGTAGTCTTTCCAGGCGGCCTCCAGCAGGCTGACTACAGCTGGCACCTGCCGCGGGGCAATCCGCAGGCTGAGGTACTTTTCTTCTACGTGGTAGTTTTTACCGTGGTGCAAAAACAGCGCGAAGGGATTAATCGGGTTGTGTAGCGACGCTGAGTTGAAATCTTCTACCACTCCGATAACCGTGAACTCCCGCACGCAGTCGCCGCACGCGCCGGGGTAAGTTATCTTTTCCCCAACCGGCTTATCCAGTTGCAGTCGCCGTACCGCGGTTTCGTTCAGCACCACCGCCGCCGAATCTGAGGGGAAGTCCCGCGAAAAGTAGCGCCCCACCTTCATCCGCATTCCCATGGTGGTCAGCCAGTCGTAATCGCCTTGAACGGAGGAGAGCAAGAAATTTTCCTGATTTCCACCCTGGCGTTGGTAAAAGTCGGTATGTTCGCCGCTGCCCGGCACGTTGGAAGATAGCGCGGCATCCAGTACTTCCGAGCGATCAACCAACGCTTGCCGTAGTGCACTTAGGTTTGTCCCGGCGCGCTCGGCGCGTGAAACGACCAACACGTTTTCAGTATCAAAGCCCAGGTTCACTTGCCGTACGTAGTCCAATTGCCGCTGCACCAGTAGGGTGCAAATGATCAGACTAATGGAAATAGCAAACTGAAGCACCACCAACCCCTGTCGGAACCTCCCCGCCGACCGTCCGGCATTTGCTCTGCCCTTTAGAACGGTGGCGGGCGAAAAGGAAGATAGGTACAAGGCGGGGTAACTTCCGGCTAGCAGGCCGACCACCAGCGTTATTCCCAGGGCGTAGCCTACCAACCCCAGATCTAGCGGGGGAAGATGAAGCGCAACAACTTCTAGTAGCAATGGCCGGACTACTTCAGCCAATCCCAGTGCTAAAAAGAGCGCCAGCAGTGCATAAGCAAACGACTCTACCAAGAACTGCTGGCGAAGCTGCGTTATGCGCGAACCCAAGGTCTTGCGGATTCCCACTTCTTTGGCCCGTTGGGTAGCCCGGGCAGTAGCCAAATTCATAAAGTTGATCACAGCAATGAGCAAGACCAGCCCTGCTACGGTGGCAAAAATGTAATGATAGCGAATGTCGCTCAGGTCGCCTAAACGGTTACCAATTTCAGCCGAGTGCAGATAAACCTCGGTAAGTGGTTGGAAAATGGGAAACCACCGTCCCCCGGAAGCTGTGAAGTCTTCGTATGATGAGCCAACGAAGTGCTCCAGCACCTGGCTACCGTGCTGTCCTACCATCGCGGGCATCTTGGCTTCCAGGGCGGGCACGTTGGCATCCTCCCGAAGCAGGGCGTAGGTGGTTACTTGGCACCAGATCCAGCTCCAGTCAAAGCGCTTTTCTACTAAATAGTGCCCTGTCATCGAGAACAGTACGTCAAACTGTAGGTGAGAGGTGCGGGGCGGAGGGGCAACCACGCCGGTCACCTGACATGGTACCCGATACTCCCAAAGGTGTAAAGTTTTACCCAGCGGCGACACGTCGCCGAAGTATCGGCGGGCTACGGCGGGGGTGATAACGATGCTGTTAGGGGCAGCCAACGCGGTGGCGGCGTTTCCCTCGAGCAGCGGAAAATTAAAGATGGATAGAAACGTTGAATCTACCGACAGCACTCCTGCCTCATCGTAGGCAGTTTCTTGATAACGTACCATGGTGTTCCCCTCGCGATACACCCGGGCCGTTGCCTCCACCTCTGGGTAGTCGGCCACCAACCGAGCCGCTACCGGAGGAGGCGTCGTGGGTCCGATGCCCACTTCACCGTTGTAGTTATAGTCTAGGTTGACCCGGTAGATACGGTCGGCTTGCTGATGGAAGCGATCGTAGCTACGTTCCTCCTGGATATAAGATAAAATCAACAGGGCGGCCATCAATCCCATCGCCAGGCCCGCAACGTTGATAAGCGAATAAATCTTCTGCTGGCGGGCGTTCCGAAGGGTGATTTTGAGGTAGTTTCGTAGCATGATGATTAGTGATTAATGAATGGTGAATAATGAGACATTAATCATCCATCATTAGTCATCAATCATTACCTCTGCAATACAGCGGCCAGAAACAAAATTAAAGATAGATTACTGATAGTCAATGCTTTATAACATTCACTATCTTTTTCTACTGTCCGCTTTCGATACACTTACTGTTCGTTTCCGAACAACCGCAGTGCTTTGTAGTAAGCTGTCCTGTACGTTAACTCCTTACCTTCCTGACGCATGCCCTCTTTCCGCCTCCGATACGCACTATTTGTCACCTGCTGTTCGCTTATCGCTTTGCCGCCCGCTACCGGTCAGCCCGCTTTTCGTTTTAGTCCCCAAGTTACTGCTACCAATGCTAGCCTTCGCGGCTTGAGCGTTGTCGACGGTAACGTTGCCTGGGCGAGTGGTAGCGGGGGCACCGTGTTGCGTACCACCGACGGGGGCACTACTTGGCAACAGTGCCCCGTGCGCGGAGCCGACTCCGCCGACTTTCGGAGTTTGTACGCCTTCAATGCCGATGAGGCCTTGGTACTAAGCGCGGGAACACCCGCTTTGCTCTACCACACTACCGACGGCGGTGCCACCTGGCAGCTACGCTACGAAAACCGTTCGCCCGACATCTTCTTCGACGCCCTTAGCTTTTGGAATGCTACCCACGGTGTTGCTATGAGCGACCCCATCGACGGGCAGTTTGTGCTTATCGTCACCCACGACGGTGGCCAACGCTGGAAGCCCCTTCCTACCAACGAATTGCCGCCCCCCGCTTCGGGGGAGGCAGGTTTTGCCGCCAGCGGTACGGGGGTGGTTACCCACGGTAACAAACTCGTTTGGTTCGCCACCGGCGGGACGCGGGCGCGGGTGTTTCGTTCGGGCGACCAGGGCGTGCGCTGGACAGTGGCCCCTACGCCGATGCAACAGGGCACCCCCTCGCAGGGCATCTTTTCGCTAGTGTTCGCTGATTCGCTGCGGGGCGTGGCCGTGGGGGGCAATTACCTACAGCCCGCCGATACCACCCGCAACGCCTGCTTCACTACCGACGGCGGACGAACGTGGCAGCTTCCCGAAACTTCTCCGAAGGGGTACCGCTCGGCCGTAGCGTACCATCCGCCAACGCGGCTTCTGTTTACCGTTGGCCCTTCCGGCTCCGACTACTCTACCAACCACGGACGCACCTGGCAATTCTTGGATACAGTCGGCTACCATACCGTTCGGTTTGCTCCTGAGCAGCGGGTAGGGTGGGTGGCCGGAAGTGACGGCCGAATAGCTCGGATCGGGTGGTAACCCAGTACTGAAGACCCCGATTGGTTAGCGTAAACATCATTCTGACACGAATGTCGTAAGAATGACGCACTTCCGACGCAAGCAGTCAGACGCCCATTGCCTAGCTTTGAGGAAAAAAGAAACGCCATGGAATCTAAGAACATACTGGCCGAAAGAATCCGGCAACAAAGAATACTAAAGGGATACTCTCAAGAACATCTAGCCGAAAGTGCTGGCATCAGCGTACGTACGCTGCAACGCATCGAAGGGGGGCAAACCGAACCACGCGGACACACGCTCATTGCCTTGGCCCAGGTCCTGGATGTGGCCATTGAAGACCTAATGGATTTTACGAAAGAGGAAAACAGGGGTACTTTGCACGCAATCAACCTGTCGGCGCTTGCCTACTGGGCGTTTCCACTCGGTAACATTCTCCTTCCCCTAATTATCTGGATCATCAACAAAGACAAAGTAAAGGGTGCTAATCGGTTCGGAAAAAGGCAGGTACTAATTCAAGTGGGTTGGACTGCATTGATTTTCTTGTCGGTCATTGTATTCTTATTTGGTCCTTCCGTGTATAGATCAGCCGGTATAGATTCAGGTTTGTTAGCTACTACCCTTCCTATCATTGTCACCGCCCTGGTGTACTTACTCAACACAATCTACATTCTGTTGGTATCTCTGATGATTAGCAAGAACAAGCAGGTGTCTTTTCTGGGGTTAAGGCAGTAGACTGATATTTTTTGTCACGACACCGATTCGTATCAGATGGTAGCTTGCTATGATCAACTGTTTTTCGACCCGTCCCGAAGGTTGATTCACAATCTCCAGTCTTGTATATTTAGGTTTGCTCGAAACCCACCATCTACCTATGAAAGCCTACCTTGTATCCAGCTTCTAAACAAAGCACTGTACTTTTTCTGTTTCCCTACAACTGTTAAATTCTATGAACGCCTTCCCTTTAGTACTACTCGCAACGCTACTCCCGCACCTGCTGTGGGCCCAACTCACCAACGTTACCTCCCGACTGGAGGTCTACGACCTACCTACCCACGAGCGCCGGGTAGTGTACGAAGAGGATGCTCACTTCGAGGCTCCCAACTGGAGCCCCGACGGCACCTACTTCCTGGTGAACGGATCGGGCAGCCTGTATCGCGTTTCAGCCGACAGTAGTGACAAGCAACGTATCGACACCGGCTTCGCCGACAAGTGCAACAACGACCACGGCTTCACCCCCGATGGCAAGACAATCATCATGAGTCACTACGACCAACCCGGCGTGGCCTACGCCGACCTGGACTTTATGACCTCGCGCATCTACACCCTGCCCGCCAGCGGGGGCACCCCCCAAGCGGTGACGCCCAACACTCCCTCGTTCTGGCACGGGGTGTCGCCCAACGGGCAAACGCTCTACTACGCGGCCCTGCGCAACGATAATATTGATATCTACGCGATCTCAGCGCAGGGGGGTGAGGAGCAACGACTCACGCAGACTCCCGGGCTGGACGATGGTCCTGACCTTTCGCCTGACGGACAATTCGTCTACTACAACTCCATGGAATCAGGAAGTATGGAACTGTGGCGCATGCGTACCGACGGCAGCGAAGCTACCCAACTCACCGATGATGCCTACTCAAACTGGTTTCCGCACCCCTCGCCCGACGGACGGTGGCTGGTGTTTCTGTCGTACCTCGAGGATCAGGGTAGTGGACACCCCGCCATGAAGGACGTTGCCCTGCGCCTCTACGACTTGTCTAACGACACCATCAAAGAACTGACCCGCCTCACCGGGGGGCAAGGCACCATCAACGTACCCTCCTGGTCGGCCGACAGCCAGCAGTTCGCTTTTGTGTCGTATGAGTCTATTGAGTAGCTAGAAGATTTGGACCCCGCCAAGTTCCTCCAGCAGAAATATTCTTGCAAGTAAGTAAGGCAACATTATTATGGTTGTAGAATCAAACTTCCTGCGGTACAGACACCTAAGCGAGAAGCAGCAAGGTCCTTACTGGAGGACAATAGGTGAGGATATTATCAAAAACATAATGACGATAACTATTAAAACACCCGCCGCTCAAACCAACGGACCAGGCCAATCAGCAGTACGGCATAAAGTAACGTGCCGATACCGTAGTAGAACAAGAAATCGCTTCCACTGCGTAGTGCCTCCACACTGCGGAACGTCCAGTAAGTAGGAATGACCGCCAGGCCGTGCAGTAGCTTATAGGGCAAAAAGTAGATTAGCACGGGTAGGTTCAGCACAAAGTTGTACAGTTTGAACTGCGCGAGCCCCTCTACCTTGTTCTGCGCAAAAGTGGCCACCAGCAACGCCAGCAGTGGTGCTACCAAAGCGTACTGCCCGGCCACTAGTATTCTTTCAATTATCGTCATCTCAACCCAGGGGGCAATACTGAGCAGCACTATGTTCACCCCCCCCGCGATGGTAAAGCCCAGCAGCATCCGCACACTCACCAGCATACCGGCCGACACGGGCATCACCCGCAGGGCGGCAAACACGTTCTCATCCTTTTCTTCCAGAAACACAAAGCCGTTGATAAAGCCGAACATGGTGGAGGTCTGCATGCAGGCCAGCATCAGAATGACGTAGTCGTAGCTGCGGGCGGCAGGGTAGGTAGCCAACAGGGCCGGTACTGCCCACGCCACCACCGCCAGCACCAGCAGCGGCATCAACAGGAAGATGCGCAGCATAGGGTCGCGAAACACCATGCGGAAGTCGTTGGCACTGAGGGTTAGGATTCGGCTCATGATGTTGTAAGTGATTTGATGGGTGGGAACATGCCGCGGCGTGTTCCCACTACCTAGAGGGTTTAAATACTTAGTGCCACTAGGCGCTAGGACAGTGGTGATAAGGACAATAGTCTCCTTCCCCAGTAATAGGTCAACGCCAGGGCAAGCAGTAGATAGCCGTAGCCGTATACGTACTGCCAGTTGGCAATGGGCTCGAACGCCGCTTTGAGCAGCAGGATACCGGGGGCCGACGGAAGCAGGTAGAGTAGGGGACTGTCCCATACTTTAAACAGTAGTAACAGGGGCAGCGCCATTGGAATGAACACGCCGACGGAACGCACCAGAAAAGCGTTAAGCCCAGTGGTGCGCCGACCCACCAGGCAGCCTAGCCAGGCAAACAGCAACGCACTGCCCCCGGTGCCCACCCCGAAGTGCAGGTAGTTGAACGTCCATCCGTAGCCTACCCACGCCATCAGCAGGGCAACTACCGTAGCAACCAGGGCCAAGGCCACCCCCTTAGAGCCCAGGTAAGCACCCGACACCAGGGGCGTAACCGACAGGGCGTCTAGTGTACGCTGGTCCTTTTCGAACAGCAGCAGGGCTCCGGCAAAGAAGTAGCTCATGACAATAGGATCGTTAAAGATCATCACAATGAGTAGTTCTTCCAGGTTGCCCAGCGACTTTAGCAGGTAGAAGATACCCAGATAGGCGGCAGCAACCAGCAGCGACACGGTGATCATTTTGTTGCGTTGCAGGTGAATAAAGTCCCAGCGAAGTAGGTGGCCTAGCTGTTTCATACTGGGTTGAGTTGGGCCGCTTGGTGCAGTCGCTGCCCCGTTACTTGGATAAACACATCCTCGAGCGTAGCCTCTTCCGAGTGGATTGTCTTTACTTCATGGTCACGGATCAGAGACAAGAAGGCATCGTTACGCCCTAGCTGATCCAGCGAGAACGCTTGCGGGTTGGTATGGTCGGTAAGTTGCACCCGTACCCGGCGCTGTCCGTGGCGCAGCTTGAGGGCGGCGGGAGCATCAAGTGCCTTAATTTCCCCATCGATGATCAGGGCTACGCGGTCACAGAGGGCATCAGCATCAAACATGCTGTGGGTGGTAATAAAGATTGTTTTCCCTTCTCCGCGTAGCTTTAGGATGATGTCTTTTACCACCCGGGCGTTCACCGGGTCCAGACCGGCGGCGGGTTCATCCAGAAACAGAATATTAGGATCATGCATAAACGACCGGATAAAGTTTAACCGCATCTTCATACCCTTCGAGAAGTTACTCACCCGTTTGTCGGCATCATTCTCCAGGCCAACCAGTGCCAGCAGTTCCGGCAGTTCGGCGTAGCGACGTGGGTAGAAGGAGGAGAAGAAACGAAGATTCTCCCGGGCGGTAAGCTTTAGGTAGTGGTTGGGTAGCTCGAAGCCGACGCCCACCGTTTGGTAGAACTCCTTACCCCACTGCGCCAGGTCCTGATCGTGTACCTGTACCGTGCCGTGGTAGCCCAGAAGCAGCTTGTAGAGAATACGCTGGGTAGTACTCTTGCCACTGCCACTCGGACCCAGAAACCCAAAGATTTCGCCTGGGGCAATAGTAAACGAAACGCCTTTCAGCGTATCCTGATCAGCACCCGGATAGCGGTAGCGAAGTTGGTCAACGTGAATCATGCTGCATGCCGAACTTTAAAAGGTGAATAAAATCGTCTACCAAGTATCAATATACGAACTTGGAGCAACAAAACGTTCATGTTTCGATTTGCCCGCCCCGCGGCCCCCCCCCCGGCGGGGGCCGCCCCGCAGCTTCATATAGTTGGGCGTTGGCTTTTCACCTCTTCCAAATCAGTTCAATGTTGTAATCCTTGAAGACACCATCACTTGATACTACCGTCAACCCTTCGCTTTTTGCTTGAGCAATCATCAACCGATCAAATGGATCACGATGGTGAAACTCCAGCGTCGTATTGGTTAGAATATGATTTGTGGTGATAAGCAAAACTGTCAACCCACTTTGATCGATAAGTTCAAGTATTCTTCTGAGGGCTACCTTTAAATCCAGTTTCCCCAGTGAGTGCTTGATGCCCGCGCCGCGGTGGCCATTTCCCAAAGGGACGCGATACTAACAAAACAAGTGTTAGCACCGTCTTCTATCAACTCTTTTAAGTGAGCGGGCAGTGTTTTGTCTTCGGTGATGAACCAAATGGTCGTATGCGTATCTAGCAGCAAGTTCATTCCATATACTCTTTGAAGTCATCTAGAGGTTCATCGAAATCTTCATTCATTTGGATAAGCCCTTTGGCTAATCCGGCTTTTCTGGAAGTTTTAACTTGCTCTTTAATCTGAGTTGTAGATTTAAGGTAATCAACGAAGTTACCTACTTGGTTCTTCAAATCATCCGGTAGCGTGGCCACTTTTATGTAGATATCAATATCGTTCATCTAGCTAAGGAATGGTGGTAAAATAAAGTACTCAACTAGGCGCATATTCTGTAGCATAGTTTCGGTACAGCGGGATGCGTCTGAATGCGCTGAGAGTCCACTTCCTGTGGGGTAGTTTTGATACCGATAG
>JBASAY010000085.1:0-44591 GCA_049650865.1 Tunicatimonas sp.
CTTCAAGAGGCCCCTGCGAATAGTCCTCAACTGCTAATTTTTCTAAGACTTTGTTACGATCGATTGGCCTAAGTTCAAGATCAGCCAGCGTCTGCGTGTTCTTCCCGCGATCATCGCGGAATAGAACATCCCATATCTTCATTTTCTCCTTAAAAAATCTGAGAAATTCGCTGACTTCATCTTTGGTAGGCATGCTACTAAGTTACCAAGCAAATATAACATACTTAAACTGAGTATGCACGATAAAGTTGCTTTATGAGCAAAAAAATTGAATAGATACCACTTTAAAGTAAACTATCTATCTGTGATTTCAAGATATGGAGCAGCGAGAGCTAGCAGAGTTCGGTAGGCGGGGGGATTAAACGAAATCCATGGGTAACAGGAAGCAGCGATTTCTGAGAGGGGAAGGCGACTTCAACGATAGAAGGAAGAGTTGTCGGCGGCCATTTTATATCATCGCACTCGTTACCCTACCGACGCAGTAGCCAAACTCCCACTCCTGCCCCCAATGCCGCCCCGAGGTACACCACGTAGTTGATGGTGCCTCCGAAGTAGTTGTTGACCACGTAAAGGCCCACCAGAAAGCCAATGGTAGCACCACACAGTGCTTTCACGATCACCGGCATCCGAATGTGTTTGAGCATCGTGTTCATTACGCCAGTTCTTTTTCTTGGGCATCGGCTACCCGAACGCTTTCATTGCCAATAATAATAGGCATACCAAACCGACCTTCTTCTTTGCCGTTCTCCAGTTTGAGCACGCCGCGGGGGCACACTGCCGAGCAGATGCCGCAGCCCACGCAGGAAGCGCGCACGATGTTCTGTCCGCGTTGCGCGTACCAACGCACGTCGATGCCCATTTCGCAGTAGGTAGAGCAGTTTCCGCACGAAATGCACTGTCCGCCGTTGGTGGTGATGCGGAAGCGCGACTTGAAGCGCTGCACAATGCCCAGGTACGCGGCCAGCGGACACCCGAACCGGCACCACACCCGGTTACCCATCAGCGGATAGAAACCGGTGCCAATCACTCCAGCAAAGCCCGCCCCGATGAAAAAGCCGTAGGCCGAGGCCACACTGTAGGTGGGCACGCCCAGCAGGCTGCCGCTGCCGGTAAAAAAAGTGTAGATCATCCCAATGGTCATCAGCACGGCGAACACCAGCACGCCGTGCACCAGGTAGCGCTCTACCTTCCAGGCGCGAAGCGATTTGTCGGACAGTTGGCGGTAGGGATCACCCAGGGTTTCGGCCAGGCCACCGCAGCCGCACACCCACGAGCAGTACCAGCGCTTGCCGAAAAAGTAAACCAGTACGGGCACGGCGATAATGATCAGCAGAATGCCCCACACAATCATAAAAATGCCCAGTCCGCCATTCTCCAGCAACTGGTTCAGGCTGCTGGGAAAGAAGAAGTCGTAATCCAGGGGCCAGATGTTTTTGAAATCGTAGTACGGGTTGTTAAGCCGGATTAGGATTTCGGGAATCAAAAAGGCGAAGGCGGTTTGGAAAAACATCACCGACAGGGTGCGGATAATTTGGTAGTTGTTGTGGCGGTAGTTGATGATCATCCGCGTACCCATCACGGCAATACAGAGCGTGTACAGGAAACCGTACAAGAAGAACTCACCGGCCGGATTGCCACTGAGTTGCTCACTCACGGGGTCTACCATTAAAATCCAATTGGTGAGGTAGTAGGGATAAAAGTACAGAAGCACGTAGAAAACGATCAGAAACGAACCTACCAGGATGCCCAACCACCCCCGGTGCTTAAGCGCACTATGAAAGATGTGGTTGTTCTTAATTCCGGCGGGCTCTTCTACTCGCGGCAGCAGATACATCAGGGCGCCGATGATGCTCGCCAAATAAATAAACAGCAGCACCGCCACCGTATTGTCGCGAATAACCCCAACGGTTGAAGCTTTAACGATCGTGGTTTTCAATCCCTTCGCTTGGTAACGCCCGATGCCCTTCTGCTCAATCACCCCGTTGTTGATGCTCTCTACCGTTCCGTTGAGTTGCTCAGCCAGCTTTTCCTGACTATCGAAGGTTTTTCCCTCTAACCAGCCCGTGTAGTCACGCAAGCTCTGGGCCTTGGTCTCGCCCACCCCATCCGAAGCGAACACCGAAGCCGCTACATCGGCAGAATAGGTCAACTCATTTTCGGATGCGATCTTTTCAGCAATCCGGCTCACTTCTTCCCCCGTGATGCCGTACACTTCTTTCACCCGCTGGTTGGTGCGATCAATAACGTCGTCCAGATCGTTGATAAAGGGCAAATTATACCGATACGTTTTGCCTAACATCTCATCAGCCTCCGCCAGAATCAAGCGGTAGGAACTCGTGTTTGCTGAGGCATCCGAATCGCTTTCGCTATCATACTCCTGCGAAGCGGCATTGGCAGGTTCTTCCCCCTCCGTACCAAAATTCTCGTACAGAATCTCATCCGTGAGTTGAAAATCCGACAAGAAAAATGTTCCCACCCACAATCCAAACCCTACCACAAACAACCCCAACCCAACAACCTGAATTACCTTTCTCATAACTCTATATTTCATCCGTGTAATCTGTGTGAAAGATAACGCCTCCCAATCTGCGTTATCTGTGAAATCGGTGTGCTACCACCCCAACAAAGCCGCTACCCGCCCCCTTCGCTTCACCCGCACCGCCCGCTCCGGATACGCTGCGTTAAAGGCTCCTCGTATCTCATCCTCATAATGCTTATAAAACTCCGGATCGAAATTAGCCCCCCGCAGGTGTTCCATCACGTACCTAACATCCTTCTTCTCCTTAATCCACCGCTCGCACACCGCGTGCTTAAAGCGAATGCCCATTAGGTTGAATCCCCGTACCGCGCCCGACGCTCGGTCAAAGACAATCCGTACTGCCCGCTCGCCGTCCGGGTGCTCCCAGTAGAAGTGTTTCTCGTCATCCTGCGGATCGGCGTTGACTTGTCCGTAGACCTGATACTCAATGTCGAAGAACTTGGCGGAATTAAAGAACACTCCCGGAATGTAGTGCATGCGTTCGCCGCAGATCGTCTTCGCCACGGTTTCGCCCTGCATGCGGCCGCTGTACCAGATCTGCTCCAGGGTACGGCGGTTGGGCGGAGCCTCCCGGTGCTGGGCACAGTCACCCACGGCGTAAACGCTCGGTACGCTGGTCTCTAAGAACTCATTGACTAAAATGCCTCGGTCAGTTTCGATACCTGAGTCTTCCAAGAAGCCAATGTTAGGGTGTACCCCGATAGTGATACCAACGAACTGACAAGCAATTTCTTCTTCCTCGACGGTAATAATAGAGCTAACGCGCCCCTGCGCATCGCCCTTGATTTCTTTCAGCCCCGACTCACTGCGCAGGTCAATACCGTGGCCACGGATATGGCGACTCACCATTGCGGCCTCTTCCATCGGCAGCACGCTTTGCCAATATTCTTTTTCACGAATGATCAGCGTAACCGGAATGTGGCGGGAGTGCAAGCATTCGGCCATTTCTACGCCAATCAGTCCCCCACCTACGATCACCGCCCGCTGCACGTCTCGGGTGTTTGCTTCCATCGCCTCAATATCCTGGTAGGTGATCATCCCCTGCACCCCCTTTAGGTTTTCGCCCGGCCAGCCCGCCCGGTTGCCCGACGAACCGGTTGCTAACAGCAAGGTGTCGTAGGTGAGCTCGCCATCCGTTTGCAAATGTAGGCAGCGCCGCTCAGTATCAACCCGGGTTACGTAGTCGCGCACCAGGTTGATATTATTCTTGGGCCAAAAGCCATCCTCGTAGGGCTTGGTATGTTCGTAGGTCATGTGCCCCATATAAATATACATCAGGGCAGTGCGCGAAAAGAAGTGGTCGGTTTCGGCTGAGATAATGGTAATTTTGCACGCTTGCGCAGACCGCAGTTTACGAATGTGCCGGGCGGCCGTCACTCCGGCAATGCCATTACCGATAATACAAATGCGATTCATTTGAATGGGGATTAGCCCCTGCAATAATACACCATAAGCAAGGTAAAAAATGTCATCAATATTGCAATAGTCAACGGTTAACAGTCCCAGGGCAATCGCGTTTAAAATAATGAAGCTGTCATTCCGGAAATCTGCGTAGCGCCCGGCGCCCGGCATAGCGGAGCAGATTATCCGGAATATCCTGCTACGAAGGGGGAGATTCCGGATATTTTTCGCCGTTCCACTCTGAAAAATTCCGGAATGACGTTTTAAAAAGTTAAACGCGATCGCCCTGTTAACAGTCCATAGATCGCAGCTATCTACTATCCTGGCTTAGGTCACCACTAGGTTACCTGTTTACTTTGTCCCTCATAAAATTATCTATTACGGGCTGTAGGAAGATTGGCGAAGCAACCAAGACGCCCGTATAGACCCGCAAAAACAAGGGCAGCGGTTAGTTTGGCACTGATCGTGTAAGGTCTCATACGGGACAAAATTAGTTCTGTGGAGAAAGTTATTATCAAATCAACCCTGCAAGTATCAGGGATACCGGCCGAAGCAAATGTCTAGTACCCAACCTTTAAGGAAGAGCTTAGAACGCTGAGGTTCCGTTTGGTAGGCGATGAGGTGAGTATTTTCCTAAAATGTCTTCTATCCGACACCCAACAGGACGGTTCGCTACGTAAGTATCTCTATCTACCGCAGTCGTCAACTAAAAATTAGCCGCATCGATGATGAACCTTATTCTTATTACCAGCCTGCTTAGCACGCTGAGTGTTGCCACCTTCACCGAGCAAACCGACGCTTTTTTGAGCGACCGCGTATCCGGCGGAAAAGTAGAATACGCGGGCATTGCCCAAAATCGTAGTCAGATTGACAAGCTATACCAACAAATTGTCGAAATGTCGCTGGAAGGCGCCTCGGATGCTGAAAGAAAAGCGTTTTACATCAATGCCTACAACATCATCACCATTCACCAGATCGTTGACCATTATCCGGTGGCGTCGCCGATGGACGTGAAGGGCTTTTTTGATGAGGAGAAACACACCGTAGCGGGCGAGCTACTTACGCTTAATGAACTGGAAAAGAAGAAGCTTCTGGTACCCTACCAAGACCCGCGTATTCACTTTGTACTGGTGTGCGCCGCGGTGAGCTGCCCTCCCCTGGCGAGCTTTGCTTATCAAGCCGACCAGTTGGACGAACAACTGGATGAGAAGACCCGTCAAGCACTTAACAGTGGTAGCTTTGTGCGCGTGAGCCAGGGCCAAAAGAAGGTAGAACTATCCAAGATATTTGAGTGGTACCAAGGTGACTTTACGCGTAGTCATTCCTCTCCGGTTGACTACGTCAATCAGTATCGCGACGAGAAAATTCCTGGTGACTATCAGGTGAGTTACTACGAATACAACTGGAAACTCAACGATCAGTAAGTTAGCGGGGGACTTCCATCACCGTGCCACAGTTGCTACAGGTACGCAGGTCTTCAGATTCGTGAAATTTATTAATCACCACCGGCAGTTGCTTCACAATGTCCTCTAGCGGAAAATATTCTTCGTAGAGTTTGTTGTCACAACTTTCGCAAAACCACAGCAGGCCATCGGTGTGGGCCGACGTACGCTTTTTCTCAATTACCAAGCCCACGGTGTTGGCCGGCCGGCGGGGACTGTGGGGGGTTTTCGCGGGACACAAGAAGATATCCCCCTCGCTGATGACTACGTCTTTTGTTTCGTCATTTTCGCGCACCTTTAGGGTAATGCTTCCCTCTACCTGATAGAAGAACTCTTCGGTTTCGTTGTAGTGAAAATCTTTCCGGGTGTTGGGCCCACCTACTACCATCACGATAAAGTCGGCGGCCTCTTGGTATACCTGGGCGTTGCCCACCGGTGGCTTCAGCACGTCTCGGTGCTCGTCGATCCACTTCTTCAGATTAAATACGGAAGGCACGGCCATAATTATTAGCGTTGTGGTGTTACGTAGTGTACGCACTAAATTGATGCGCACGGAGGTAACACATTTGGTTCTAGACAGTTAGACTAGTAAATATAATACTATTTATTCCACAACCCGGCGCTTTAAACTACTTTCGAATGGTTTTGATGATTGATGACGACGAGGACACCCTCGATATTTACCGGCTGCTTGTAGAGAAAACAGATTACGCATCTCACTTCGTTACCCGCAGTAGTGCTTCAGCAGCCCTTGAGCTTCTCAACCAGCGCGACGCGCAAGATCAGCCCTTTCCTAAGTATATCCTGCTCGATTTAATTATGCCAAATCAGGGGGGCATTGACTTTATCCGGTCGTACGAGGCAAAGTACGGCGACTCGGGAAGAGATACTACCATCATGATTCTAACCAGTTCGGTGCGCGATAGTGACCACCAGGAGGCACTTCAGTACGGCTCAGTCACTAAAGTCATTAGCAAACCGCTGTCTAAGCAGCTGTTGGTGGATTTGTTGGTCGCAAGTGCGGTTGCTTAACTAACGAGGGCAACCTGCTGCAAATAAGAAATTATCAGCAAAAAAAGCAGGCACTTAGAACCACAAAGGTCAGCTAATTTGCACCGCAGTACGCTATAAAAACCAAATTCCTACCCCGCGGGGTAGGAATGGTGCAAACAGTGAAGAAAAACAAAATAATCGTAGTCCGTAGGGGAATCGAACCCCTGTTACCAGGATGAAAACCTGGCGTCCTAACCCCTAGACGAACGGACCAGTTACTAAAACCCGAGCGATAAGCAGTATCAAACTGCCCCCTTCGGCTTTTTCAGGAAGCAAATATAAAAGTCATCTGCTACTTTGCCAAAAAAAACCAGCAATTTTAAGCCATCTGCTTAAATCCAGGCATATTTTTTTACTTTCGCCTCCGCAAAGCGAGGAAAATGATAACCCAACTTCCCGCGAATTAGTTTATCACTGTAACCGTAGTATCCACCCTAACTAAACATCACTATGAAAGTTGCCATCAACGGCTTCGGAAGAATTGGCCGACTCACCTTCCGAAACCTTCTTAAAAACGAAGACATTGAGGTAGTAGCCATCAACGACCTTACCGATAACGATACGCTGGCGCACCTGCTGCGTTACGACTCTGCCCATGGCCGGTTTCCCGGCGAGGTGTCTGTCGAAGGCGAAGCCATCATCGTCAACGGCACCAAGATTGCCGCCTTGTCCGAACGTGACCCCGAGAAGCTGCCCTGGGGCGATATGGGCGTTGACATTGTGCTGGAGTCTACCGGCATCTTCCGCGACGAGGCCGGAGCTGGTAAGCACCTCACCGCCGGAGCCAAACGGGTGATCATTTCCGCTCCGGCCAAGGGCAGTATCAAGACGGTCGTACTGGGCGTTAATGATGATACCATGACCGGTGAGGAGAAGATTCTCTCTAACGCATCGTGCACCACCAACTGCCTGGCCCCCGTTGCCAAGGTGCTACACGATAGTTTCGGTGGCATCCAAAAGGGCTTCATCACCACCATCCACGCTTACACCGCCGACCAGCGCCTGCAGGATGCCCCCCACAGCGATCTGCGCCGGGCCCGTGCCGCAGCGATCAACATTGTGCCCACCACCACAGGTGCCGCCAAAGCGGTGGGCCTGGTACTTCCCGACCTGAAGGGACGCCTGGACGGTAACGCGGTGCGCGTACCCACCATCACGGGTTCCATGACCGACCTTACCTGCGTGCTGGGCCAGGAAGTAACCGCCGAAGAAGTTAATAAAGCTATGAAAGAAGCTTCCGAAGGCCCGATGAAGGGCGTGCTAGAGTATACCGAAGACCCGATTGTCTCTTCTGATATCATTGGCAATCCGCACTCTTCTGTCTTTGACGCCCTGTCTACCAACGTAAACGGTAACATGGTGAAGGTGCTGTCGTGGTACGATAACGAAGCCGGTTACTCGGCCCGCAGCGCCGACCTGATCGCCAAGGTAGGCAGTATGATGTAATTCTGTTTGAGCAAGACGCTCTACTAATTATGAACAAGGATTTTTAATCGCTGTGGTGATTTCTGCGCCTCAACGCTTTCTCTTCCTTGTTCATTTGTTTTTTCATTCCTATTCCTATCCGTCATGGATGTTACACCCGTGCTTTAACTGCTCAACCTCCCTTCTTAAAGCTACCCGGAGACATTACCTTTCTTCGTTTATCAACGAACTGTCTCCATGTTGTACCCTTCCGCGAAATACGCTTCTCTCTTATACCCACGGGTTCTAGCCGTAGCCTGCCTACTGTGGCTCTCTGCGGTAGGTATCGCGCGGGCCCAGGCCCCATTCATCCGCGACATCAGCCAGTCGCACGGCACGGTAAACGAGGTGATTACCATCCGAGGCTCAGGCTTCGGTACTTCGGCCAGCCAGGTGGTGGTATTCTTCGGGGCGGCCGCTTCCCAAAGCGTAACGGTAGAAGACACCAAGATTTTGGCGACCG
Source organism: Tunicatimonas sp. (assembly GCA_049650865.1). Classification (GTDB taxonomy): domain Bacteria; phylum Bacteroidota; class Bacteroidia; order Cytophagales; family Cyclobacteriaceae; genus Tunicatimonas. The sequence continues at coordinate 8,363 of JBASAY010000085.1, forward strand.
TCCCGGCCGGAACCACCACCGGCAGCGTGTCGGTAACCAACCTAACCACCGGACTAACCGCCTACTCTTCAGAAGTATTTACGCTGAGCTACGATGGTTTTGAGTTTGACAGAAACAAACTAGACGCTCCCGTATCCTTCGCTACTGAAGGAAATACGCTCTACAATTTTTGCGTATGCGACTTTAACCGGGATGGCCGCAATGACATTATCACTACCCACGACTTTAGTAGTCAGGTAGGCATTTTACAGAACAACAGTACTACCATCGATGCGGTAAGCTTCAAGCGACCTACTCCGACTAGAATCCAGGTGGGAAGAACCCGGTGGGTACGCTGCGGCGACCTGAACGGCGACGGAATGCCTGACCTGGTGTTTAGCTTTTCAAACCAAAGCACGGGTAACAAAAACAAAATTGCCGTGTACCAGAACATCGGTACCGCCGGACAGGATATTGCCTTCGAAGAAAACAGTGAAGCAACGCTCCTAACAATTAAAGGGGCGCAAGGGGGAAGAATGGATCTACAGGACCTAGACGGAGACGGAAAGCCGGAGATAGTGACCGCCGACCTGAATGAAGACGGTGGTGTTTCAATTTTCCAAAATACTAGCTCACCGAGTGATATTAGTTTCGAAACCAAACCGCTTCACCCTTTTGATGACCATGGTATTGTACCGAATGGGGTAGCCGGAGTAAACGTTGCCGATTTAGACGGAGACGGCTTACCCGACCTGGTGGCGAGTAACAGCCTCCAAACCGTACTAGCCTTCACGAACACCAGTGCGCCTGGCACCATTACCTTTTCCGCTCCGGTTGCTCTAGAAACAAACGATATCAGAAACCTTAAACTGGGTGATATGGACGGCGACGGAAAAACCGACATTGTGGTGAGTTGTAGGGATCACTTGGGCGTTTTTCGCAATACGACCGACACTGCAGGAGTTGCCTTTACCCGGGAGGCTAAGTTTAACCCGGGGCCTGGATTACTGTACCTAGGGCTTGATCTAGCTGATATGGATGGCAACGGACTGCTAGACGTAGTACTGGCTAACGAAGATAACTTCCCGAAACTCGTGGCAATAACGTTGAATAAAAGTAGTTCGGGGACTTTACAGTTTGATGAAGCAGAGAAGATCGTTGTTGAGAGAACGCGCTCGGTCCGGGGGGCTGATTTTAATGGTGACGGTAAACCGGATTTGGCTTATACTGATATAAGAATTAATGTCAATGAGATCGTTATTCGGCTCAACCGTAACTGCATCCAGCCGGTACTCGACCCGGTAGACGGGCTAAGCGTATGCGATGTGCTGCCCTTTCAATTAGAGGCTACCAAGGGTATTGACCTTCTTTACGATTGGGAAGTATCGGACAACGGCGTCGATTTTTTGCCAGTTGCCGGAGTTACTGATGACTCCTACACCACCGGGCTGGAAAAGCACTACCGGGTAGGGGTATCGTCGGTTCACAACGGAGTAGTGTGCGCCCGGCGCGTGTCTAACGTAGTCAAGGTGATACGTCCCGAGGGCTTCGTTCCCGATCGCCCCGTCATCACCAACCCCGATCCGGCTACTCCCTACTGCTTCGGTGAGACGGTAACGATTGAGGCGGAAAATATCAACGCTGAATTCGTTTGGACCGACCCGCAGGGCAACGTGATTTCTGGCGCCAGCACCAACGTACTCACCATTGAAAATATTACCGCCGCCCAGGCGGGAGCCTACTCGGTTTACGTGCAAGCTAGCGTCGAAGACGGGGGCTGTATCAGCGACGAGGCCACCACCACCATTCAGGTAAGCGAGCCCCCGGCCATTCAGGTGAGTGCCAACCAGCCGCCGGTGCTACTCAACGCGCAAACAAACATTACTTTGTCTATTCCGACCGCCGAAGATCATACCTACGCGTGGTTTAAGGATGAACAGGCGGTGGCCGGAGCAACAACCAACGCGCTAACCGTAAGTGAAGCGGGGTCGTACGTAGCCACGATCACCAACAACCTATCCTGCGTTCGCGAGAGTCGGCCCTTTGTGGTAGCCAACGGCCAACCGGAGATTCCGGCTACTGCGTGCCAGAACCAAGAGAGCAACTACCGGGTGCTCCCCGACTCGCTCAACGGGGTAGCCCTCCGCTACCGATGGTCTTTTGGAGACGGTGGCACGCAAGGGGGCAACTCGGTGAACTACACCTACCCTGAGGCAGGCAACTACACCATCGCTGTAGAGGTGCTTTCGGCCGATAATCAAACAACCAGTCGCCACGAACAGGCAATTACCGTATTTCCCGCCCCGGTGTTCACCCTCACCACCGAAGGCAAGGCCAACCTTTGTCCCGGCGAAACGGTGACGCTCGTGGGCAGTGAAGGATTCGCCACTTACACCTGGAACAATAGTGAAACTACTCCCCGCATCACGGCCTCGCAAGCGGGCGTGTACGCCCTCACGGTAACCACCGACGACGGCTGTACGCTCACCAAAGAAATTGAGGTGCTCGATGTGCCCAACCCCGAACCAATCATCGAGGCGAGCACCGAGCGGGTTAGTTTAGGCGATACGCTGCAACTTCAGGCATCGGGCGGCGACTCGTACCTATGGCGCCCGGCCCAGGGTCTGAACGATACCACCATCGCCAATCCCATCGCCCGACCGTTGGTTACAACCACCTACACCTGCGAGGTAATCAACAACGAGGGCTGCTCGGTCACTACCGAATACACCGTTTACGTAGACCGCTCGCTGGACGTGAACCCGGATAAAATCTTTAGTCCCAACGCTGATGGCCAAAATGATACGTGGCACATTGAGAAGATGGAGCTGTATCCCGACTGCCGGTTGACACTTTTCGACCGGCAGGGAGCTCGGATATTTAGACAAGAGAACTACACCAACGACAACCCCTGGGACGGAACCGGCCAGGGACAGTTTGTTCCGAACGGGGTGTACTTTTACCTCATCGACTGCGGTGACGAGGCGGGGCAGCAAACGGGAAGTGTCACGATTGTGCGCTAGGGTTCAATCAGCACGCCCTAGACTTTCATCTTCTCAATAGGTTCAACGGGAGGCTTTCTGTGTCTTTGGAAGGGAATCTTTAGAAGGTTACCCAGCCTATCGTTCCCTGCCGCTTCCATGTGCGTATCGATGCCGTAGGTTAGCGAGCGAGCATCCGGCACATAGGCGAAAGTCCCGAAGAGCCGGTCCCACAGCGAAAAGATATTACCAAAATTGGTATCGGTAAGGGGTTGCTGATAATGGTGGTGCACCTTATGCATGCCAGGAGTAACCAGCACCCCAGAGAGCCACCGATCAACCCGCCGTGGCAAGCCAATATTGGCGTGAGTAAGGTGCGCGAAAAGCACCGAAAGACTCTGGTACAGCATTACCACGCCAATGGGAGTGCCGATGATCAACACCGCTAGGATGGTAAACCCAATACGAAATACTGTTTCGCCCGGGTGATGACGCAGCCCGGTGGTTACATCTACGTAGGTGTCGCTGTGGTGTACTAAGTGAAACCGCCACATCCAGACCACCCGGTGCTCCAGCCAGTGCACGAAATACGCTCCAATAAGGTCTAACAGCAACACCCCCACCACTACCTGAACCCACAGGGGGGTCTCTACCAAATAAAGCAAACCGATCTTCTGAGAAGAGGTAAAGTCAGAGGCCCACAGCAGCACACCGGCCAGGCCAAATCCGATGATCGCGGTCGTTAAGGTAAAGAAGAGGTTCATTCCGGCGTGGCGTACCTTGCGGTACCGGAAGCTGAAGAGCGGAAGTAGACCTTCCAGAATCCAAAAGAAGACAATGCCCCCCATCAGCAGTGACGCCCGGAACGGTGAAGATAGGTTCTCGAAGAAAGAGACTAATGCTTCCATCGGTGCTATTTACTTTCAAACGCTTTTCCCCTTAGCGTGCCCGCTTCTTGGCAAATTTCTTGCGCCCGCCGCCGCCTTTGGATCGTCCACCGCTGCTGTGCTTTTTTCCGGGCTCGTAGGTAGGCGCCTCCCCAATATAGTCGGGTAGTTTAGCGGTCGTAATATTATCATCGCCAATCAGGTCAACAATGCGCGAGTAGGAGTATTGATCCTGGGGCTCCACGAACGTAAAGGCCGCCCCCGATGCCTCAGCCCGTGCTGTACGCCCAATCCGGTGCACATAGTCTTCCGGATCGTTGGGCAAGTCGTAATTAACTACCAGTTCAATTCCTTCCACATCAATGCCGCGCGATAAGATATCAGTTGCTACCAGAATTTGCAGCTGCTTGTTTTTAAACTTTCGCAGCACCTCTTCGCGCTCGTCTTGTTCCAGGTCAGAATGAATGGCGGCTACGTTGTAGTCGAGCTTGTTTAATATCTTGCCGACTTCTTTAACGGTGGTCTTGCGCGAGCAAAATACGATCAGACTGTTAACGCGCTTGGCTTTTAGCAAATGCTCAATTAAGGGCAGCTTCTGGTTGCCGTACGTGTGAAACACCACCTGAAGAATATTTTCGGCAGGCTTAGAGATCGCGATGTTAACTTCCTCCGGGTCGTTGAGCAAAGTTTTACTCAACTGACGAATCTTGGGAGGCATGGTAGCCGAAAACATAAGCGTACGGCGCACCTGAGGCAGAAACGACGCAATACGAATAATATCTTCGTGAAAGCCCATATCCAGCATGCGGTCGGCCTCGTCTAGAATAAGATACTTCAGGCCGCTGGTATCTACGTAGCCCAGGTTGAGGTGAGAGATCAGTTTGCCGGGCGTAGCGATAATAATATCGGTACCACGCTTCAGGGCGTTCTTCTGAACGTCAAAAGCGGCTCCGTCCTTCCCTCCGTAGATGGTGATTGAACTCAGCGAAGTGAAGTACAGAAAGCCCTCAAGTTGCTGGTCGATTTGCACCGCAAGTTCGCGGGTAGGAGCGATAATAATCGTTTGAATACCATGCGCGCCCCCCTCAATGAGATGGTGCAACATGGGCAGCAGGTACGCCGCCGTTTTACCGGTTCCGGTTTGGGCACAGCCAATCAAATCTTTTCCCTGCATTACCGGGGGGATGGCCTGCTCTTGAATGGGGGTGGGTTCTTCAAAACCCATTGCTTCCAAGCCGCTAATCAGCTCAGAGTGCAAGTGGAAATCACTAAATTTCAAAATGGGTGCGGGTTCTTCGTAGATTGAGGCAAACGTATGAATAAATAAACAAAAACCCGCAGGTTTGGTTCGTGCACAAAAAAAGCGAACTGAAATACAGTTCGCCGGGGGAAGCTTTTCGCATACTCAATCCGGTGTCTTCTAGGCTACGGGGGCATCTTCCAAGCGGGCAGTCTCGCGGGCTTGTACGGTCGCCAGAAGTTTAGCAATGATAATATCACTCGGCACTTCCTGGTCTGCCGAATCGCCGATAACGCGTACCAGATCGTCTACAAACTCCGGGCGAAGCTCCAGTTGTTCGGCGTAGGCCTTGCACACCGTCATTTCTTGATCATGAATCTCTCCGTCGATGAGCATCATACTGACGAGCTGGTGCAACTGGTCGAATCGTTCGCGGTCGCCCGCGGGAAGGTTTTGCCGTAGGGTGGTCGGATTATCCTGAATTCGCTTTAGCTCGGCCTCCGACACATTGAACCGCCCCGCCAGCGAGAGCAGGTAGTCTGCCTCAATCTGATCGAACGTTCCGTCTGACTCGGCAATTTTCAGTAGATTACTTAAGTGAGCCTTAGCACGCTTCTTTTTACCTCCTAGTAGTAGTTCTCGTAAATCCATAAATCAGTATAATTTATATTTTTCTTATACTCAATATACTAATATCAATTGTAGATTACGCTTCAATTTCGCGCTAATCATACATCGGTGAAGAATCCGGATCGAGGCGTGCCTGAGAACCCTTCGTGGGCCAACGGCTGTCATAATAGGATTTCCACCCTCGCGGATGTACCTTCCCTTTCTATCCTCTGGTTTTATTCCGTACTTTTGGGCTCGCTCTTTTTGCCTGTCCGACGTTGCTTCTGCGGCATGAGTACGGACGCCGGAGCGTTCTAAACGTATCTTCTATAATTACTATCGCTTATGTTTGATAATTTAAGTACGCGCCTCGACCAGGCGTTTAAAACCCTAAAGGGGCAGGGGGCCATCACCGAAGTGAACGTGGCTACCACCGTTAAAGAAATTCGCCGCGCCCTAATTGATGCCGACGTTAACTACAAGGTGGCCAAAGACGTTACCGACACCATTCGCGAGAAGGCAATGGGCGAAAAGGTACTGATTGCTGTATCGCCCGGCCAGTTGCTCACCAAGATCGTAGAAGAAGAGTTGTCTGAACTCATGGGTGGCGAGCGCGTAGGTCCCAACCTGACCGGCGATCCTGCCATTGTGCTTATTGCCGGTTTGCAAGGTTCGGGAAAAACAACCTTCTCGGGTAAGTTTGCTAATTACCTAAAAAAGCAGAACCGCAACGTGCTGCTTACCGCCTGCGATATCTATCGCCCGGCCGCCATCGACCAGCTCAAAGTACTTGGCGAGCAGGTAGGGGTAGACGTATACGCCGAACCGGATAACAAAGATGCGGTAGCCATTGCCCAGCGGGCGGTGCAGTACGCCAAGCAGAATAACAAGAAAGTGGTGATCGTGGACACGGCGGGGCGTTTGGCCATCGACGAGGCCATGATGAACGAGATCACCGCCCTAAAGCAAGCACTCAATCCGTCGGAAACCTTGTTCGTGGTAGACGCCATGACCGGGCAGGACGCGGTGAATACGGCCAAGGCCTTCGACGAGCGCCTGAACTTCGACGGGGTGGTGCTTACCAAACTCGACGGTGATACCCGCGGGGGGGCGGCGCTGTCTATCAAAACCGTGGTGAACAAGCCCATCAAGTTTGTGAGCAACGGCGAGAAGATGGACGCCATCGATGCTTTTTATCCCGACCGCATGGCGCGGCGCATCCTGGATATGGGCGACGTGACCACCCTGGTAGAGAAAGCCCAGCAGGTGTTTGACGAGGAAGAGGCCGAGCGCCTCAATCGCAAGATTCGCAAGAACCAGTTCGACTTTAACGACTTTCTGTCGCAGCTTCAGCAGATCAAGAAGATGGGCAACGTAAAGGACCTGGTTTCTATGATTCCGGGCATGGGCAAGGCGCTGCGCGACGTAGATATCGACGACGATTCGTTTAAACCCATTGAGGCTATCATCCGGTCGATGACGCTAGAGGAGCGGGCGAGTCCGGGAATCCTAAACGGCAGCCGCAAGAAGCGCGTTGCCAAGGGTAGCGGCACCACCGTGCAGGAGGTAAACAGCCTACTCAAGCAGTTCGAGGATATGCGTAAGATGATGAAGGTGATGAACAAGATGAGCGGCAAGCGCAGCATGGCGGGCGCAAAAAACCCTTTCGGATAAACACTGCTATAGAGACGCGATTAATCGCGTCTCTATAGCAGTGTTTTATACATACAGCACGTCCTTACACGCCTCTAGGGTTTTCTTCACGTTGGGCAGCACCGGCTCAATCAGCGTGGGGGCGTAGGGCAGTGGCACATCCCAGTTATTAATCCGACGAACGGGAGCGTCCAGATAGTCGAACGCATGGCGCTGGATATGGTAGGCGATCTCGCTAGAGATGGCTCCTAGGGGCCACGCCTCCTCTACCACCACCAGGCGGTTGGTTTTCTTTACCGAGTTCACCACCGCTTCGTAATCAATAGGTCGGATGGTGCGTAGATCGATTACCTCGGCAGCGATATCATCTTTGGCTAGCTCCTCAGCCGTTTCGTTCGCTACCTTCATCATCTTTCCGAAAGAGACAATGGTGATGTCGCTCCCTTCCCGCACTACGTCCGCCTTCCCAATGGGAATCAGGAAATCGTCTTCCTCCGGCACATCACCCTTGTCGCCGTACATCAGCTCCGACTCCATAAAGATGACCGGGTCGTCGTCGCGCACCGAGGTCTTTAACAGTCCCTTGGCATCCTTGGGATTGCTGGGCACCACCACCTTGAGCCCGGGGGTGTTGGCGTACCAGCTGTCGAAGTTTTGGGAGTGCTGTGAGCTAAGCTGCCCCGCGTTGCCGGTAGGTCCGCGAAACACAATGGGTACCGGAAACTGCCCCCCGGACATAGACATCATTTTGGCGGCGCCGTTGATGATCTGGTCGATGGCTACCAGCGAGAAGTTGTAGGTCATAAATTCGATAATGGGGCGCAGGCCGTTCATGGCCGCCCCGATACCAATGCCCGTGAAGCCCAACTCTGAAATGGGAGTGTCGATCACCCGCTTGGCGCCAAACTCATCGAGCATGCCCTGGCTCACCTTGTAGGCCCCGTTGTATTCGGCAACCTCTTCGCCCATCAAAAATACCTTCTCGTCGCGGCGCATTTCTTCGGACATGGCTTCGCCCAGCGCTTCTCTAAACTGAATTTCTCTCATGAAGTAGATCGTGTAGTGGAGTTCAAAAATAGGTAGTGCCTACGGCAGTACAAAAGGATAACATAAAAAAAGCCTTCCGGTTTGGGAAGGCTTTCTGAATGGATAAGCTAATGCTTATTGAAGTGCGTCTCGGAACGACTGTTGCTCTTGGTAGTCACCGAACACCAAGTCGTTAAGGGCCGTCTCGCGCAGGTTACCGTCGCCGGCTACTGCTTTCTTAAGGGCATCGAAGATACCCTGATCGTTTTGCAGGTAAGCGTTGGCGATAGCAATGCCGTAGTTGGCCTTGCTGTACTCCGAATCTAAGCCTAACGATTCCTCAAAGCTGGTAATTGCGCTTTCGTAGTTACCGGTAAGAATCTGGGCTAATCCTAGGTTAAACAGGTTAGAAGCCGATTCATTGGCGTTAGAAAGAGAAGATACCGCCTGATCGTACTTTCCGCGGGCGATGGCAATGGCCCCTTCAATACCGCTGATACCGGCCGCAGCCTCGGGCATAGAAGGTTGCATGCCGGTAGCCTCCGAAATTTCTTCTTCGGCTTTCTCTTTGTTGCCCTGCATCATGTATACTGTGGCCAGGTTAGCGTGGGCTTCCGCATTATTCTCGCGCTGGGCAGCCAGTTCAAACTGAGCTACAGCTTTCTCCAGCAAGTCAGACTGTCCGCTTTCGCCCGCCTCAATGGCTTGAGCTAAGTAAACGGCGCCGAGGTTGTTGTGCGAGGCGTAGCTATCGTCTTTCTTGGTAGCCGCCATGTAGATACCCTCACGCTCCTCTAGGCTAGGGGTCAAAGTACCACCGTACAGTAGTTCCTCGTTGCTTAGCGTATCGGTAGAAACTTCGTCGTTAGAAAGCAACTTGGCTAGCGTGGCGATCAGTCCATCGGGCTTCTTTTCTTTCACGGTAAGCACTTCAGTTTCGGCCAAGCGTAGGTTAGGATACACGTCGCGGAATACCTGGCGGTAGGTAGGCAGTTGGTGCAGTTGGTCTTCCTTTTCCTCAAAGCTACCTGAGCCGTCGATAATGTCAAAATACGCCTGCTTTTCGCTTTCTGAGATATCGCTGTAGCCCTGTAGTGAGTCGCGGAAGGGACCCCAGTTCTCAACCACTGGCTTCAGGATAAAGTCAATAGAATCGGCCGAACCCTTGTAGTCGTAGCGGTCCATCTGCTGGCGGTAGTACTCTTCAATGCGCTGCGCGCGGTCTTCGGAAAGGCGTTCGTTCACGCGCTCTTCCCCTTCGGGAGAGTGGGTTCCGGTGATGGTTACTGAGCGGGTCACGTTTTTCTCGGCGATGAAATTCTGAAAACGGCTACCGCGGTCGCTACGCACCTCAGAGGTACGCAGTACCGAACTGCCCTGCGGGAAGAAGAAGCTTACGTTGTTAGGAAGCAGCTCTTCCTGGTTGTTATATCCGTGGTCAGAGTACACCACAAAGGTGGGGGCGGCTACCATGTTTTGGGTAGTGATCAACCCTTTGGCCACTTCCATCTCGGGAGTTTCGGCTTGTTTGTCTTTGTTAGGATCAGAGGCAACGCCCTGCACCATCAGGGTACCATTGTCCATCGCTTCGCCGGTGTAGGCAAAGGCCATGTTACGGCTTTCGCTAGGCTGTTGTTCAGCTCCGTTCGGAAAATCTTCGGCACGAAACTCGAGGCTTCCTACGTCGGTACGCTCGTCGCCGTACTGGTAAAAAGTATTTACAGTATAGACCTTACCCTTCTTAAGCATTTTAACCGGCAGTTGGGCGCTCATGGTAAAGCTTACGCTGTCCCCCTGAAGCTCCAGCGGCGATGGCTCAACGGTTAGTTGCTGGTCTTTGGCCATCTTCACCATTTTCTTCAGCGAGTTACACCCCGAGAAAGCAAATGTTCCCAGGATGATCGCGGTAAACAGTATTCGTCTGACTTGATTCATAATTAAAGTTTAAAGTTTAGTTGGTATCGCGAAATTATAATCTTAGAATCAATATTACAATCTTGCGGAAATAATTGTTAAATTCATCCCTTGCTGAACTACCGCATATTGTTTATTGTTTTATCAAACTCGAAAAGCATGAAGAAAATCCAATATTTTTTTGAGAGACAGGCTTTTGGCGTATGTACAAAGATTGGCAGCACCATGGAAATCCCAACGGCGACCATTCGGCTCTACTTCATCTACGCTTCCTTTCTTACGTTCGGCTCGCCCCTGCTGGTTTACTTGGGCATCGCCTTCTGGATGAACTTTCGCCAACACCTGCGCAAAAGTAAGAACCCGCTCTGGTATTACTAGTCTTTGGGGCGGAAGTTTAGTGCCGAGAACAGTTTTTTTCCCTTTAAGTAGCGTTCAACTACCAGTAAACGGGGCATCATCACGGGAGTCTTCCCTAACTTTTGCGTAACCTGACTCCGACTGTGCTTCCAAGTGCGGTACTGCCGCCCAAAATCCAGCACGGCGCGCAGCACTGCCTGAGCGTCGGATCTTTTTCCTCGCATCAAAAATTGCAGGGCAGCCACTACGTCTAGGGCCAGTTTGAGCAGCACCCGCGGCCATAGTGAGGCGCGGGGGGTATTCTTATAGAGCATCCCGGTACTATTCCTGAAGTTGAGGTAGGTCTTGCGGGGATTGGTGGCGGGCATGGTGCCTCCTCCTACGTGAAGCACCACGCTGCGCGGTTCGTAGTAGATTTTACGATCGGCCGCCTGCAAACGCCAGCACAGATCAATCTCTTCCATATGAGCGTAGAAGAGCGGATCAAATCCCCCTATCTGACGAAAGACCTCGGTACGGACGAAGAAGCAGGCACCTGTCGCCCAAAATACCGGCACAGGGTCATCGTACTGCCCGGTATCCCGCTCTAGCTGGTCCACAATCCTGCCACGGCAGAAGGGGTAGCCTAAGAAGTCGATGTAGCCCCCCGCCGCCCCGGCATGCTCGAAGTAGTTGGGCTGGTGGTACGATCGCACCTTCGGTTGGACGGCCACCACCCGCGGGTCGTGCTCCATTGTCTCTAGCACCGGGTCGATCCATCCGGGAGTTACCTCCACATCAGAGTTAAGTAGTACGCTGTAGGGATTATCAATATCCTGCAGGGCTAAGTTGTACCCCTGCGCGAAGCCGTGGTTCTGATCAAACGATAGTACTTCTACCTGAGGATAGGCTTCCGCCAGAAAGGGTAGCGAATTGTCGGTAGAAGCATTGTCGGCCACGATGAGGCGGTGCCCCTGGCTGTGGGCCACTACCGAGGGAAGAAACTTTTCGAGAAAATGGACTCCGTTATAATTAAGGATGATAACGGCCGCCGAACTCATCCGCTAAAATTTCCCAGGTCGAAGCCCGGGATGTCGGGAAGCACCCCGTTGGTAGACTTTTTCATTTCCTCTTTCACCTGCGCATCTACCGCCACCAGAGCCTTATTTACGGCGGCAATCACCAAATCCTGCGCCATCTCCTTGTCTTCGGGCTTGAGCAGGTCAGCGTCAATCTCCAGGTCAACGATCTGCTTTTTACCGTTGACCACCGCCTTAACCATGCCCGCTCCTGATTCGCCGGTAGCCGTTACGTTGACCAGGTTCTCTTGGGCCACCTTCATTTTTTCTTGCACCTCCTTTACCTTCTCCATCATTTTGCTCATGTCAAACATAGTCGTGTCGTTAGTGGTGGTATAAATAAACTAAATCTTAAAATTAACTCCGCTTCTTTCGCAGATGTTTAGGGTCACTGGTCACTGGTCACTGGTCACTGGTCACTGGTCAAAAATACAAAGGGTTAAGGATTTAGCAACACAACGCGGCCTTCCTGTACAAATTGGTTGCCCAGTTGGTCGGTTACGTCAGCACGAAACACGTAGGTGCCCTGCGGAACCGGTACGCCCCGGTAACTTCCGTCCCAGCCTTCCTCCAACGTAGTGGTCTGGAACAGCAGTTCTCCCCAGCGGTTGTAGATGCGCAGCTCAATGTTATCAATCAGGCGGCCGGTGTAGACGAATACATCGTTACGGCCGTCGCCGTTGGGCGTAAAGGCAGTAGGGAAGTGCACTTCGCCCCGCGTGGGGATGGTGCCGCACACCGGCGCACTACGCGCCGACTCGTTGCCACAGCCATCCACGTAAGTTAGTTGGTAACAGTAGGTTTCATCTACCGCCACGTTCGGGTCCTGGTAAGCTGCGTTAAGGTCTTCCACCCGCACCGAATCGTACAGCACGGTGTCTTGCTGGTTGGCCGACCGGTACACGTAGTAGTTATTTATTCCCGGGGGCAGTCGCCACGTGAGTTGAAGCAGCGTACCGGCCGGTTGCACCACCACCGAATCAGGAGCGGGGGAAACTTCTTGACTGATAGCCGTAAGGGTGAGCGGGGCCGACGTGCTGGTGCCACTGGCGTTCTCGGCGCGTACGCGGTACTCATAAAGCTGCTGACACACAACGTCCGCATCCAGCAGTTCGCGGTTAGGAGTGGTAGTGAATAGTTCGCCGTCGCGCAGCACCTGATACTCCGAAAAGTCCGGATTTTGCCAGGTGAGCTGGTTCTGCCGGTCTTGCGCCTCTCCCTGCAGGGCGATGCTACAGATGGTGTTCGACAACAGATTTAGCGCCTCATCGCAGCGGTTCACCGCCACCACCCGGAAGCAGTACGACTGCTCCGCCAGGCGAAGCGCCGGGTCGTCTACCAGTATTTCCTGGGGATCGTCTAGGTTGTACTGCGCCAGGGTGAAGTCGTTACTCCCTGCCTCGGCCACCTCCAGGCGGTACGACACGTCAGGGTTAGGCAGTTGGTAGTTGACCCGAACGCTGCTGGCACCCTCCACGGTAACCGCATCCAGGGTGGCGGTGGTGAGGGCATTAATCGTGGTAATCGTCGTGTCGCCTACGGCGCAGAACTGAGAGTCGGCGTCGTCAAACAGTCCGCGGACGGTGAGGGTATAGGTGCCGGGCGTGCCGTAGGGGTAAACGATTGGTCCGTCGGCCATGTCAATGGCGATGCCGTTGCCGAAGTCAACCCGTAGGCGGTCGTAGTAATCGCCGGTACGCTCGATGAGCACACTGTTGTTAATGCAGGTATACACCCGAAACTGGGGCGGGCGGGGCTCGAGCACCTCAATGGTTACGGAGTCAATTGCACTACCCAGAACTTGAAGTATCTTATAGGTACCCGCAATAGCATAGGTAGTATCCTGATAATCTTGATCGGGATTTAGATTTGTTCGTTCATCATTGCTGTTATAGTCAAAGACATAGATGGAGTTGCTTGTGTTACCAGGCGGAGGATTCTCACTGAGGACTTCTACCGTGAGGGGGGCACACCCGCGGATCTGGCTGACCGTAAAGCGACCCTGCTCGCTGGCGTATTGGCCGTATGACCAATGGCCACTCAGTAGTAGTAAAACAAGAATAAGGATCGCCGTTCGCGAAGAAGATATAACTACAGACAACGCTCGCTATGCTTTAAAGGACCAGTAACCATCAGAACGCATTACGGCTTACTCTAGTATTAAGCGGCCCGATAACTCTACCGAGCAGGAACCTAAAAATTTTATGAAGATGTTACTGCCATAAATTTGAAATAGGCACCGCGTAGAGGCGGTCGCCGAACCGAAGCGTCTGCTCGCCCCGGTAGAGAACAATACCTTTTTGAAACTTCTGAGGGGCAAGCGCCGCCAGATACCTGAGCCCCTTAAAGTCCGATTCTTTCAGGGTAGCCGCCGACTTAATCTCAATACCAAACAAGTGCCCTCGCCGGTTCTCCAGCACCAAATCTACTTCCGCTCCCTTATGTACGCTAAAGTGATACGGGGTGAGCATTTGGTCAGACCAGCTCAACTGCTTGATAATTTCCATGACCACAAAGTTTTCCAGGAAAGCACTGGTAACCGTACGGTTTTCTAGCAAGCTTTCGGCATCCTCGCCCCGCAGGTAGCCCAGCAATCCGCTGTCGCTCAGGTATATTTTAGGTGACTTCACAAATCTCCCCTCTAAATTAGGCGTCCAGGCGGGAATTTTAACGAGTAAGAATACGTGCTCCAGCAACGCCATATACCGTTGTAAGGTTGTGTGTTTCACCCCGGAAAGCCGGGCAATATCCGACAAGTTAGCCGTACTGCCCACCCGGGTAGCTACCAACCGCAAAACGTTAGGCAGTTGGGTAAGTCCTTCAATATTAGCAAGTTCGCGAATATCCTTTTGCATTACCGAAAGCATGTAAGAGGCAAACCACCGGGTTCGTCTACTTTCTTTCTCGCGCCGGATAGCTTCCGGATAGCCCCCTACGCTAATCGTCCGAAGTATATCTGGCCAACTGCTCTGGCTCGAGGTAAATTTGTTCTCTTGGGCGATCAGCTTCTGTAAAAAAGTAGCCGGTTGACCTATAATTTCTCCCTGAGATAGCGGCCACAAATTATGTATCTCCAGTCGACCGGCCAGCGAATCGGCTATTTTGGGGAACATCATCACGTCAACCGAGCCGGTTAGAATGAACCGCCGCCGATTGCGGTCTTGGTCTACCACTTTTTTGATACTCAGAAACAGCTCCGGCACCCTTTGTACCTCATCCAGAATAAGGTGATCACCGTGATCGCTAATAAATCCCAATGGATCGGACTGGGCGGCTAATAATACGGTGGGGTCATCAAACGTGATCAGTTGTCCCGCAAAGATTCCATCGGCTAGCAGTTGCTTACATAGCGTACTCTTACCGGTTTGGCGCGCCCCGTTTAGGACAACAACTGGTGTATCGTCCAGCGCTTCGGTGATTGATTGGGTGATATGGCGGTAATACATGATCAGATATTCATGCTAATGTACAAAATTAGCTATTGAGTGGGTAAATTTGTAGTGCTTGATGGGTAAATTTGTAGACTTTAGCAGTGCGGTCTACAGATAGCTTAAGCTGAGATAGTGCTAGTAGAGAATTATAGATTAAAAACAGGCAGTTTATCCTTTAACCTGCTCGATGATCTTCTCCAGCGGCAACGCTTCTTGCTCGCCGGTACGCAAGTTTTTTAGACCATACTGCCCCTTGGCCAGTTCGTCGGTGCCGACTACTACCGCATAGGGAATGCCCTTTTTGTCGGCGTAGGCAAACTGCTTCTTCATCTTTACCGGCTCAGGATACAGTTCAGCGGCTATACCCGCCTGCCGCACCTGCGAGAGTAGCGGCAGTACTTTTGCCTCCAGGCTTCGGTCAAAGTTGACGAACAGCACCTGGGTGCTCACGTGACTAGCCTCGGGAAACAGGTTCAGCTCGTCCAACACGTCGTAGATACGGTCGACGCCGAACGAGATGCCCACGCCCGACACGCCCGGTAGGCCGAAGCCACCCGTCAGGTTGTCGTAGCGCCCGCCGCCGCTGATGCTACTGGTAAGCGACCCCTGGTTGGACTTTACCTCGAAGATAGCCCCGGTGTAGTACGATAGGCCCCGCGCCAGGGTGAGGTCGAACGACAGGTGCTCTAGCGAAGAACCCAGCGCCCGGGCGGTATCCATTACCTCGCGCAGCGCCGCGATGCCTTCCTGCCCCACCTCCGAATCAGCTAGTAGTCTGCCGACCTCGTTCAGTTGTTCTAGATTGCTACCGGTTAAGCTAAATACTGGCTTCAATTGCTCGATGGCTCGGTTGCTAAAACCGCGCTGGCGCAGTTCGTCCAGCACTTTCTCTTCCCCAATTTTATCGAGCTTGTCGATGGCAACCAGCAGATCGGTTTCTTTGTCGGGCACCCCCAGCACCTCCACCAGGCCGTGCAGCAGGCGGCGGTCGTTGATCTTAATGGTGTAGTTAGTGAGACCAAGCTGGGCGAAGACTTCCTCGAGCATCAGAATGATTTCGGCTTCGCAAAGCAGAGAGTCGGTACCTACCACGTCGGCGTCGCACTGGTAGAACTCGCGGTAGCGACCCCGCTGCGGCCGGTCGGCCCGCCACACCGGCTGCACCTGGTAGCGCCGGAAGGGAAAGGTGATATTGTGCTGGTTCATCACCACGTAGCGGGCGAAGGGCACCGTAAGATCGTAGCGCAGGCCTTTGCTGACAATTTTAGGCAGTAGCCCCCCGGTTCCGGCGCGATAATCTTCTTCGGTGGTGCCGGACAAAAAATCTCCCGAATCCAATACCTTAAACAACAACTGATCGCCCTCGTCGCCGTACTTGCCGGTGAGTACCGACAGGTTTTCCATCGTGGGCGTCTCCAGCGGCTGGAAGCCAAACGTGCGGAACACTCCCTTGATCGTATCCAGCAGGTAAGTGCGCTTGGCCATCACCTCAGGACCAAAATCGCGGGTGCCCTTGGGCAACGAAGGCTTTTGACTATTCATTAATGTCAGTTGATTTGTCGGAATCCGGGTTAAAGTCCCGAAACGTGTTCTGAATGTTTTTATCGCTGGCCCGCTTCGGGTTCTTCCAGCTGGCGTCGAGCTCCAGTTCGGTTACCTTTTCTACCTTCAGTAGCAGGATCAATCTCCGGAGGTCTTCGCCGAAACCCGCCTCCCGGCGGCTGTCCGACAGCGCGTACTTACCGGCAAACACGTTGCCCTGGGTTTGCAGTTCGGTCAGCTTCTGGTTGATGTAGCTAAGCTTTTCGTACAAGCTACTCGGATCCTTGCCAATCACCTTGCCCGCTTCCAGGCTGCCGATGGTGGCCGAAGCGGTGCCTCCCACTCCCGACACGTAGCGCTGACTATTAGCGTCGTTGTTCAGCACCACCGGCGAGAGTCCCGTTACCGCCCCCAGAGAGGCGGTGGTGAGCACCCGGTGCTTCCGACCCCGCCGCGCCTTTTTGTAGTCGCGACTTAGCTCCTTCTCTTTCTCCTTGAGTTGGGTCATCAGGTCCCACACGCGCATCAGGCTGGTGCGGTACTGCCGGTAGAGCAGTTGGTCTTTTTCCACCAAATTTTCGGCATCCTGCACCGTTACCGTCACCTGCCGCTCCTGCCGCTGGTTGGCGCGGTCCATCACAAAGAAGGTAATCCGGTAGGTGCCGGTGTCGCCGGGCTCCACGAAGAATTCGTAGCCGGGTCGCCACACAAACTCCCACTGGGTGGGCTCGTTGCGCACCAGGGCGCTGCGCGGAATGCGCTGATCCGACACAAAGTCGAAGCCCACGATGTCTTCGTCGCCGTTGGGGTCGGACAGGTAGAACTTTAGGTTGAGCGATTCATCCTCGCGGATGTAAAAATGCTCTTGGTTGGGCACCACCGAAATATTAGGCGGCAAGTCTTGCTGCGTAGCTTCTATCCGCAGGCGTCCGGTCTGCCGCGCTTCGTAGGGCTGATCTTCCACGATAAACTCCAGGTCAAGCGGATCGCGCTTTAGGCGTTGGTACTGGCTCAGCGAAGGCTTCCACGACAGTTCGCCCTGCGCCGAGAGCGCCACGCCCTGTGGCATCTGACTGATGATCGGCTTGAATACAACCGGGTCGCCGTCGGGATCGGTAATGGCTACGTCGCTACCTAGGGAGTACACGTTTTCGGTACCGTACTGCACGTAGAACTTCTTCAGGTCACCAACTTCCGGGGCGCGGTTGGTATGGTACACCCGCAGGCTGACCGGCTGCCGGTCGCGCTGGCCGTTCTGGTTGCGCACCTCAAAGATAAGCGGAATCTTGCGGACTTCTTCCAGCCGGTCCACCACCTCGTACGACGGTTTCCAGTACACGTTGCCCAGCGTGTCGTAGCTCAGGCCAACGCTCTCCCCGTTAAGCACCCGGTAGGAGTACTGCGGGTCGAGTCCGCCCGTTGCCGATAGCTTGATGCTGAACGCTTCGCCCTCGCGCACCGTGTTCCAGCCGGAGCGGTCCGGAAACCGCAGCCGCACGGCATTGTCAGGGTCGGAGGCCCGGGGTGCCTCCTCCTTGGCCGGAGCCGCCGGCAGCACATCCACCGAAACGGTCAGCACGTCGCCGTAGGTCTGATCTTGAATCGACACTTTGATGGGCAACGGAGTTTGTTGTAGCTCCACAAACTGCGCGTCGGTAGGCCGCCAGGTGAGTTCGCCCTCGCGGGCCGCCCGCATCCCTTCGGGCAGGGTGTGCGGACCGGCGGGCACCATAAAGTCGGGGGGCAGGGTCAGTTGGTAGCGGTTGTCGGTCTGCTGCTTCACGAAGAAGGGCGGCAGGTTGATGGGCGGCGGAACCCGCGCTTGGTTGTAGACGGTCACGTCGACCGATTCAGTGGCAGTTTGCCCGGCAGCGGTACGTACCGAAACTTCCATAGTAATCGTTTTCTGCGACTCATCGGGGCGCACGGCGTCGTAGTCGGGCTGCCAGCTAAAGTCACCCGAAGGGCTCAGTTCCGCGCCCGGTAGTTTGGAGGCAAGTTCGAACGAGTAGTCGGTAGCCGACCCGCCGGTGGCCGACAGTGAAAACGACAGGGTTTCGCCCTCCCGCACTTCGTTCCATCCGCGGTCGGTGGGCAGTTGCAAGCGTAGTCCGCTGGGAGTTTGGGCAAGCGCGGGGCCGAGGGCTAGCCCGGTTAGACCCACGCTTATTCCTAGTAGCAGTTGTATCGTTCGTTGCATAACACTTTGGCTGGTCAAAGAAGAGTAACGCTAATCTCGCTCCGGCTGCGTGAAATTAATAGAAGTATGTACCGTTTGAAGTATAATAGCACGATTTTTGAAATCGTGACTCCCCCAACAGGTGTTCATTACTTTTAGATTTATTGTCTTCTTTTATTAGGGGGCTTGCTTTTAATCTTGTCTACCCCTCAAACCCCAGTCAACTACCTTATGAAACACCTGTTCTGGCTCCTGTGTCTGGGAGCCCTCCCCCACTCACTATTTGCTCAGACGCAAAAATACACAATCAGTGGCTACATCAAAGATGGAGCCAGCGGAGAAAGTCTGATCGGCGCCAACGCCTTCGAGAAAAACTCGCTCAGCGGCACCAGCAGCAACACCTACGGATTCTACAGCCTTACGCTTCCGGCCAGCGATAGCGTTACCCTGATCTACTCGTACGTAGGCTACGGGCCCCAGGTGGTGCGCCTGGCCCTGCGGCAAGACACGGTGGTGAACGTTGGTTTGCAAGACAATGCGCTGCTCGACGAGGTGGTGATTACCGCCGCCGAAGCAGACAAGATTCAGGAAGTAACGCAGATGAGCGCCGTATCGGTGCCCATTGAGCAGATCAAGGCCATGCCTGCCTTTTTGGGCGAGGTAGACGTGCTCAAGACGTTGCAACTGCTGCCGGGCGTGCAGTCGGGCAACGAGGGCACTAGTGGTATCTACGTGCGCGGCGGCGGCCCCGACCAGAACCTGATCCTGCTCGACGGCGTGCCGGTGTACAACGCCTCGCACCTGTTCGGCTTCTTTTCGGTGTTTAACGCCGACGCCATCAACAGCGTAAACCTTATCAAGGGCGGCTTCCCCGCGCGCTACGGCGGGCGGCTCTCGTCGGTGATCGACATCAGCATGAAGGAAGGCAACATGAAGGAGTTTCACGGCGAGGGCTCGCTGGGCATCGTGGCCGGGAAGCTCACGCTAGAGGGTCCGATCATCAAAGATAAAACCTCGTTCATCGTGTCGGCCCGCCGCACGTGGATTGACCTGCTGGCGCGTCCGATCATCCAGGCGCAGACCGACGGCGACGAAACGGTGGGCTACTACTTCTACGACCTGAACGCCAAGGTAAACCACCGCTTCTCGAACCGCGACCGGCTGTACCTGAGCGCCTACCTGGGCAGTGACCAGTTTTACTCTCGGTTTGACTACGACAATGTAGAGGACGGAATTTCGCTACAAGACGAGAACGAAACGGGCCTCAACTGGGGGAACATGACTTCGGCGCTGCGGTGGAACCATACCTTTACCCCAAAGTTGTTCAGCAACCTGACGATGACCTACAGCCGCTATCGTTTTAACATCTTCGACGATTATCGTTACGAAACGCTGGATGATGATCGGAACGTGGTGAAACGCCAGGAATTGATTCGGTACTTCTCAGGCATTGAGGATTTTGCCGCTAAGCTAGACATGGACTTTATCCCCTCGCCGCAGCACTACGTGCGTTTTGGGGCCAACGTTATTCGCCACAGGTTTGAACCGGGAGCAGTCAACTTTCAGGCCGAAGGCGGGTTCCAATCCGATCAGTTAGATTCGCTACTGGGCTCAAGAGACACCTACGCCACTGAGTTTGCGCTCTACGGGGAAGATGACGTTGAGCTGTCGCGTCGGCTAAAGCTCAACGTGGGTCTTCACTTTTCGGGCTTTTACGTCGACCAAGAGTTGTATACCTCACTACAGCCCCGCCTGGCGGCCCGCTACCTGGTTTCGCCGCAGCTATCGCTCAAGGCGTCGTACACGCGCATGACGCAGTTTATTCACCTGCTTACTAACGCGGGCATTGGCTTACCTACCGACCTGTGGGTGCCCGCTACGGCCCGCATCCGTCCGCAAGACGCGCAGCAGTTTGCCCTGGGGGCCGCCCAAGAAATAGGTAACGGCTACGAGGTGAGTCTGGAAGGTTACTATAAAGCAATGACCAACCTGATCGAGTACCGCGAGGGTTCTAGCTTTATTGACGTGAACAGCGACTGGCAGGATAATGTGACCGTGGGCGACGGCGAGTCGTACGGTGCCGAACTACTGGTGCAGAAGAAGGAGGGGCGCACCACCGGCTGGCTGGGGTACACGCTGTCGTGGAGCATGCGGCAGTTCGACGACCTTAACTTTGGTGAGCGTTTTCCGTATCGCTACGACCGGCGGCATGACCTTGCGATAGCGGTGATGCACCAGTGGAAGGACCGGGTAGACGTTTCGTTCTCTTGGGTATACGGCAGTGGCAACGCCATCACGCTACCCACCGACCGTTACGCCGGTACGCAATTGCGCTTCAGTAACTTTGGCTTTGGCGGGGGCACGCTGTACAACTACGGTGAGCGCAATAGCTTTCGCATGCGCGCCTTCCACCGGCTCGATGCTAGTATCTCCTTTAACAAAAATACCCGCTGGGGCGAGCGCTCGTGGGTGCTGGGGGTGTACAATGCTTACAGTCGGCGCAACCCGTTCTATCTGTATCTGGACGGAGGCAACGGCCCTGGAGAACCCAACCGCTTCCGGCAAGTCAGTTTATTTCCGATCATTCCTTCCATTAGCTACCGCTTTAAATTCTAACCAACCATGAAACGAATTCACGCTTTACATTTTATTGTTTTTGCTCTTGCTTTTAGCGCATGCGAGATGGTGGTGGACGTAGACGTTCCCAATCCACCTTCGCGGCTGGTTGCTAACGCTTTTCTACAGGCCGATAGCATCGTGGTGGTGGAGTTGACCCAGAGCCAGTCGATCCTGACCAATGCCGAACTGAAGTCGGTGAGTGGCGCGGTGGTTACGCTGCTAGAAGAAACGCAACTGGTAGCCACCTTAGAAGAAAGTGAAACATCGGGCATCTACTTTTCTACCTTCACCCCTTCGGTGGGCAAAACCTATACACTGCGCGTGAGCAAAGATGGTTTTGAGTCGGTCGAGGCTTCTACGTTCATCGCTCCTCCGGTAGCCATCCGCTCGGTTGAGTTAGACACTACCGTGTTTCTAAATACCTTCCTAAATTTTGAGGACAGTTTGGTTACAGATCGAAGGGTGAATATAAAAGAGGCACGCCTCACTCTTGATGACCCGGGGGAAGAGCGCAACTACTACGAAGTTTCGGTATACCGCAACGAGCTTCAGTTACTGCCGCGTTTCGATGACGAGGGAAACTACTCAGGTGATGACACTGTGCGCTACTTAAGACAGCAAACTTTGCGCAGCGAGGATCCGGTTGTTGCCAATACGGCGAGTGATCCGTTGCTCGGGGAGTCAGGTTTTTATGGCACCACCTTGTCGTTTAACGATGACCTTTTCAACGGTAAGTCGTACACGCTACGGTTTATACCGGAAGTTTACGGATTTAGTTTCGAAGGTAGCGAAGGACGGTTGTACGTCATACTCAGTACCGTTAGCGAAGGGCAGTACCGCTACACGCGTTCGGTAGATTTGCAGTACGAGAACGACGGCAACCCCTTTGCCGAACCGGTGCAGGTATACACCAATGTAGAAAATGGCTTCGGCATTATGGCGGGGTCCAGTGCGAGCCAGGTGATAGTGAGTTTAGAGTAGTATTAATAGGACTTGTTCTATTCAACAAAGGCGTAGCATCCTTTTTTGTCATCCAGATGGGAACTTATCACTTCTTGGAGCGATATCTCTTTGATGCAATAAAATTATCGCTAAAGGGCAGTTGAGGTTGGTGATAGCAAAATCAAGCAACAAATATGTTTGAGTCGGCTAATATCCCTTCTTCTACGGTGATAGCCTCCGCCCTTATTTGAATGTAGAACCAATCACCATAACCCAAGAGCAGTACGACTACGAATACCACAGTTGGCTCCAGCAGTCTCTTCAGGAAGTTCCGTACAGTGAGCCGGTATTGGTTCCTGGCAATGTGAAAGGGGGCTACGGCATCTTCGCCGGATACAGCGTTGACGGCGTAAGTATAGACTTTCAGTGATGCTCTACAAAAATACTGACGCCAAGCATTCTCTTCTTAGCGCAAATTTTATATCTTTGCCCCTCGTTTTTTAAACCCGAAGCATAACTCGTCATGGCCGTTACCCGATTAAAGCGCAAAGGACTCCGCAACAAAGCGCGCGCTAAGCAGCGTCAGCAAGCAATTAAAGAATTTACCCGCCTGCCCCCCATCAAAAAGATTGATACCGAGGCAATCAAGGCGGAGTTTGCTAAGAAAAGCGGCAAGTCAGCTTCTTCCTCAAAGGAAACGACCGAAGATAAAGCTGCCTCCGAGCAGAAGGCCGAAACCAAAGCGGCTCCGAAGAGCGCTCCTGCTGCTAAGAAGGAGTCCGAACCGACGGCTGAGGTACGCGAACCCGCCAAAGGCTCGGTAGAAGATGCGGAGATGGTAGAAGAGAAGATCGAAAAATCCGAAGAGAAAACTTCCCCTGAAGTAGCGCCCGAGGTGATCAGTCCCGAAGCCGGAGCGCCCGACGAAACTCCTTCGGAAGCCGACAAGAAGTAGGCCTCTTCCTCCCTTAATTTCCGAGCGATTCAGTAACTCGCCCACCCCGTCAATCGGCCGTAAACCGCTCGGTGTGGCGGGCCTCTCCGTGCACATCATAGTGGGCAAAGATAATTTGCGGCTGGCCGTCGGGTCGGCCAACGTCAATGCCCAAGAACCCACCGATAAGGTTCAGGTAACGGTGCTGAGGCTGCTGTCCGCTGTTCCAACCCTGCACGTGCGCGTCGCTTACCGGGCCCGATCCGAACTCCATCAACCGGGTAAGGCTGTCCTGAGAAACGTACTGCCAGTGACGGTCACCGTTGATCACGTAGGTATTCTCGTGCCGGACCAGCAGGTTCCGCAGCCACTCCCCTTCGGTCTGAAAAGCTGCATTGGCGTGATTATCGGTTTTGTTCGGTCGATCGGGACCAACCACCGGGGTGGCCGAAACCACAATCTTAAACGTAGCGTCGGAGCTATTCAGGGTTTGGGTAAGCCAGGCTTTTTGCTGCTGCCCCAGAATGGTCTTCCCCGCACCGTCGGGCGCCTGGTTGGCACTGCGGTATTCGCGCCCCTCCAGCAGCCATATTTGTAAGTCCTGCCCCCAGCGTACGCTTCGGTACGGAAGGTGTCGCAACGGAACGTTCTCTTCCCAGATCACCAAGCCTTCGGGGTAAGAGAGCTCCCCGTAGTCTTTGGTCTGCGCGTGAGAATCGTCGGAAAGCAAATCGTGATCGTCTTTAATAAAGTAAGTGGGAGTTTGACGAAAGAAATCTACCAGCGCGGGCCAGCCGTTGATCGCGTGCCACTTATGGCGGGCCCGCTCCGGATTGGTTGCCTTCGGACCCGGTTTGTCGTAGTAGACGTAGTCGCCGGTCTGCACAAAGAAGTCGGGAACCCGTTTGGTCATGCTCAGGTAGGTTTTGAAGCCGGCTACCGAGTCGTCGTAGCTCCAGAAATACTGGCAGGTAGACATGGTGAACGATACCGGGGTAGCTACTGAGTCGGCTGGAGGCGTACGGAAGCTTCCCATCAAAGTGGCGGTAGCAGCCGCATCTTCAGGCTCCTTTCCCTCCAGTCTGATTGAATATTTAGTGTTCGGGTGCAGGCGATCCAGGGGAATATGAACCGTATAGTCGTCCTTTGCTTCGGCGGGGTACCAGTCGGAGGTTTTGGTCGTATCATCACCTTCTACGATCACCCGGACGAGGCCTTCTGCCCCCCGGACGGCGCCGTCCATTTCGTCCACTGGCATGTTCTCGTTAAAGTCGATCGGATGACGAAAAACGGTCGGCTTGCGTTGGTGCACCACCGGATTGGGCGTCTCTTGTCCGCACAGGCGAGTCCACACAATTGCATCACTTGCGGTAAGCTCGGTAACCCGGAAGCCATTGGTAAAGTAAACGTCTTGGGCGTACGTTGGCCACGTAGTGAGTAGGGTGAAGAGCCCTACAAGTCTGGTAAGGAATAGTGGTTTCATTGTCTGACAACAAGATGCTCAATTTCTATAGATTATTCAAGACGTAGTGAGTGCGTTAAATTTATCCGGTGGTCGAAAGTGCCCGTCGGCAGGATTGGTCACCGCGCCGTTGATCCTAGTTCTATTGCTTCCAGTTCACTCACCTTGCCCTTTGCCAGCGTAAACCGCAGCAGCGTGCGCACCCGGTGGAAGCCCTGCCGACCCGCCGCGCCCGGGTTCAGACACAGCATTTGGTTCCGCTTGGGGTCTTTAATCACCTTGAGGATATGCGAGTGGCCGCAGACGAAAACATCTGGTTGCCGTTCGGCCAGCACCTGCCGCACCCGCGGGTTGTAGCGCGGCGGATAGCCACCGATGTGGGTCATCCACACCCGTAACCCACCCCGCTCCAGCCATAAATCTTCCGGGTAGCGAGCGCGAATGTCGGCCCCGTCGATGTTGCCGTACACCGCCTGGAAAGATTTAAAGGCCGATAACTGCTCGCTCACCACCAAACTGCCGATATCGCCCGCGTGCCAGATTTCGTCGCAGTCGGCCAGGTAGCCAAACACCTGATCGTCGAGGTAGCTATGGGTGTCTGAGAGTAGTCCAATTTTCATGGTGATTACAACCTTTTTTCTTCAACGCGGGTCTTAGTAAAAAAAGTTGCTATGAAAAGTATTCTATTCGGATTTCTTGGAGGGCTGTTGTTATTAAGTGCCTGCAAGGAAACAGAAACTGCTTATTCGGAAAAAGGCATCTACATTCGGATCACAAATGGTAGCTCGACGACGTACGACCAACTGGCCTTTTACGGAGTGGCTAAAGATGAATCCTTCGGTGAAATCAGGCCAGGTGAAACCAGTCGGTACCGACTCTCTCCGGCCC
The DNA here is from genome assembly GCA_049650865.1 of Tunicatimonas sp. Lineage (GTDB taxonomy): Bacteria > Bacteroidota > Bacteroidia > Cytophagales > Cyclobacteriaceae > Tunicatimonas. Next base: position 34,064 of record JBASAY010000085.1, read on the forward strand.
CCTTTCTTCCGTCGCTGGTGCTACGGGTGGGAACCGATACTATTCAGTCCGAATGCGTATTGATGGACAAAATGCCGCCTCCGCCCCTGCTCCCAGGATTTTATACGTACAACATTGAACTGGTTGATTTGGGAGGGACTGTATTCTACGGAATACGGTAATTGGCCAGCCACCTGGACACTTTAATAAGCATTGACCACCAAAGTCCGTCGCGCTTCGTCCGTATCCAGGTTCATGCCCGAATAAATAGAGAAGCTATGCTGATTCCGATCGCTCAGCTCTAGCAAAATGGGAGTCACTAATCGTTCGGAGCGAGACTTCTCACTAGCAAACCCCTGTTCTTGCCCCTTGCGTAGGGCCTCGGTAAGCCACGGCGAAGGTGGTATCTCCGGCGTGTCAGCAAAACAGTTCACGGGCCTCGAATCTGAGGCCAAAGTGGCGGATCAAATCGGTTGAAGAGAAATCGCTGTAGACCATGCTCCTTTTGGGTAGTGTCTTCCGAAAGATACGGAAATCTTAACTACTTGCTGCGTCGATTTAACCCCCAACAAACTGCTACTCGTCCAACGCAATCACCACCGAATCCTGGCTGAAGCTGCTGAAGATACCGTAGCCACCCCGGATGTTCTGCCGCAGCGGTACGGGCTCGTAGAACAGCTCGTCGAAGTACTCCGACCGCTCGCTGCTCCGCTCGTACTCGTAGGCTTCTTCGTGGTAGGTCGTAAGCGTAACCACCATGCCTAGCACGTCGGGTTGGTCACTTTCGGTGGTGTAGTCAAAGGTGTAGTGCGTACCGTCGAACAACCGGTCGGTAAAACGATAGTCGCGGTATCCCTGGTACAGGGCACCGTAGACAACGAAGTCCAGGCCGTCTACGGCCGGGTCGAGCGAGTGGTTGTACACGATGGTAGACAAGGTGTCTTGGAACGCTTCGTACGCATCTTCAAGCGAATCGTATTCGTATCGTTCACCCAGATACCGCAGGTAGCTGCTTACCTGGTAGTAGTTTTTCTCCGCGGCGGGGTCCGCAAACGTGATGCCGATGGCGTGCCTCGTTACCGTATCGGCGCAGTTGAATCCCTCTGGGCAAGTAGTGGCTTTGCCAATAGGCACAATGGTATGACTTACCGATTGAATGACTACCGGCTCCGGAATGCGGGTGGTAGCTTCAGCCGTGGGATAACCTCCGGCCCGCACCGACAGGTGATAAGTCTCACCGGCTCGGGCCCTAAGGTCAGCGCGGTAGTGCCCTTGCCGGGCGTTGATGATCTTCAGCGGATAAGATGCTCCTCCGTCGGTGGTAATCGTTACTTCCGCCCCGGTTACGGCCCGGATTCGGGTACTGTCTTCTACCGATTTGCTGTGAGACACCCACACCGACACCAGGCTATCGGGCTGAAGCATGGCGTAGATGGCCAGGCGCGGGGCTTCAGGCTGAATATCAAACTCAACTTCCCGCTCGCACGCTCCGGCTGCCACCAGCACCCCTACTAAAAATACGTTCCGTAGTATCTGCATCACTGAAACTTAAAGCGGTAACTCACCATCGGCAGCACCGGAAACAAACTGGTCTGATAAAATGTAAAGATATCGTTGTCGTTCCACCTTCGGCCGTAAAAACTAATCATAAACGGGTTTCTCCGACTGTACGCATTATACAGCCCAAACTCCCAGGTGCGTTCACCCCAGCGTTTGGGCTTACGAAACGAAATGCTCACGTCTAGCCGGTGCGTAGCCCGGGTGCGCTGGCCGTTGCGCGCTCCGAAGACCACCCGCTGACGCGCTCCGTAGTCGTAATCGCTCGGTACGACTTCGGTAAACGCCACCGTGGGGAGCGTTACGGCAAATCCGGAGGCCAGTCCCCATCCCCACGAAACGTCTACCCGCTCTTTCCAGTGAAACACGCCACCGAAATCGATCTGGTGGCGGTGGTCGTAACGAAAGGGAAACCAAGCCCCGTCGTTAAGTTCGCTGAACTGGCGCTCGCTACGGGCCAGCGTATAACCCAACCAGCCGGTGAGTCGCCCGGTGGTGCGTTGCCCCAGTAGTTCCAGGCCGTAGCTACGGCCCCGGCCGCTGGCCACGCGGTCTTCCCAGTCCAGCACGTCGTCGTAGAGTTCAAACCCGCCTTCTTTGTACTCTATAATGTTGCGTAGGTCTTTGTAGTAGGCTTCGGCCTGAAAGGTGTAGGCCGCACCAAGTTTCCTTTGGTAGCCCAGCGTCCACTGCTGAGCGGTTTCGGGGGCCAGGCGGCGCGTGGTGGGCAGCCATTGGTCGGTGGGAAGGTTGAGGGCCGGATTCGCCAGCAGGTGCATAAACTGCGCCATCCGCGCGTACGATACTTGCCAGACGGTGGCACCCGAAGGTTGGTACTGCACCGAAAGCCGGGGCTGGGCGCGCCAATAAGTGGCCCCATCTACCCAGAAGCCGCCCAGCCGCAACCCAGCGTTCATGGTAACTAGCGGGGTAAGTTGTATCTCGTCTTCCGCGTAAATGTCGCTTTCTACGCCGCGCTGCGGGCGGTTTCCGTAGGCAGTGTCGAGGGCAACTTGTTCATTGGTGTGGTACCGAAGGTCAATCGTGTTGGGCTGGAACGTATGAGAAATTACCGAGCTGCCGAAGCGCACGTGGTGGTTCGGATGGGGCAGGTAGTCAAAGTCTACCTTGGCCGCCAGATCGCGGATCTCCGACCGCCGCTGCTTGTCGACCTGGTAAGTGAACAAGGGCACTCCGGGGCGCCGCACTTCGGCGCGTTCTTCTTCGCGCAACACAAACCGGTAGCGGCTGTGCGTAAGGGTAACATTGCTGAAGAGTCGGTGGTGGTAAACGTGGTTCCACCGCAGCGCGGTGGTGCGGTTACCCCACCGGATTCTTTCTTTCGCGCGTTCGTCTCGCTCCTCATCCTGACCGAACCCACTATTGGAGTAACTATATTCGTTACCTAGATGATCTTGCCCCACGTAGGTGCTCAGGTAGAACTGGTTGCGATGCGACAAACTGTAGTTGAGCTTGGCGGTTAGGTCGTAGAAGCTGTACAGAGAAGAGTTTGCCTCGCCCGTCACCGCGCTAATAAGCCGGGTAATGGGCCCGGGATGCCCGTAGCGCCCCGACACCAAGAAGGACATATTTTTGTTGAACAGGGGACCTTCCAGCATAAGTCGGGAAGACAATAGCCCGGTGGCACTGGCCCCCTGAAGCTTTTCCCGGCTGCCTTCTTTAAGTTGCACATCCACCACCGAGGCCAGCCGACCGCCGTAGCGGGCCGGAAAGCCTCCCTTGTAAAACGAAACGTTATTAATTGCATCGGCATTAAACACCGAAAAAAACCCGAACAGGTGGGTGGCATTGTAGATCGGCACGCCGTCGAGCAAGAGTAGGTTGTGGTCGGGCGAACTGCCGCGCACGTACAGCTGCGCCGACCCGTCGGTTCCTGATCCTACGCCCGGCAGACGCTGCAGGCCCTTCATCAAATCTACCTCGCCCAGCAGGGTGGGCACCTGCAACAGGGCGGGCACCGCAACCGGTAGGTTCATCTGAACGGGGGCTGAGGCGTACGGAGCGGAACGCACGGTTACCTCGGCCAGCGTTTCGTCGCTTAGTTTCCAGTTAACGATGGTATCCTGCCGCAGGGCTACGGTAAATACCTGCGGGGCGTGCCCCACGTAAGAGCAGCGCAGGCGCAGCGTATCGGTGGCGGGGAGCGTCAGGCTGTAGAACCCGTAGGCGTTACTACTGGTGCCCAGCGTTATCTCAGCACTGGGGTCAGAAGCACGCGAGGAGTGGCGCCAGATGCTGGCCCCGATGAGGTCTTCGCCGCTCGCCGCATCGCGGATGTAACCGCTGATGGTATAGGTAGCCTGCCGCTTCCGGAAGATGATTTGTCCGTTGCGCAGTTCGTAAGTAGTGTTGGTGGCCTGGCCAATGGCGTCGAGCAGTTCGCGGATGGTCGGCTCGGCGCTAGGTAGTCGCACGCGTTGCTCTAGGTTTAGGTAGCTCTCGCTGTAGGCCAACCGCAGCCCCTGGGTTGCCTTGAGTTGCTCAAAGAGTTGTTGCACCGCCGGGTTCGTAGCGCTCAGTGCTACCGATTCGTCTAAGGTTCCTTGCGCCCGCAATTGGGGTAATGCCCCCAGAAGGCAACCCCAACAGATGAAGCATAGAAAGCAATGGATAAGGCGCATACGCGGCGGATAAAACGTTAAGGTACGAACAATTTGCCGATGGGTCGGTCGGCGCCAGTGACGTCTACTTCGGCTTCTGGTACGGGAGTAGATCGGGATTGCGCCTGACTGATGGTCGATAGCAGGCAAAGCATTGCTACCAGCAGGCCAAGGGTAAACACGATGCCGAGCTTCATGCGAAAGGTGGGACGACCGTCGGATGGTTCTTTCTTAGTAGGTTTCATGATGTAGGTCGGTAGAGGTTATTCTGACACATTTTTGAGACTCGTGCCGCCGTGGCCCGGTCGGCACAAGCTTCAGAAGTTATTCAAAATGAGGTTTAGTTAGTTGTTCTCTGATGCTGTAGGGCGATTTAATAGAAAATAACCCGGGAGAACTTAATTCCTAGACCCGGGTACACCGAAGAGCTTCCGAAGTCATAGTCGGCGGCCACGCCGAGCCCCAGGTGAAAGTTGAAGACCGTACGCTGACCAATGGGCGTTTGTATGCCCCAGTGCACTTCGTTGAGCAGTGTGTTATTCAGCGGATCCTCAAGCTGGTCGTAAACGGTGCTGCCAAACACCCGCTCGGTGGTATACTTGGTTTGCCACGCTACGTAGTGACCGGCATTGTTGCGCAGTGACTTGCCGCGGGCTAACCGCTTCGGACGGTTGTAGACGTACTTCACTTCCGACTTGAAGTACATTACCGGGTCGTTAATAATCCAGGTGTAGTTAAACCCGTCTTGAAGCCCGTAGCCACCCACGTGGTAGCCTCCCCCCAAACCGGTACTTAGGTCTATCGACCAGCGGTCGGCCAAAGGCAACTCGTAGGCGAGGCCGAGTCCGTGGAACCCTAGCTCTACTTTGAACTGGCGCGCCAGCGGCGCTACCTCAGCGGACTGCGCCAAAAGATGTCCGTTAAAAGCAATAAGAAAAAGAATGACGCTACTGTGTTTCATGTTCGTGTTACGTTAGTTGGTTGATTTAGTAACAAGACAATCAAAACGAGCGCCCCCCTAAAGCAGGGCCTAATTATTTTTTACCGCTTCCAGGTAGATGGTTTCCCCCTGCTTTCGGTAGTGAATGTCGAGCGTCAGTGACAGTACCTCCAGCACCTCGTCCAGCGGTTGGTCATCGAACCGAGCGGTAAGCCGGAGGTTGGCTACGGCGGGGTCTACCACCACGGACTGTTGATACGTGTTAGCCAGCACTCGACCTACTTCCGGCAGGCGCTGGTCTTCGAACAGCATCTCGCCGGTGTGCCAGGCTAGCGCGTTCGGGGGCACGTCGGTGGTTTCGCGCACCCGCCGGTTAGCCACTTGGTACACGCCCCGCTCGCCCGCTTCCAGCGTCACCGCCGCCGACGGATCATTTTCGTCGGTGAGGGCCACCACCCCGCTTATCACCGTCACCACCACCGCCGTGTCGGCCGGCGGGGCATGCACGTTGAACGAGGTGCCCAGTACCCGCACCACCGCTCCCTCGCTCATGATGCGAAAGGGCTGATCCTCGTTGCGCGCCACGTCGAAGAAGGCCTCACCCGACAGGTACACCGCCCGCACCGAGTCGTCGAAGGCTCTCTGGTAGCGCAGCGTGGTGCCCTCGTTGAGCCACACCTGGGTGCCGTCGGCCAGGGTCAGTTGCTTCGTCTCGTAGCGCCCGGTGGTTACTTCGGCTAATTCTTGCTGACCGGTTGGGCCAAGCAGCCGAACTAGAAGCACCAGCCCCAGGGCGAGTCCGGCTGCTGCCGCGGCGCGGAGCAGCCAGGTTCTTCGAGGGGTCGCCGGGGGCAGGGCCACCACCGGAGCGTCATCGGTACGCCGGACGCCGGTGCGTCGGGCGATGGCTTGCCAAGCCGCAGTAGTGTCGGGGGTGTAGGCCTGGTACACATCGCCCGATGCCAGCCACGCCGCTTGCGCCCGCTCCAGCAGTTCAGGATGCGATGGGTCCTCTCCGAGCCAAGACTGCACCCGTTGTGCCTCGTCGGGGGTGGCTTTACCCTGCACGTGCTTGGCCAGTAAACTCCAGTCGGTGGTATCCATAGTATTCTCTTTCGGTTAAGACAGCAAAGAAGGACCTTCCCCTAAAAGAAAATCGATAAATTTTAGCAACGCCAGTCCGTAGCCGTAGCGCACCAGGTGCTGGCGGATGAGCCGGAGGGCCTTGCCCATGTGATACTCGATGGCTTTAACCGACACGCCCAGCTGGTCGGCCACCTCCTGGTACGAGCGCTCTTCGTAGCGAATGAGGCTAAACACCAGTCCGCACTTTTCGGGCAGTTGCGGCAGGATGCGCTCCAGGGCGGCGGTTAGTTCGGCCACCTGCAGGGTATCGTCTGGCCCAGTATCTACCGGATGCTGGTAGTCCTGAATTTCTTCGGACCAGTCGTAGCGCGCCGCGCGGCTCTTGAGGTGGTTGAGGCAGCGGTTGCGCACCGCCCGCGCCAGATAAGCCCCCACCGACGTGGTAATTTGCCAGTCGCCGCGCTTCTCCCACAGGTAAACGAACACGTCCTGCACAATCTCTTCGGCCACCTCGGAGCGGTGGACGAGCCGGAGAGCCACCCGGCAGAGCGCTACGTAGTGCCGATCGAACAACTGTTGCAAGGCCTGTTGGTTGCCCTGCGCTAATTGGTGTAGTAGGGACGCTTCGTCTTGTTCCATAAACCAGTTTGGGGCGGTCAAGATGGAGAAAGCCTACGAAATAACAAAAATCAGCGGGCGGCCGGTTTTTGGCATTTCGCCGCCCTTCTTCGAATATTTTGGCGCGTTCTGCTGTTGTAAGGGTAGTAGACATTTCCGTACCCGTTGGTATTTCTACGGAAAGGAACTACCTTTGCTCTTTAATTCAGGCTATTGAAAAAGTTAATCATATATACGCTGTTGGGCAGCTGGCTGCTGGTGACTTCCTGTAGTGACTTTCGGAAGATTATGAAAAGCTCCGACTGGAAGGCAAAGTACCAGGCGGCGCTGAAGTACTACGAGGAGAAGGACTACTACCGCGCTACGCTGCTGCTAGAGGACGTGATGCCGATCATCAAGGGCACCAAAACCGCCGAGGAAGCGCAGTTTTACTACGCCTACGCGCACTACTACCAGCGCAAGTACATCCTGAGTGCCCACTACTTTAAGCAGTTCTACGAAACCTACTCGCGCAGCGAACGGGCGCAGGAAGCGATGTTTATGCACGCCTACTCGCTGTACCTGGAAGCTCCCAATCCCAGCCTGGATCAAACCAGCACCGAGGAAGCCATTCAGGCCATCCAGCGATTTATCAACCGCTACCCGTACAGCGAGTACAAGGAGCGGGCCGAAGTGGTACTGGCCGAAACCCGCAACAAGCTAGAAAAGAAGGCCTACGATAACGCGCTGCTCTACTACCAACTTTCGCAGTACAAAGCCGCGATCATTGCCTTTAATAACTTTCAGCGCGACTTTCCCGATTCGGACTATAACGAAGAAATAGGCTACCAGAAGCTGGCCGCCCAGTTTAAACTGGCCGAACAGAGTATCCAGGCCAAGCAGAAGGAACGCTACTACACCACCATCGAGTACTACCAGTCATTCGTCGACCGCTACCCCCAGAGCAAGTTTGTGCGCGAAGCCGAGTCGATCTACGAAACCTGTTTATCAAAAATTCGAAAAGAGCCGAGCGACAGCAAGGCTTCTACCCAGTAACTATGAATAAGAAAACCAACGTATCCGCCTCTATCGTCACCCGCCACCTGGATGACCTAAACGAGCCCACCGGCAACATCTACGAATCGGTGGTGGTGATGTCGAAGCGCGCGCGCCAGATCGCCGTTTCGCTCAAGGAAGAACTCAACGGTAAGCTGGCCGAGTTTGCCTCTACGGTCGATAACCTCGAAGAGGTATTTGAAAACCGCGAGCAGATTGAAATTTCACGCTTCTACGAGCGCATGCCCAAGCCCACCAATCTGGCCGCCGAAGAGTTTCTGAACGACGAACTGATGTTCCGCCAGGTGGAAGAAGACCCCGAAGACTAAGCCTTGGCACTCCGGGGCAAGAAGGTACTGGTGGGCGTCACCGGCAGCATCGCAGCCTACAAAGTAGCCCTGCTGGTGCGCAGCCTCATCAAAGCTGGCGCCGAAGTGCAGGTGCTCATGACCGAAGGGGCGCAGCAATTTATCACTCCCCTTACCCTGGCAACCCTTTCCAAACGTCCGGTGCTTACCCACCTGGTAGCCGACTCCACCCGGGGCACGTGGAACAATCACGTAGAACTGGGCTTGTGGGCCGACGTATTTCTGATTGCCCCCGCCACCGCCCGTACCCTGGCCAAACTGGCTACCGGCCTGGCCGACGACCTGCTTACCGCCGTGTACCTGTCGGCCCGCTGCCCGGTGCTGGTGGCCCCCGCCATGGACCTGGACATGTACCGCCACCCTACCACGCAACGCAACCTACAGGCCCTGCGCAGCGGCGGCAACCAGGTACTCGATGCCGAATCGGGTGAGTTGGCCAGCGGCCTGTCAGGAGTGGGCCGCATGGTAGAACCCGACGATCTGGTGAAGGCGGTAGCGCACCTGTTTGGGTCGGCAGCCTCGCTGGCGCAGAAGCGGGTGCTCATCACGGCGGGACCCACCCACGAACCCATCGACCCGGTGCGTTACCTGAGCAACGCTTCGAGTGGCAAGATGGGCTACGCCCTGGCCGAAGAAGCCGCCCGCCGGGGTGCCGAGGTACGTTTGGTGAGCGGGCCTACCGCGCTAACAGCAAGTCACCCCAGTATTCAGACTGTACGTGTACGAACCGCCCACGAGATGTACGAAGCGGCGCAGTCGGTATTCTCCTCCGTAGACCTGGCCATCTTCGCGGCCGCGGTGGCAGATTACTCCCCGCAGCAGTCCGCCCCGCAGAAGATTAAGAAGTCGGATACCCTTTCGCTTACGCTCACCAAGACGGTAGACATTGCGCAGACGCTGAGTGAGCAGAAGCAAGCCGGACAGCGGACGGTTGGCTTTGCGCTGGAAACCGAGCGCGAACTGGAGCACGCCGCCGCCAAGCTACGCCGGAAGCACCTGGATATGATCGTGCTCAACTCACTGAACGACCCCGGGGCAGGCTTCGGCCACGATACCAACCAAATAAAGATTCTGACGCAAAATACGGCGGAGGTCCTCACGTTTCCCCTAAAAGACAAGCGCGCCGTTGCCGCCGATATTTTTGACGCTATCATTGACACTTACTATGCTTAGATACCTGCTACTCGGAACGTTTGTCCTACTGTCGAGCCGCCTGGCCGCCCAAGAACTCAATGCTACGGTCCGGGTAAACGCCCAGAATGCCCAGTCGACGGAGCAACGCATTTTTGAGGAGATGGAGATTGAGTTTCAGGAGTTCTTGAACAACCGCAAGTGGACCGAAGATACCTACGGCCAGAAGGAGCGCATCAACTGCAACTTCGCGATTAATATCACCCAGGTGCCCGCCGCGGGACGCTACGAGGCCACCGTGCAGGTGCAGTCGTCGCGGCCCGTCTACGGCAGCGGCTACGAAACAGTGATGCTCAACTTCGCCGACCGCGACTGGTCGTTCGAGTACATCGCGTCGCAGCCGATGAATTTCAATCCCAACAGCTACGTGAACGAGGTAACCAGCTTGCTGGCGTACTACGCCTACATGGTGCTGGGCTACGACTACGACTCGTTTAGTGAACTGGGCGGAAGTCCGTACTTTGAGCGGGCGCAGCAGGTAGTACAAACCGCCACGGCGAGTAACGGCGGGTCGGGGTGGGATCAGTTTAGCGGCAACGCGGGGCGCAACCGCTACGCCCTGATGAACGATATGATCAACCCGCAGATGGAGCCGGTGCGAAGGGCCAACTACGCCTACCACCGGCAGGGGTTAGACATGTTCACCGAGAAAGACGAAGAGGGGCGGAAGAACATCCTGGCGGCGGTGCAGGAAATCCAGAAAGTAAGCAAATTATTTCCGCAGTCTATTGCCGTGATTAGCTTTTTAGACGCCAAGAAAGACGAGCTCATTAGCGTGTTCACCGAGGGCGACACTCCGGTGCGGCGCGACGCCTACAACGCGCTGGTAGAGATTGACCCCTCGCAAACCGATGCGTACCAGGCCATTCTGAAGAACTAAGTCGCGGGCAGTTGCTGTCTTTCCCTGGGATCAGAATTTCTTCTCTGCCCGTAATCTCACGTGAGTAACGTACTTGCTAGTTGGCATTTTAGGGCGTGTTGACATATAAATTTGAACAGCGCTTTTGGCATGCTTTACGGCTATTCTGCGTTACTTTCGGCGCCCGATGCTCTGCATCGCGCTTCTCAAGTGCCTTGCCTAGCCTTAAATCATGCTCAAAATCCCTCGTTAATCTATATGTCAACACGCCCTA
>JBASAY010000086.1:0-13219 GCA_049650865.1 Tunicatimonas sp.
AAACGAATTGGAATTTAGAGTTATCCACTAAAAACTGTAGAGAATCTTTGAGAGAGCTCAGGAAGTCTCTCATTTCTTTACTATTTTCAATCTTGAATACCCATTGAAAAGGAGAATGAGCCCTGGAGTTGTTAGTATCTAAAGCACATGTCTTTTTCTCAACCATAAACGCATTATTTCGTCTACTGATATAAGCTTCTTCCACTTTCTTCATCATTTTTATAACTTTTTATTTATCAAAAAATTAAAGTGCCAACACGAGTCTAATCAATTTTAAAAGTGGAGACTTTTCCATTGTCACAGTACGTTAGTTGAAACTATGGACTTTCAGTGCAAGACTTTTAGTTGCTACCCACTTTTGGTTACTTTTGGCTGAAAAGGCCGAATGAAGCGTAATCGTTACAGTTTTCATAGCGTCCACAATATGAATGTGCATTTGGTTTGGGCGGCCGCCGCGCGGTGACCAAATATCGCTACCATGTATTGAGAGGTGATGTACAGCTCAGATGTCGCGAGATTCTTAAGCAGGTTTGTAATAGCTTGGATATACGTATCTTGAAGGGTGTAGTGAGCGGACGCCGCGCGGTAAGGACCATATCCACATGCACTTGAGCTACCCGCCGAAGTTGTCGGTGAGCGATATAGTGAAGCGTTTGAAGGGTAGGAGTGCGCGGATGCTGATGCAGGAGTACCCTGAATTGCATAAGCGATATTGGGGGCGTCATCTGTGGGGCATTGGGTATGGTGCTTGGAGCACAGGCAACATCACGGAGGATATGGTACAAGAATACATGGAACATCATCGGGATAAAGAGTACGGGGCGGCCGCCGCGCGGATGAGAATTTCATTCTGGAATAGCTTTTAATTGATTTGAATCAACACCCCCACTTTCAGTAGGACAACAAACCTATGGACTTCCAGTCCATAGGTAGTTTAGTTTGCCTTGGGAGTGGTTTTACTACTTCTGCTATAGTAAGAACTTCTGGTGGTCCATACTTTGTGCAAATAGCGGCTTTCATTTTTTTTTGGTGGTTTCTTTTTTAATGTCTTCCAGTGCATTTCTTATGAAATTGGTGACCATAGGTTTTACTAGCCATACTGGCATTCCTTTCGAGTCGAATTGTACGCTATTAACTGCTCGGTTAGCATTACTAGATGTGGGAGCGAAAGTCCAATAACCTCTGAACGTCTTCACTCGACTCAGTTTTTTAGAAGGAGGAACTGGATTTACATTCCATGCTTCATGCCATGTTACTCTTGTAGTTCCGTCTTCATCATTGGAAAAGACGTAAATGATACTCATTTCAGTGTCTTTGAATGGGAAAGGTTCATGGTGAATGACGTAGGTCAAGAGACTATCTTTAGACTCACTGATAATATCATAGGTTGGATATTTCTTGTTTTTCAAATCAGCGGCTTGATCATGGATGTCTCGCCTAAAGGCTGCAACGCTTGCGTTTGGTGATGCCTTGACATCTCCCTCAATCTTATATTCTGTGAAATTAGATTCTTTGACCTTTCGGGAATAGATAGTCCAACTAGGGTTCTCTTTTTTGTCTGTTTTGACAATTTTCCACTCGAATTTTTCCCATTCTCTAATGCTTCTATCTCTAGCTCGAGTTGATCCGCAGCTTTGAAAGCCAACTACCATGAGCATAAGGAAGATGAAATTAAGGCCTAAAGGGGATGCCTTTTTAATATTCATAATAACAGTATTTTGTGTGGGGGTAAAATTATACCGCTACCGTAACACTGTCATTCACTTAAGTTAAGGGGCACTGTTTATTTTCAATTTCACTTGATTAAATCTTTGAATCAGTGAAAAGAAGATCTTTAGCTATACCAACGAGGCTTTCGTAAGTCAACCAAGGATCATTCGGCCACTACTTTTTTCTGGTCTAGAATTCTTTTACGAATTCTACTTAACGATTGTGGTTTAATACCAAGATAACTGGCTATCTGGTGATGGGGAACTCTCTCTAAGAGGTGAGGCTTTGTTTCAAGCAAGTTGAGATACCTTTCTTCGGGTGAAAAAGATACAAATTGACTCCATTCTTCTTTTAATTTGTTTATTTTTCCTATGGCTATTTCTTGAAAAACGGAATCAAGTCTAGGAATTGCGGCACGTATCTCTTCTTCATAATTCTTGTTACTGATGGTTAAAATGCAATCTTCTACACATTCCCAATAATGACTTGAGGGGGAGCCCTTGCGTGAAGGAGGAGTGAATGTATCACCTTCCGTAAAGAAAGCCGTTGATATTTCTTCTCCGTCTTTTAGCAAATATTCTCTTACACAACCTTCTACAACCATGTAACACTTTGAAGGAACTTGCCCCTCTTTCAATAATACTGTACCCTTTTTAAAGGCATCAATAATGGTTTTTTCAACGAGTATTTCCCTTTCTTGTCTGCTGAGCATTTCGAAATTGCTGAGCATAAATCTAATCTTATCTTTTAAACTCATTGAATTATATTTTAGTTATGCACAACAACCGGATAACGAAGACGCCTCACTTACGTGCAATATATTCAAAGTATCCTTTATGTTGCGATATCGAGCTGTAAAAGAAGGTCCATTCTTTCGCCCTGATGAATTGACCCCTTGACAATTTGTCATAATAGCGTTTTGATACTCCTTTTCCCCTTTACGACGCGTCGCCGGCCCGCCATTGAGCTTCTTTCCGGCTTTACAAAACGTCGTAATATACGTTTCAAACGCGACGAAAGCGCTTTACAACCACGGGTAAGCCCCGTTAGGGCGAATCAACGCCGTTTCAACAGCGCTGGACTTAAGCCCTTCGCTGTTGAAACGCGATATGCTAAGGGCGTAGGGCACAAAAAAAGCCCCGACGGCTAGGCGGGGGCGAATTTGATCAGATAGGCTAATATTGGTGCACTCGGAAGGATTCGAACCCTCAACCCCCAGAGCCGAAATCTGGTATTCTATCCAGTTGAACTACGAGTGCGGTTATTTCAGAACGGCAAAACTAAGACATTTAGCCTTCTTAAGAAAAGTTTGCCCGCTATTTTTATAACGAAGCTGACTGCCGCCGCTTCCTTTAGGACAGTTCTAAACCGTCCAACAACTGGCAGTACGTAGCAATGCCGTGCTCAATCTCACTTACCTTGATGTACTCGTCGGCGGTGTGCGAGCGCTCCGACTTGCCCGGCCCCAGCTTAAGCGTAGGAAAGCCCTTCAGCAGCGCCTGGTCCGACAGGGTGGGGGAGCCGTAGTGCACCAGTCCCAGGGCGGTGCCCCGCCGCACCAGCGGGTGGTCCAGCGCGATGCTAGACGAGTTGAGGCGCAGCGAGCGGGGAGTTACCTGTGATACCGTATTATGATCGATGATCTCCAGAACCCGCTCGTTGGTGTAGCGCTCGTTGGTGCGCACGTCTACCACAAAGGTGCAGCGGTCGGGCACCACGTTGTGCTGCGTACCCGCCTCAATCTGAGTCACGCAGGTGCTCACCTCACCGAGCAGGTCCGACTTTTCCGGAAAGTGAAACTCCTGAATCCAGCGGATGTCCTGGATGGCGGCGTAGATGGCGTTTACCCCCTCGTGCCGGGCGGCGTGCCCCGACAGTCCCCGCGCTTCGCAGTCGAGCACCATGAGCCCCTTTTCGGCGACGGCCATTTCCATCTGGGTGGGCTCCCCCACAATGCCCAGGGCAATCGGCCCCACCGACTCCATGATCGAAGCGATGCCGTTGGCTCCAGAAATCTCTTCCTCCGCCGTGGCGGCAAACAGCAGGTTGTACGACCGCGGACGTTCGTCTAGGTACAGAAAGGTGTGCAACAGCGCTACCAGCGCCCCGCCCGCGTCGTTGCTGCCCAGGCCGTAGAGCTTGCCGTTCCGGACGGCCGGACTAAACGGATCGCGGGTCCACGAGGCGGTAGGCCGCACCGTATCGTGGTGCGAGTTGAGCAGCAGGGTCGGGCGGTCGGAGCGATAATCTTGCGAGAACGCCCACACATTGTTGTCCTGCCGGTGTACCGACTTACCGGATTGTTCTAGGTACTGCTGGAGGATGGTGGCGGTGGGGTGCTCTTCGCGGCTGAAGGAGGAGGTCTTGATGAGTTGCTGCAGCAGAGCAACCGCCGGTTGGGTTAGTTGGTCGGGGGTAGACATAATTGGGTGCCGTAAAATGAGCTGGTGCCGATGGTCGATACGGTACCAAAATGGCTAATATACACATTTTCGACCCCGCCCCGCAAGGCCGCAAAGCCGTTGTCGAGCTTGGGCAGCATCCCGGCGGCTATGGTTCCGTCTTCTCGCCCCCGGTGGTAGTCCGCCTCGGAGAGTTTGGTAATCACCGAATCATCGTCGACCGGATCGGCCAGCACACCGCCCTTCTCGAAGCAGTAGTACAGTTCGGTGGGTCCCGCCGCCGACAGCGCTTCGGCTACCCGGCAAGCAATGGTGTCGGCGTTGGTGTTGAGCAGGTGGCCGTGCCCATCGTGGGTAAGGGGGGCCAGCACCGGGGTGACGCCCTGTTGCAAAAGATCATGAAACACTTCCGCTCGTACTTGCTGCACGTCGCCCACCCAGCCGTAGTCTACCGGGGCGGCTGGCCGCTTGCTGGCCAGGATGCAGTTCATGTCCGCCCCCGTAAGTCCCAGTGCATTAACACCTAGAGACTGCAACCGGCTGACAATCTGTTTGTTAACGAGTCCCCCGTAAACCATTACTACTATCTTCAGCATGGTCTCGTCCGTGACTCTTCTTCCGTCGATCAGGGTGGCTTCCTGCCCGAGCTGCTGCGCCAGCTGGGTGGCGTTGCGCCCCCCGCCGTGCACCAGGATCCGGGGGCCGTCGAGCTGGGCAAAATCCCGCAGAAACTCGGCGAGCAGTTCGGGTTGCTCAATCACCCGCCCTCCTATTTTAATAATTCTAGTGGGAGTCATGCTCCAGTATTTTTTGCAGGACCGTCTGGGCGGCTACCACCCGGTTGGCCGCCTGGGGAATTACTAAGCTGCGGTCGCTGTCGAGCACCGCGTCGGCCACCACCACGTTGCGCCGCACCGGCAGGCAGTGCATCAGGTACGCCCGGTTGGTGCGTTGCATCTTGGCTTCGGTGATCATCCAGGCATCGTCAGTGCGAAGAATCTGTCCGTAGTCATGGTAGCTCGACCAGTTCTTGGCGTACACGAAGTCGGCCCCCTCCAGGGCAGCATCCTGGTCGTGCGTTACGGTGACTCCTTGCGTAAACCGGTCGGCCAGTGCGTAGCCTTCGGGGTGGGTAAGCACCACCTCGTAGTCGGTGAGCGGCGTCCACTCCAGCAGCGAGTTCACCACCGCCTGGGGCAGCGCCCGCGGGTGCGGCGCCCAACTGATTACGACTTTGGGTCGCTCTACCGGTTTGTACTCCTCAATAGTGATCAGGTCGGTAAATGACTGTAGCGGGTGGCGCACCGACGACTCCAGACTCACTACGGGCACCCCGGCGTAGCGTACAAACTGCTGAATAACCCGCTCGGCGTAGTCTTCGTCCCGGTCCTGTAGCGTAGCGAAGGCGCGCACTCCGATAACGTCGTAGTACTGTCCGATCACCGCGGCGGCCTCGCGGACGTGCTCGGCCCGGTTGCCGCTCATTACGGTGCCATCGGTCATCTCCAGTTGCCAGCCGCCCTGCTGCACGTCGAACACCACCACGTCGAGGCCCAGGTTAAGGGCAGCGCGCTGCGTGCTGAGTCGCGTACGCAGACTAGGATTTAAGAACAGCAGGCACATAGCCCGGCCCGTGCCAAGCTGGGGCTGAGCGCGGGGATTATCCTTGACCGCCCGGGCGGCAGTAAGCCAGTCGGGCCAGTGGTCAACGTCGGCAGCGGAGGTGAAGTGAGACATTGTTGGTTGGTTGATGAACGGACAACGGGAGCCCGGTGTTGGTTTTAAATGGTGGATAGTAGTATTTGGCCAGATAGAAAATCACCCAACACCCAACACCCAACATCTAGCCACCCAGAAAATCATCCCACAAATTCTATAAAGTTATTTACTTAGACAAACAATGATGAAGAAAGCAACATTTGGTTCGGGCTGCTTCTGGTGCACCGAGGCGGTATTTCAGGACTTAGCGGGAGTGGAATCGGTAGTTTCGGGCTACGCTGGAGGGCACATCAAGAACCCCGCCTACCGCGAGGTGTGCGAAGGGCGTACGGGGCACGCCGAGGTAGTGCAGATCACCTACGACCCTGAAGTGGTTTCGTACGATACGCTGCTGGAGGTGTTCTGGAAGACCCACGACCCCACCACCCTCAATCGGCAGGGCAACGACGTAGGCACGCAGTACCGCTCGGCCATCTTCTACCACGATGAGGAGCAACAGAAAGTAGCCGAGCAGTATAAGGATAAGCTGAACGCTTCGGGGGCGTTTCCGAAGCCCATTGTTACCGAGATCAGCCCCCTTGACGTGTTCTACCCGGCAGAGGAGAACCACCAGAACTACTTCAAGAACAATCCGGGGCAGGGTTACTGCTCGTTCGTGATTCGCCCCAAGGTGGATAAGTTTAAGCAGGTGTTTGGCAACAAGCTCAAGGAAGCAGTTCAGTAGACAGCAACCGGAGGGTAGCAAGAACCTAGTGCCCCCGGCACTAAATTCTTAGCCAGTTATGCGGCCTGTCAGGCGGCTATACCGCGTTGTTCGGCGCTCGGGTAGCTTAGGCTATCTTAGCTTCTCACGCCTTGTCTAGCTACCTGACAACCTCGCCTAACTGACCAATTACTTAATGCCGGGGGCACTAGTGGGATAGGTACGCCTTCCGGTACTGAAGGGGCGACTGCCGGGTTCGCTTCTTAAACTGCCGGTTGAAGTTCGACAGATTGTTAAATCCGCTCCGAAAGCAGATATCCGAGATGTTCAGGTGCTCTTCGGACATGAGCTGACAGGCGTAGCCCACCCGTACCTCGTTCAAAAACTGGGTGAACGTTTTACGGGTCCGGGCTTTGAAGAAGCGACAGAACGAGGGGGGAGTTAAATGGGCAATATGCGCCACCTCAGAGAGCTTGATAGGCTCACGAAAACGGCTCATTACAAAGTTGTATACCTTGGTCATCCGGTGCACATCCTCATCGGGCGGGGCTTGCCCGTAACCAGGACTCGACAGTAGCCGATATTCATTTGAAACCGAAAGCATCTCTAAGATTTGCAGTAAGCCCAGTAGTCTCCGGGCGGGCGGTTCAGTAAGCATATTTTGCATAACATCCGCGGTTTGCCGACGCGTTTCGCCCAGTATCTTGAGCCCCCACCGGGCGTTGATGAGCAGCTTTCTGACCGAATCCATCTCGGGTAGATCAAAGAACTGCGGACCCAAAAAATCTTCTCTAAAATGGATGACCACCGCTTCGGCGGTCAGCTTCGAATCTTTTTTGTAGTATTCCGGATGGTTGTTATACGCATGCGGTAGGTTCGGACCCATCAGCACCAAATCGCCATCGCTAAAGTTATCCATACTGTCGCCCACCATTCTTTGTCCGCTACTTTTTACAACCAACGCCAGTTCGTATTCGGGATGATAGTGCCAGGGGGTAGGATAATAGGGGTAGCTATCTTTTTGCAGGACGAACGAGCACTGGGGCTCAAACGTAGTTAGCTTCTCTAGAATAGGCTTCATAACAAATCGTTGGACCTTAGGGTAGCGCTTGGGTAAAATATACAAAAAAGAGGGTAAAAAAGTATCAGAAAAATTCAGGAAGAAGCTCCATTTTTGGAAGCGATAACTCAGTACGAGCCACCTAACCTTTGATCACTATGGCGGAATCACGCAAGATAACCATGCTCGGCACCGGGCTGATCGGCACCTTCTATACCATGTGCCTGCACGGACAGCGGGGTAGAGACCGGGTGCACGTAGTTTACTCCCGTACCGAAGAAAGGGCCCAGACCTTTGCCCAAAAGTGGGACATACCACGAACCTACACCAACCTAGCCGAGGCCATCAACGATCCGGAGACCGACGTGGTGGTGATTGGCTTGCCCAACCAGCAGCACGAAGAAGCGGTACTGCTGGCGGCCCAGGCGGGTAAAGCGGTGCTTTGTACCAAGCCCCTGGGACGTACCGCAACCGAGGCGAAACGAATGTTGGCCGCGGTAGAAGAGGCGGGTGTCTTCCACGGCTACTTGGAAGACCTGGCCTACACCCCCAAAACCCTGAAGGCGCTTAAGGCGGTGCAGAACGGGGCGCTGGGCAAAGTGCTGTGGACGCGTTCGCGAGAGGCGCACCCCGGTCCGCACAGCGATTGGTTTTGGAATCCGGAGCTCTCGGGTGGCGGAGCGATTATCGATCTGGGGTGCCACTGCATCGAGATTGGCCGTAACTACATCGGCAAAGAAGTGAAACCGGTAGAGGTGATGTGCTGGGCAGCCACGCAGGTGAAGCCCATTACCGCCGAAGACAACGCCATCGGCTTGGTAAAGTACGAAAGTGGGGCGATCAGCCAGTTTGAAGTAAGCTGGACCTACCGCGGCGGCATGGACCTGCGCGACGAAGTGTCGGGCACCGAGGGCAACATCCGCACCGATCACTTCCTGCGGACGGGCTTCGAGATGTTTACCGGAGTGGGCATGGAGGGCTACGTAGCCGAAAAAGCGGAAAGCGATACCGGCTGGCTGTTTCCGGTAGGCGATGAAGTGCACGAACTAGGCTATACCGATATGTTTACCGATATGTTTAACGCCATGGAAGCCGGGCGGCCGCCGATGGAAAATTTCTACGATGGTTACGTGGTAAACGCCGTGATGGACGCCTGCCTGCGGTCGGCGCAAACCAAGCAGTGGGAGCCGGTGTCGCTGGAGGTGTGGCGGGGCCAGGAGGGAACCGTAGCGCAAGTCGAGGCTCAGGAGTTTGACGAGCAACACCTATTAATTAAAGAAGAACTGCTGCCTGATGGCCGGAAAAAAGTGATCCTCAAGGATAAAGAATCCGGGGCGATCACCCAACGTGTCGTATAATGCTATCAGATAAAAACCTACTGATTATTGGCGGCACCACCGGGTTGGGATGGTCGGCCGCATTGGCCTTTGTGGCCCAGGGGGCGCGGGTGGTTATTACCGGTAGAAACCCTGATTCGTGCGCCCAGGCCCAGGAGCAGCTGGGCGAGCGGGGAATTGCCCTGAGCAGCGACGCTACCGTAGAAGGGTCGGCCGAAGCGGCCATCGACGCGAGCCAGCAGCGCTGGGGTAACCTGCACGGCTTGTACCACGTGGCCGGGGGTAGCGGCCGCAAGTTCGGCGACGGCCCGCTGCACGAGATGACGCTGGCGGGGTGGAACAAAACCCTGCAGCTGAACCTGACCTCCCTGATGCTATCGAACAGGGCGGCCATCCGGGCCTTTCAGCAGCAGGGCAACCCCGGGGCCATCCTGAACATGGGATCGGTGCTGGGCTTCTCGCCCTCACCCACCTACTTCACTACCCACGCCTACGCGGCGGCCAAGTCGGCCATCGTTGGGTTTAGTCAGTCGATTGCCGCCCACTACGCCCCCCAGAACATCCGGGTGAACGTGATCGCCCCCGCCCTGGTGGAGACGCCCATGGCGCAGCGCGCCGCCCAGGACGACACGATTCAGGCGTTCATCAAAACCAAACAGCCCCTGGACGGCGGACGCATGGGACGGGTGCAGGACCTCGACGGTGCGGCATCACTGCTGCTGTCCGACCAGGGAGCCTTTATCACGGGGCAGGTGATTACCGTAGACGGGGGGTGGAGTATCAGCGAAGGTCAAATCCCTCCCGCCTAAGCCAATCATAACCAACATTATACGCTAAGTAAAAGAATTTATGTCATCAGTTATTCAAGAGTATCTAACCAAGTGCCACGGCATTCTGGATACCATTGCACTGCAGGAAGCCCAGATGCAGCAAGCCGCCCGCTGGTTTGCCGATACCATCCTGGCCGGACGCATGGTGCACGTGTTTGGTTCCGGCCACAGCCGTATTAAGGTAGAGGAGATGTGGCCGCGCTACGGCTCCTTTCCCGGCTTCAACCCCATTGTTGAGCTATCGCTTACCTTTCATAATCTGGTAGTGGGCGCCAACGGACAGCGTCAGGCTATGTTTTTAGAAAATGTACCCGGATTAGCCGCGCGCATCCTGCGCAACTTTGATGTATCGCCGCAGGACAGTGCGATGGTAATTTCCTCCAGCGGATGCAACGTGGTGCCCATCGAGATGGCAGAGTATTTTCAGCAAAAGAAGATAAAGGTAGTGGCCTTGATTACCAAGAACCACCTGCGGGCGTCTACCAGCAAGCGGACGGATGGTAAGAAGCTATCGGACTTCGCCGACCTGGTGCTGGATACCGGAGCGCCGGTCGGCGACGCTATGGTGACCGTACCCGGTCTGGACACACCCGTATCGCCTGGTTCTACGGTGGGGGGAGCCATGATCGTTAACTGCATCAAAGCGACGGTTGCCCAACTGCTCACCGAAGCGGGGCATCCGCCCAAGGTGTTAAGCAGCTCGGCGGTGGTGGGGGCCGAGCGGGCCGTAGAACTATTTGAGAGTGCGTACGATGAGCACGCCCATCGCTTGGCCAAGTTGTACGAGCGGGTGGGGGAATAAAACGAAAGATTAAGAGCGTGTTTGAACTTTATCTTTTAGTTTTCTGATGGGTATTTTCCGCTCATACTTCGGCTTTTTCGCGGACGATAGCTTAGGCTATCCTCCTTAAAAAGAGCCTCGTCTGACCGAAAAACAACCTCATAACAAATTCTAAATATAAAATCCAAACGCGCTCTGAGATGCTGGAGATTCTAAACGTACAAAATATCCCCGCACTGGCCACAACCGACATTTTGGTAATTGGGGCCGGATCAGCGGGGTGCGCGGCGGCGCTGGCCGCGGCGCAGCAGCAAAAATACCGGGTGATGCTGGTAGAACGCTACGGGTTTTCGGGGGGCACGTCCACCCAGATGCTAGACACTTTTTACGGCTTCTTTACCCCGGGAGACGCTCCGCGCAAGGTGGTGGGCGGGGTGCCCGATCAGGTAGTGAACCGCCTGCACCGTACCGGCGATATGTTTCTGCGTCCTAATACGTACGGTGCCGGAACGGGCGTCAACTACAACCCCGAGCGATTAAAACTGGTGTGGGATCAGATGATCCGGGAGGCGGGTATCAACTACTGGTTGCATACCCACCTGGTGGAGGTAGCCCCGCCCGAGGGGGAGTATACGGTCGGCATATTCTGGAATAAGAACGGCTTCCACAAAGTGCGGGCCCGCCGGGTGATTGACGCCTCGGGCGATGCTGATTTTTGCCACCACGCGGGCTTTGATTTCGAGCTGGCCGGAGAACAGGAACCGGCGCAAAGCATGACCACCACCTTTCGGATGAGTAACGTAAACCTGGAGCGCTACCAGGCCGCCGGGGGCAAGGCCATGCTACAGCAGAAGATGGTGGAAGCCGTAGAAAAAGGCACCCACCCCTTGCCCCGCAAAAATGGATCGGCCCACGCCATGTGCCAGGAGAAATGCATCGCTACGGTGGCGGTGAAGGTGGCTGACTTGCAAGCACTCAACGTAGCCGAGCTCACCCAAGCCGAAATTGAGGGGCGGCAGCAGACGTTCACCTACGAAAAATTCTTTCAGGCGGAGGTGCCCGGCTACGAGCGCGCCAGCGTGATCGGTATGTCGCACCACATTGGCGTGCGCGAAACCCGGCGGGTGTACGGGGAGCAACGCCTGACCAAAGAGCAGTGCATGGCCGGGCTGGTACCCGACGATAGCGTGCTGCTGTGCGGAGCTCCGGTAGAAGATCACCGCCCGGGCAAAGATGGGGAAGACGAAACGGTTTGGGAATACGTCCCCGACGACGGCGTGTACGGCGTGCCCTACGGAACCATCGTTCCGAAGGGAAGCAGCACCGCATGGGTGGTGGGACGTTGCTTTTCGGCGACCCACGATGCCCACGCTTCCTGCCGGTCGATGGGGCAAACCATGTCGATGGGCCAGGCCGCGGGCTTGGCCGCCGTGCTTTCCCTGGACCATAACTGCGGTGCGAACGAAATTCCGGTGAGCGCCCTACAGGCGTCCTTGCTAAAGATCGGGGCGGTGCTGGAGTTTCCGTCGCAGGTAGCCGACACCTCCCGCGATGGGTGGGGCCAGCGTTTGTCTTGATTCTAACGAGCTAAAATTGAGCGAGCGATGCCAATTGTAAGAACGGTGCTGGGCGACATATCCCCCGAAAGTATGGGGCTTACCTACGCCCACGAGCATATTATCATCGAAGAAAGCTTCCCAACCGATCACACTCCTGAGTTCCTGCTCAACGACGTGGATAAGGTGAGTCAGGAGTTGGCTACCGTTTACCGGGGGGGGGGCGGCACCATGGTGGATACCATGCCCGCCAACTGCGGCCGCAGTGTGCTTAAGCTAGCCGAGGTTTCGCGGCGAAGCGGTATTCACATCATCGCCCCAACGGGCATTCATCTGGAAATCTACTACCCGCCCCGCCACTGGCGCTACCACTACAACGAAGATCAACTTACCCGTCTGTTCATCGCCGACGTAGAAGAGGGGATCGACCGCTACGACTACAACGGACCAATCGTAGAAAGAACAGCGCATAAAGCGGGGATGGTCAAGCTGGCCACCGGGGACGAGCGATTTACGCCCCACCAAGAGATGATCTTTCGGGCCGTGGTGAACACCCACCGTGCCACCGGGGTGCCCATCCTTACCCATACCAACTACGGCCGTTGGGCCCTGGAGCAGGCCCAGCTGTTCGACAAACTCGGAGCTGATCTGGAGCACGTTGTCCTTTCACACCTCGACCGGCGGGTGGACGCGGAGTATCACCGAGAGGTGCTGCAAACCGGCGTTCGCATCGAGTACGACAGTGCGTTTCGCTGGAAGGAAGGGGAGGAAAACGGTACGTATACGCTGTTAGAAGCGCTGCTGCCCGAGTTTGCGTCGCAGATTACGATCGGGATGGATGCCGCTAAAAATACCTACTGGAGTACCTACGGCGGAAAGCCCGGACTAGACTTCCTGCTAACTACGTTTAAGAAAGACTTAGCGACAAGGGGGCTAGACGAATACTATGACACGATTTTTTATCGTACCCCCCAGCACTTGTACACGTTTGCTAAGCGTGATATTTAGCAAATTGTTATTCTGTTTTACAACATAAAGATGAGCCTACTCCTGGTAATCTAGTGGGTCTAGTGGGTCTAGTGAATCTAGTGGGTCTAGTGGGTACACGCCGCGGCGTGTAC
>JBASAY010000087.1:0-39719 GCA_049650865.1 Tunicatimonas sp.
TCGACACGAACCTTAAGAATTTATCAGAATAACCTCTATTAGTTTCAGTGATTGATTTTCCGAAAGAGTACCGTATTCACATCAATTTATTAGAGGTGTCCAGTGAAAATGTGGGCAGTAAAAAGCAATATCGGAACATAGCTGGATGTCTGCTTGCCTATTGTTGCCGTTTGTCCTTTGAAAAAGGATACGACGGATTTGTATCGCTAATTCCCAAAACACAGCTCATCAGACACTACCAAGAGACATACGGGTTTGAACAATTTGGAAGGCAACTTGCAGTGTACGCTACAGGTTCTGAGCGATTAATTCAAAAATACTTGTGAGGTGAAGAATATCTATCAAGAGTTGAGTCAAAAATATACGGATGAAGAAATTGCTGAGTCTTTTATTCTTCCGCTGAATTTGACAAAAAAAGAACAGAAGGAGATGCACGATGCGATGCGCAACTTGCGTAAGAATCAGCGCGCGGCGATGACCGAGCCAGAAAGAATGTATTCATCTCTAATGCAACTAAAGTATCAGATGACAGAATCTGTTGGACGTGAATACGATGTTGAAAATGATTTTAGCAAGTATCTAATTCGCTACATGGCTATTGTCAAGAAAACGCAGAAGGAAATAGCGAGCGACATTGGGATGACGACAAGAGCACTTAGCGAAATATTAGCAAATGCTAAAGATCCAGATCAAAGAGTGTTCCTTCGTTTAGAAAACCATTCTAATGGCCTTATTCCCGCCCTTTTGTGGTGGAAGGTGGCAGTGAGAAAACAGGAATACGAAATTACAAAGAACGAGCAGAGGAGAGAAAAAGAGTACGCCAAGGTTAAGAACAGCATTCGCATACCAATCATCAAATGAGTTATCGCATTGTTAAAAAGCTCTTTTTCAACTTCTTATGATTAGTCCCATCCCGTCGGAAGATACCTTAGTAGCCAATATCACCCGCGATAAAACCATCGCTGACCTCCGCCTCAGTGGACTGGAACCGCTAGTGATCAATGAGGTTACCGGCTTCGTGAACGTGGGCGAGCGTACCAACGTAACCGGTTCGCGCAGGTTTGCCCGCCTGATTGCCGAAGAGAAGTACGAAGAAGCGATCGCCGTGGCCCGCGACCAGGTGGAGGGCGGAGCGCAGATCATCGACGTGAACATGGACGACGGCATGCTCGACGGCGAAGCCTGCATGGTGAAGTTCCTGAACCTCATCTCGGCCGAACCCGATATTGCCCGGGTGCCCTTCATGATCGACTCTTCGAAGTGGAACATCATCGAGGCCGGGCTCAAGGTGGTGCAGGGCAAGGGGGTGGTCAACTCCATCAGTTTAAAGGAAGGCGAAGAAAACTTTATCCGGCAGGCTAAAAAAGTTAAGCGCTACGGCGCGGCGGTGATCGTAATGGCCTTCGACGAAGACGGGCAGGCCGATAACTACGCGCGGCGCCTCGAGATCGCGCAGCGATCCTACGACGTGCTGGTCCATAAAGTCAACTTCCCGCCGCAGGATATTATCCTCGACCTTAACATCTTCCCCGTGGCCACGGGCATGGAAGAGCACCGCCGCAACGCGCTGGACTTCTTCCGGGCCACCAAGTGGGCGCGCGAAAACCTGCCCGGCGCGCACGTGAGCGGCGGGGTGAGCAACGTGTCGTTCTCGTTCCGGGGCAACAACCCGGTGCGCGAGGCGATGCACTCGGCCTTTCTGTACCACGCCAAGCGTGCGGGCATGGACATGGGCATCGTGAACCCCACCATGCTGGAGATCTACGACGACATTCCGAAAGACCTGCTCGAGCGGGTGGAAGACGTGCTGCTCGACCGCCGCGACGACGCCACCGAGCGCTTGGTCGACTACGCCGAGAAGAACAAGGATGACGGCAAGGTCAAGGCTAAAGACGAACAGGTGTGGCGTAGTCAGCCCCTGGGCGAGCGCCTCAAGCACGCTTTAGTAAAAGGCATCACCGAGTTCATCGAGGCCGACGTGGAAGAGGCCCGGCAGCAGTACGACCGCCCCATTGAGGTGATCGAAGGTCCGCTGATGGACGGCATGAACGTGGTGGGCGACTTGTTCGGGGCGGGCAAAATGTTTCTGCCCCAGGTGGTGAAGAGCGCCCGCGTGATGAAAAAAGGCGTAGCCTACCTGATCCCCTTCATCGAAGCCGAAAAGGGAGATAAGCAGCAGGCGAAGGGCAAAATTTTGATGGCTACCGTGAAGGGCGACGTGCACGACATCGGCAAAAACATCGTGAGCGTGGTGCTGGGCTGCAACAACTACGACGTAGTGGACATGGGCGTGATGGTGCCCACCCAAGACATTCTGGACAAAGCCCGCTTGGAAGGTGTGGACGTGATCGGACTGAGCGGACTCATTACCCCCTCGCTCGACGAGATGGTGAGCGTAGCCAAGGCACTAGAAGAAGAAGGCTTCACGCTGCCTTTGCTGATTGGCGGGGCCACCACGTCTAAGATTCACACCGCCGTCAAGATCGAACCCCACTACCACGGTCCGGTCATCCACGTGCTCGACGCCTCGCGTTCGGTGCCGGTGGTGAGCAACCTACTCAATCAAAAGGCCAAAGACGATTTCGCCCAGCAGGTGCGCGACGAGTACCAGCAGATGCGCGACCGCCACGCCGGCAAGCAACAGAAGAAAAACTTCGCGCCCTTGACCGAAACCCGGGCGAATAAATTCCAAACCGACTGGACTGCTCGGCAAGTGACCCGCCCGCAGTTTCTGGGCACCCGCGTGTTCGATGATTACTCGCTGGAAGAAATTGCTGCGTACATCGATTGGACACCCTTCTTTATGACCTGGGAGCTGGCCGGTCGGTTTCCGAAGATTTTGGATGATGAGGTGGTGGGTGAGCACGCCCGCGACCTGTACCGCGATGCACAGGCTATGCTCAAAAAGATCGTTGACGAACGCTGGCTGCGGGCCAAAGCCGTAATCGGATTCTTCCCCGCCAACGCCATCAACGACGACGATATTGCGCTGTACCAATTTGCGGGTGACGATGAAGATCGCAGTCAGCCACTGACTACGCTGCACCACCTGCGGCAGCAAACCCAGAAAGCCAGCGGCAAGGAGTACCTGAGCCTGACTGATTTTGTGGCTCCGGCCGACAGCGGGGTGAACGACTACGTAGGGGGCTTTGCCGTGACGACCGGGATCGGTTGCGACGAGATCGCCAAGGAGTTTGAGCGCGACCACGACGACTACAACGCCATTATGGTGAAAGCCTTGGCCGACCGTTTGGCCGAAGCCTTCGCCGAGTTGATGCACGCCCGCGTGCGCCGCGAGTTCTGGGGCTACGCTCCCGACGAGCAGTTGGACAACGACGCGCTGATCCGCGAGAAGTACCAGGGCATCCGCCCCGCCCCCGGCTATCCCGCCTGCCCCGACCATACTGAGAAAGCCACGCTGTTTAAACTACTAAATGCTACTGAAAACACCGGAATCACGCTGACCGAGAGCTACGCGATGTTCCCCACGGCGGCGGTAAGTGGCTGGTACTTCTCGCACCCCGAGTCGCGCTACTTTGGCATTTCTAAAGTAGATCAAGATCAGGTGCACGACTACGCGGTGCGCAAGGGCATGCCCGTGCCAGAGGTGGAGAAGTGGCTGGGATCGTACTTGGGGTACGAAGCGTAAGTAAAGTCGCTCATCGCTGTTATTATTCCCGCCGAATTTCTAAACACCCAGCCGAAGCAGTCGTTTACTCACTAGTGTAAACCTACCAACCCACCTTCCGATGGCTGTTATTGATGAGGCTACCGAATACACCACCCACGACCGCAAGCTGGCGAGTCAGCTGCCCGACACGGGACAACCGCGTTTGGTGGTGATTGGCGGAGGGTTTGGCGGCATTCAGCTGCTAAAAAACTTCAACCTTAAAAATGTGCAGGTGGTGATGCTCGACCGGCACAACTACCATACCTTTCAGCCACTGCTTTACCAAGTGGCTACCGCCGGACTGGAACCCGATTCTATCGCCGCTCCCCTGCGTAAGGTATTCGAAGACCGTAAGAATTTCTTCTTTCGCATGGCCAAGGTAGAGTCCATTAGTCCCGACGAGATGATGGTCAACACCAATATCGGTCGCATCCGCTACGATTTTCTGGTGATCTCCACGGGCACCCATACCAATTACTTCGGCAACGAAAAGATCAGAAACCTAGCGTTTCCGCTTAAGCAGGTGCCCCAGGCGCTTAATTTGCGCAGCCAGATTCTTCAAAACTTCGAGAAAGCCGTTACCTCCGATGATCCCGAAGAAATTGATCGCCTCACCAACTTTGTGGTGGTCGGCGGCGGACCCACCGGGGTAGAACTAGCCGGAGCATTAGGAGAGCTCAAGAAGTACGTGCTTCCCCGCGATTATCCCGATCTGGATTTTAAGATGATGAAGGTTTACCTGGTAGAAGGCCTGGAACGCTTGCTGCCGCCGATGTCCGAAGAATCGGGAAAGCAGGCGCTTAAAGATTTAGAAGAACGCTTTGAGACCAATGTGCTCCTTAACACGATGGTGAAGGACTACGACGGTTACGAAGTGACCCTGAGCACCGGCGAGAAGATTATCGCCGAAACCCTGATCTGGGCTGCTGGAGTAACCGGCCGCATCGTGAAGGGACTGGACAAAGCCAAGGCTGAGAAAAGCCGTTACGTGGTGGACCAGTACAACCGCGTAAAGGGGTACACCGATATTTTTGCTATCGGCGACGTTTCCTACATGGAGTGCGACGATTATCCTAAGGGGCACCCACAAGTGGCGCCGGTGGCGATGCAGCAGGGCGAGCACTTGGCCAAAAACTTGAAAGCGCTTTTTGAAGACAAACCACTGAAGCCTTTCAACTACTTCGACAAAGGAACGATGGCCACCATTGGTCGCAACCGCGCCGTCGCTGATTTGCCCAACGGCATGAAATTCTCGGGCTTGCCCGCCTGGTTGGCCTGGATGTTCGTGCACCTGCTCTACCTAGTTAGCTTCCGTCAGAAGTTGGTTACCTTGGGCAACTGGACGTGGAACTACTTCACCTACGACCGAGGTACGCGCTTGATCATTCGCCCCTTTAACTACCGCGAAGCGGTGGCCAAAAAGAAGACGCGCTTCGACGAAAATGAAGAGGTTACCGGACAGAAAGAAGGGGAAGCCAAGGAAGCCGAAGAAGGCTCCTGGTCATCGTGATACAACCTCATCTGCATCAATCAGAAAGAAGGCTTCCGCGATCCCATCGGCCACCAACCTTCCGCTGCTTGTTAGGATAAGGTGGTCTTCCTGGACCACCGCCTTTCCTTCTTTAACCAGTTGGTTAATGTAAGCGCGGTGGGTCTCGTACAAGTCGTAGTGCAATTGATTTTTTAGGCCCGCTAGGTCGCAGCCCCACTTAGTCCGTAGCCCCGTCATGATCCGTTCGTTGATCTGATCGTGTCGCGATAGTACCTCTCGCTCAAAAGGAATCAAGCCGTCAGCTATTGCCCGCAGGTACTTCGCGTTGTTGGCCACGTTATACTGTCGGCTAACCCCATCGTAAGAATGGGCACTCGGTCCAACACCTAGGTAGTTCTGGTTTTGCCAGTAACTTGTGTTGTGTTTTGCGTAGTAACCCGGTCGGCAAAAGTTAGACACTTCGTAGGGGTCGTAATCCGCCGCAGTGAGGGTAGCCAAGAGCAGTTCAAACTGTTCGGCAGCAAATACGTCGCCCATGGTTCGCAACTTGCCCTGCTGTTGCCACCGGCCAAACACCGTTTTCTCCTCTATCGTCAAGCAGTACGAAGCAATGTGTTGCGGACGCAACGCCACCGCCTGGGCCAGGTCTTTCTCCCAGATGCGATGGTCTTCGGCCGGAATGGCGTAGATCAGGTCAATACTGATATTGCTAAAGCCTGCATCCTGCGCCTGCTGCACGCACCGTACGGCCTCGTCGGCCCCGTGGGCCCGGTTCAGGTACCGCAGGTGGGGTTCGTGAAACGACTGGATACCAATGCTCAGTCGGTTGATTCCTGCCGCGCGCAGCTCTTTCAGCTTGGCTGGATTTAAGTCATCAGGATTGGCTTCAAGGGTGACCTCCGGCTGCGTGGCCACCGGAAACTGTCGGTGAACCGTTGCTAAAAGCAGCGCTAGTTCGGAAGCCGCAAGTAACGAGGGCGTTCCACCACCTAGATAGATTGTCTGCACCGTCTCCCCGGCCAGATAGTCTCGCTGTAAGGTTAGTTCTTTTGCCAAGGCACGCACCATGTCTTCTCGCCGCTGGGTATTTGTGCTAAAGTGAAAGTCGCAGTAGTGACACGCCTGCTTGCAGAAGGGTACGTGAAGGTAGATTCCGGCCATGAAGATTTTAACATCGTGGGCCCGGCCCCCGTTCCCCTTCACTAGCTCGCTGCTTGAATCTCGACCGATTCGTGCTTAACCTTGCCCGATGGAAATTAACTGGATAGAAGTGCTCGCTGTGCTGTTCGGCCTGGTGGCCGTCTACTTCAACACGCAAGAAAATGTGTGGGGCTGGCCGGTAGGCATTGTGGGCGTGGTGCTAAGTGGTATCCTTTTTTACGAAGTCCGCCTCTACTCTGACCTGATCTTGCACGTTATGTACGTTATCCTAGGTTTTTACGGGTGGTACGAGTGGCTGTACGGCGGCCAAAACAACGCTGTACTACGCGTGTCTACCCTCTCGCCCCCCATGATTTTAAGGCTATTGGTACTGGGAGCAGCAGGAACCGGAGTAATTGGCTACCTGTTTGATCGCTACACCGACGCCGACCTGGCCTACTGGGATGCGTTCACTACCTCGTTTAGCCTGGTAGGGCAGTACATGCTAGCGAAGAAGAAGCTGGAGAATTGGCTCCTGTGGATCGGAGTGGACGCCGTGGCGACGGGTATCTACTTCTACAAAGAACTCTACTTGCTATCGCTACTCTACTTTGTCTATCTCGGTCTGGCTGCTTACGGGTATCGCCGGTGGAAGAAAACGCTTGCTTATGCTTAAAGTAGTAATAACTGGCCCCGAATCTAGCGGAAAAACTACGCTGGCCCGATCGCTGGCGGCTCATTACCGGGTGCCGTGGGTAGCTGAGTACGCCCGCGAATACATCGATCAACTCTCCCGCCCTTACCAAGAGGCCGACCTGCTACGCATTGCCCAAGAACAAGTGCGGCGGGAAGATGCTGCTGCTCAAACTAATCCGCCCTTGCTTATCTGCGATACCAGTTTGCTGGTGCTTCGTATCTGGAGCTACTATCGCTACGGCCGCTGTGATCCCTGGATCGAGCAGCAATTCGCTCGGCGCCCGGTAGACCACTACCTGCTCTGCTCACCGGATCTTCCCTGGCAACCCGACCCGCAGCGAGAGAATCAGCACAATCGCCTTGAACTGCTTGAGCAGTACGAGCAAGCGCTAAGCGATAAGCGGTACACCCTCGTGTCGGGGCGGGGTAACGAACGACTAGGTGCGGCAAGCCGAGCCGTAGATCGCTTGCTCGGCACGTAGTTCTTCCCTACATTTACCGCAAAGGGGTGCCCCACAACAACGGGCTGAGATTATACCCATTGAACCTGATCCGGGTAATGCTGGCGAAGGGATACGGTATGGTAATATAGAGGAGGTGCACTACGGTAGAGCAACTCCTGCGGAGCATTCCCCTCGCTCCCAATTTATTTACCAAATACTAGACAAACGTGAAATCTTTTTTAATTGGCCTCGTGGCCAGCCTGGCGCTCCCCACGTTGGGATGCGCGCAGTACTTTGTGCAGGGTAAGGTAACTAATGCCCAGCAACAGCCCCTGGTAGGCGCTACCGTAGTGGTGCCCCGAACTACGCTGGGGACAGCTACCGACGCCCGGGGAAACTATCAAATTAAGGTAGAAGAAGTTCCTGCTGAGCTTCAGGTAAGCTACGTGGGCTACCAAAGCCGAACCATACCCCTTGCCGCCGATAGCGACACCCTCGTTCGAGATGTGGTACTTCGCGAGGATATTTCTCTGGAAGAAGTGGTAATTCAGGCTATTCGGGCCGATGAGCAAGCGCCGGTGACGCAAACTACCATCGACCAGCAGGGCATCGAGGCAGTTTACGTCGGACAAGATGCCCTTTTCGCCCTTGAGGAGTTGACGCCAGCGGTACTGGCCTATTCCGAATCAGGAACCAACATAAGCAACTACGGACAGATGCGCCTGCGGGGCATCGACCAAACCCGTATCAATATCACCCTGGACGGAGTGCCCCTCAACGACATGATTGATCAGGGAGTTTTCTTCTCTAATTTTACTGACTTTGGCAACAGTATTGCCTCGGTGCAGGTGCAACGCGGTGTGGGTACCAGCACCAACGGCACCGCTTCTTACGCCGGGTCCATCAACTTTGAGTCAGTCGACCTGAACGACAGTGTGCCTAGCGTCGAGGCGCAACTAATGGGCGGCTCCTTTAATACTTATCGCCTTAGCGGCGAAGCGAAAACCGGACTACTCGCCAACAAAACAGCTTTTTATGGTCGGTTTACCCGAACAAATTCTGACGGCTACCGCGACCACTCCAGCACGAACTCTTATTCATTCTTCTTCTCCGGGGGCTACTTCGGGCGCAAAAGCTTACTGAAGGTCACCGGGTTCACCGGACGCAGTCAGAATGGGTTGGCCTACTTGCCGGTAGCCCTGTCGGACATTCAGCGCCGCCCCCGAACCAACTACGTATCGGAGAACGATATTGATGAATTTGGGCAGTCGCTGATCCTTCTGCAGTACACCCGTTTTGTGGGGATAAATACCACCTGGACTTCTACCCTGTACTACGGGGCCGCCGGGGGCGATTTTCCGATTGGCTTTTCAGCTCCCGCAAATACCTTTTCGGTGAGCGGGTCTGATACGGTGTTTAACACCACCGATCAGTTTACCCAGCTTAATTATCCTCTACTCAACGATCACTACGGGCTAATGTCTACCGTTGGCCACACCTTTGGCGATGACCGCTGGGAGCTAGATGGTGGCGTTCACGCTTACACCTTCCGAAGGGAAAATCAGGAGGCGGTGCTTCCGGACGACGCCAACCCGTACTATCAAGACCGCTCGCGCAAGGATGAGTTCAGCACCTTTGCCAAGCTCAGTTATTCGTACCGAGACTGGTTGTTATTCGCCGACTTGCAACTGCGTGCAGTAAACCTACAACTACGCGCCGACACAGCACTTTTAGAGCAACCGGCACTTATTCCTGATCGTCAGTGGCTTTTTTTAAATCCCAAAGTGGGCGTCACGTATCAGCTGAGTAGGTTGGCCAACCTGTACGCATCCTACGGCCGCAGCGGCCGCGAGCCTACGCGCTTTGATATCTTGGGTGCCGCTCAGATTAACCGGTTCAACCTAGCTAGCGTACAGGATAGAGACGCGGTACAGGCTGAGTACGTTAATGATTTTGAGGTAGGTGTACGGGTCAACGCTACCCGCTTCAGCGGCCAGGCCAACTTGTTTCACATGCAGTTTACCAACGAAATTGCCCCAATCGGGCAGGCCATTCCCGAAGGATTTATACAACTGCGTAAGAACATTGCTAGTAGCTACCGCCGTGGCCTGGAGGTAACGGGGGAGTATCGTGTCTTTCCGGCGTTAACGTTTACGGGTAATCTTTCCTACCTTCAAAGTAACATTGCAACCTTCGCCCCGGAAGATAGTGAGCAGATTTACCAGGATGTTGAGCCCATCATCAGCCCAACCTGGATCGCCAACGGCAGCCTAGCGTACCAGGTCGACGCATTTTCGGTAGCGCTTAGTGCTCGCTACGTGAGCGAATCGTTTTTAGAGCCCACCAACCAGCCTGAACTTACGCTGCCTGCTTTTTTTGTGCTGAACGCTCGTGCGTCGGTTCGCTTTCTGAAGAACCAGACCCTGAGCATTCACCTAAACAACCTACTGGATGAACCCTATTACACCTTTGGGCAGCCCGTTCAGGCGGGCGAAGCTACCGTTCCGGGCTATTTCGTGCAGGCCCCGTTCAACGCGTACGTTCTTTTGCAACTTCGATTTTAGGATGACTAATCGGCCTTAGCCGGTATAAGGCAATATCTACGCCCTCCGTTGAAACCGTACACTTAGTGAGCGATGTAGCGGATTGTGCTAAACTTCCGTCAAAACGGCAAGATAAGCGCTGCGATTTGCTATTTGTCAAACATTTTCCTTGTATATTTTTATTCTCTGACTGGTTCCTTTGCGATAGAAAAACGGTTTTGGCAACGTGCGTTAAATTCTGCGTAAAACAGTACTTCGCCTGCTATTTGCGTCGTACCTTTGCGGTATAATTCGTGTGCTCGCCCTATTAGCTATTTATTATGGGCAAACTGTTTCTTATCGTACTGTTAGTGGTGCTCAGGGGCTCGGCGGTGGCTCAGTCCGACGACAAGTCCTATCACTTGGTTGAGGACCTTCGTGCTCAGTGGCTGGCTATCGACGGTGAAAACCGCTACGTGCCCTTTGTAGCGCGCGACCGGGCGAACCCCACTATTGTTGGCCTCCGCCTTGATCTGGAGAAGTACGCAGGAAACCAACTGCGTTGCTGCCTGCCTGCTCATACCTCGTTGCTTATCGAGAGGGAAATAACGGCCAGTATTAAGCAGCCAGAATGCCTTATTTACTCGATCGACAGCCTCCGTAAAGTCTACCAGCAGCCGATGCTACTGCTCACCGTCTATCAGCCTGCCCACCAACTTGCTCAGGTAGAACTACAAATTATAAACAACACGAGCGCCCCGCTCACTCCGCCTCACCCAGTATTGCTTCGCTCACTGTCGGCCAAAGAGAACTTTTTTGTCCTCGGGTTGGTAGCGTTGCTGATGCTTTACGCTATCTCCATCAACCGTTATCCAAAAACGTTTCGAAACATCTATAACCTTCCGAAAATATTATCCTTACGCTCTCGGGAAGAGGACTTGAGAATTCGCTTGGTTAACGAACCGCACACCTTTTTTCTAATTCAGCACTGCTTGGTAGTAGCTTTTCTTCTCGTTGCATTAGCCCCTAATGTAGACCACTGGCTCTTTTTTGATCAGGATGCTTCCCCCAGCGTAGCGGGTTACCTGGGGCGGTGGCTTCTACTCACTTTACTAATACTATTTACGATCTGGGCAAAGTACCTTATTGTAGTTTCGTTTGGCTCGCTCTTCAAGCTAAAGCAACTTACCTACCTGCACATGTTCGATTTTATGCGCTTGTCTATTATGTTCTGGGGAGCAGTGTTCGTGATGGCGGTCTGCTTTCGCTACAACCTTGCGGCCTACGAGCCGGTTTACGTGCGCATCTTATCGTATCTGTTTGTAGCGTTTGCAGCAGTGCGGGTACTGATTCTTTACCTGCGCCTTTTCAGAAACAGCTCGCTCAAAAGTATGTATTTATTTTCCTACATTTGCACCGCTGAAATAATACCCTTATCAATAGGACTAAAGTTATTAATCGGTTAGCAGTTGTGTGCAAAAGAGTCTTGTCGTTCATTTTATCACGGTCGGGTCCCGAACGATACCTTAGCCCAGCCTTGTTAGAGGCGTAGAAGCCCCAGACACCGACCTTTTGCGAAGCTAGCCGTTAAGTTGATCATTTTAGGTTTACGTATGAATAGTAGCGCCGTGAATATTCCCCAAGAAAGACTATCAAAAGTTAAAAGTATTCTTGTTTCTCAACCAGAACCCCAAAATGGTAAGTCGCCCTACTTTGACCTTGCTGAGAAGCACAAGCTGCAGGTAGATTTTAGGCCATTCATCGAGGTGAAGCCGGTGGGCCTCAAGGAGTTTAAAAAGCAGAAGGTCAACATTTTGCAGCATACGGCGATCATCTTTACGAGTCGCAATGCGGTAGATCACTTCTTTGATATTTGTAAGGAGATGAATATCGAGATGCCCGCCACCATGAAGTACTTCTGCATCTCCGAGCAAACCGCGAACTACCTCCAGAAGTACATCATCATCCGCAAGCGCAAGATTTTTACGGGCTTCCGAACCGCTGGCGATCTTCTTGAGATTTTAAAGAAGCACAAGGACGAGCATTACCTCTTTCCGTGCTCCAGTATCAGGAAGAACGATATACCCAGTTTTCTGGAAGATAACCAGTACCGCTATACGGAAGCCGTCATGTACGAAACCGTCGCTGCTGATCTATCCGATTTGGCCGACGTTAACTACGACGTAATCGCCTTTTTTAGTCCCTCAGGCATCAACTCTTTGTTTGTTAACTTTCCCGATTTTAAGCAAAACAATACCCGTATCGCGGCTTTTGGCCCTACTACCGCTCAGGCGGTCCGTGAGGCCGGGTTAACGCTAGATATTGAAGCGCCCCTCCCCAATGCTCCCTCAATGACGGGCGCCATTGAGGTATACATGAAGGAGGCCAACAAAAAGCGCTAGCCTCTCAACCCACCTCAATACAATTAGAATCATAAGTCTACGTTGTATGGAAAAGCCCAAATTCAGCGTGAAAATGTCATTTGCAAAACTATATCTTTGGCTGCATTAGTGCCCCGCTCTATGAAAGTAAAATTACTGTCTATCCTTACGGGACTCGTTCTATTGGGCGGCTTAAAGGCGTACGCCCAGCAGAGTGCGCAGTTTAGCCAGTACATGTTTAATACCTTATTTTACAACCCGGCTTACGCTGGGGTAGATGGGATAACCACATTTACTGCCTTTCACCGTACCCAATGGGCGGGTTACCAGCCTACCAACGGCGATCTGGCCGGAGGCATCAGCACCCAAGTGATTAGTCTTAGCACTCCTGTGCTTGGGCTAAGGGGCGGCTTTGGGGTGCACGTGGTAAACGACCGCATCGGTCCCCTTACCAACCAAGAAGCACAGCTTTCCTTCGCCTATCACTTAGGAGTAGGAAGCGGTAAGTTAAGCCTCGGCGTCCGCGCGGGCGCTTTCTCTCAGACTATCGACTTTGATGAGTACCTGTGGGTAGATCAGCTTGATCCGTTGCGGCAGGCGGGCAAAGACTCCCAGGTACGGCCCGACTTCTCAGCAGGAATTTTCTACCGGGCCCGGCGCTACTACGGTGGACTTAGTTTTCAGCATGTGCTAGATACACAGTTCAATTTTGGAATTGATACGCTCAATAATCCGTTAGAGAATCTGATGGTAGCCACCGGTGGGTTCGACTACGAACCTACTTATAAGGTGCGGTTGACTCCTTCGTTCTTGGTGCAGTCTGATTTAAATACTTTTTCGTTTGACGTCGGGGTGCTGGCCACCTACGATGATACCATGTGGGCCGGTTTGTCATATCGACAACAAGAGGCTCTGGTAGGTATGCTTGGGTACAGCTTCTTTAAAGAGAAGTCGCTGAAGTTAGGCTACGCTTTTGATTATACAATTATTGCTCAGGAGGCTAAGGCTACTGCTTCTCATGAGGTGATGCTTCGCTATAGCCTTCCTTTTGCCTCACAGAGCGGCAAGAAGGTTGTTCGCACTCCCCGATTCAGGCAGTAGGCCTGTTTGGTAAAATTATAGCATTTATTGAATAAATTATAAAATGTTACAAAGCAGTGAATTGCCCGAAAACGAGTAGTTCATTTGCCAGACTATCGCAATATTTGTGTTCGTGTTTACGTGTATGTTTTAAACAATGTGTGTTATGTGTAAAATTTTTCGTTACAGCAGTGCCGTATTATCCATGGCTGCGCTGTTCACCCTGCAAGGATGCGGCCTGTTCGGCGGCAAGGGTGATGACTTCGGTCAGCTAGTAGGGGTATCCGGAAGAGAGTACGACGGAATGCCTACTCCCTACGGCATGGTGAGAATCCCTGCCGGAACGTTCCATATGGGGCAGGCCGATGAAGACCCGGTGGCCACCCAGGTGAGCTTTAACAAGCAGATCACCATTGGGGCGTTCTTTATGGACGACACCGAGATTACCAACAACGAGTACCGTCAGTTTGTCCAGGAGCTTCAGGAGGGAGAAGGCGAGTACGAATTTCTCGTGGGCAAAGGGGCTAACTTCGTGATGGACGAGCTATACCCTGACACCGCCGTGTGGCAGCGTAACTATACGCACCACATGGGCGACCCGCTGGTTACTTATTACTACTCACACCCTGCTTTTGACAACTATCCCGTGGTTGGGGTAGACTGGGAGGCCGCCAAGATTTTCTGCCAGTGGCGCACCGTCTACCTGAATAACTACCGCGAAAGTAACGGCGAATTCATTATGCCTAATTTTCGACTACCCTCGGAGGCCGAATGGGAGTACGCTGCCCGTGGCGGACGAAAAATTGCTAAGTACCCTTGGGGTGGTCCTTACATCCGCAACTCAAAGGGTTGTATGCTAGCCAACTTTAAGCCCGGCCGCGGCAACTACTTTGATGATGGCTTCGCTTACACCGCCCCCGTTAACTCTTACTTTGCCAACGACTACGGTCTTTACGATATGTCGGGCAACGTAGGCGAATGGTGCGAGGACGCCTGGAACCCTGCCGCTACCGCCATCGTGTGGGACTTGAACCCTACGTATAACGACCTTAACGAACCTCAAAAGGTAGTACGCGGTGGTTCTTGGAAAGATATCTCTTACTTCTTACAAACCGGAACCCGAGGCTACGAGCACAAAGACTCTACAACAGCCTACACCGGATTCCGATGTGCCATGACCTACATTGGTCGCTCTGGCGGAAACGAACTCAATTAATCAAATCAAATAAATCAAACTCTAAATCAATTAAATCTCGACAAACATGAGCAAGAAAAAAGGTGGATTCGTGGATCTTCTTTATGGATCAATTATGCCCAAAATCTACGGAATTGGGGCAGCAATCGTAATCGTTGGTGCAATGTTCAAAATCCTGCACTTGGAAGGTGGCGGACTGATGCTAGGAATCGGTCTAACCACAGAAGCAGTAATCTTTTTCCTGAGTGCCTTTGAGCCTCGTCACCAAGAGCCCGATTGGTCGCTGGTGTATCCCGAATTGGCCGGTGGTGCCCCTGTAAGCCGTAAGGCCATCAGCAATGGTTCTACCTCTAAAAAGTTAGATGCTATGCTAGAAAGCTCTAAGGTAGGTCCTGAGTTGATCGATAGCCTCGGACGTGGCATGAAAAATCTCTCTGAGTCAGTAGGCAAAATGAGCGATCTTAGCAACGCTGCCGTAGCTACCAATGAGTACGCTACCAACGTACAGCAGGCTTCTAAGTCACTGGTAGACATGAACCAGTCGTACGCTACTACGGTTACCGCTATGAACGAAATGGCCGGTGCCAGCAAAGATGCTAAAGAGTATCACGCGCAAGTGCAAACCGTGACCAAGAACTTGGCTTCGCTAAACGCGGTGTACGAAATGGAGCTTCATGATGCCAATAGCCACCTGAAGTCTATGAACAAGTTCTACACGAACCTGAGTGGGGCGATGGAGAACGTGGCTGAGGCGAGCAAAGACGCTGAGCAGTTTAAGAACAACTTCTCGTCGCTCAACGGCAACATTGCTTCGCTAAACAAGGTGTACGGCAATATGCTGACCGCCATGCGTGCGTAGTCCTAAATTGATCATAAACCACATAATAAAATAAATTATGGCTGGAGGAAAAGAAACTCCCAGGCAGAAGATGATCGGGATGATGTACCTGGTACTCACCGCGCTTCTCGCCTTACAAGTAAGTGATACGATCCTGGAGAAGTTTATCTTTATGGATGATAGTCTGGAACAGTCCGCAGCGAGTACGAAAGTAAAGAACAGCGGAACGGTAGAGCGCATCCAAGCGGCCGTTGAGGACGCTGGAAACCGCGCTGAAGACGTAACTGTGCTCAAGCAAGCGCAAAAAGTTCGCGCTGAAACAAGCAGAGTTCTCGAGAAACTTGAGAGCTTGAAAGGTGTGCTTATAGCTGAAACAGGTGGTCCTAAAGAGGGCGGAGGCTACGTCGGAGCAAAAGAAGAAGCAAGAGTTGCTGAGATCATGATCACTGGTGGGGAAGGCGAGAAGCTGAAGGAAGAGCTAAATGGCTATACTTCCTTTTTAGCCCAGACAGTAAATGAGGAATTTAGCAAAATTGCGCTGGACGCTTCTGAAAATCCGGTGTTTAAGGATAACCCTGAGCAGAAAAATAAGAACTTCTCAGAAATCACCTTTCAGAGTACTCCGATGGTCGCAGGATTGGCTTCATTAGCACAGTTCAAGACCGAGGTGCTCAATCGTGAGGCTGATGCATTAGACGCACTCGCTCGCAAAGTTGGTGCTGCTGACATGAAGTTTGACAATATCGTCGCGATGGTTCGTCCCGAGTCTAACGTTGTTGCCGCCGGTACGAAGTACAAAGCAGATTTGTTTATTGCTGCTTCTTCTAGTGCCGTTAATCCGGTAATGACCATCAACGGCAAGAAGATTCCGGTTGAAGGTGGCATGGGTAAGATTGAGTTCCCTGCTTCGGCAACGAAGTACGATAAGGACAACCGCTCTGAGCAAAAGTTCAAGGCGTCAATCACTGTAGAGCAAGGCGGGAAGTCAGAAACCTATGAGAATACTGTTTCTTATTTCGTTACCAAGCCAGTGATTCAGGTGCAGTCGCAATCAGTGCAGGCTTTGTACTTGAACTGCGGCAACGAACTGCAGATCAACGTACCGGCTCTGGGAACTACCTACAATCCTTCTTTCTCGGCCAATGGCGCTAGCGCTATCAAGGGTAAGAAGACAGGACAGGTAACTATCATCCCCAAGGCAAAAACGGTTTCGCTAACGGTAAGTAGCGGCGGCAATCGCATTGGTACTGAGAAGTTCGCCGTGAAGCGTATCCCTACCCCTACTATTGAAGTGTTCGGGCCGGGCAATAAGCCGATTAACCTGCGACAGGGCGAGTCGATCAACCGACTGCGTGCGCTTACGGTAAAAGCTGTGCCGGACGAAAGCTTTGCTACCTTCTTACCGAAGGACGCTCGCTACCGCGTAACCGATGCTGAGGTATTGCTAGCACGAGGAAGCCGTCCGTTAGGAAAAGCTAACTTGAGCGGTCAGAAGGCTAATTTGAGCTCACTGATGTCCAAAGCCAAGCCGGGCGACCGACTGGTGATCGACATCAAGAAGGTGCAGCGGATGAACTTCCAGGGTAAGACAGAAAACGTGTCTATCGGGAAAAGCTCTTCAGTGGTTACCGTTCCGCTAAACTAGCAGCAAATAACTACAGGCTGGGAGCATTTAAACCCAGCCTGCTTTTTACGATTAAAACAGGTGTGTTATGAAGTATGTAAAAAAAATTATAGGAGCCGCCGCGGTGGTTGTTTTAACCGGCGGAGCCACCGTTCAGGCCCAAGTGGGCAACGTGGATGGCTTCAACCCGAACTCCATCCGCCCTATCCACGAATCTGATCAGCTGTATAAGACCAGGGTGTGGCGCCGGATGGACCTGCGAGAGAAGCAGAACAAACCCTTCTTCTCGGAGAACCGCCGCATCACGCGCGTGCTCATCGAGTCAGTGCTTAATGGTACGCTGTACCCCTATACCAACGACTCGTGTGTGACACGAATGTCGAAGGAAGCGTTCATTGAGAATATGACCATTCCTACCGATGCGCCCATGCTGACCGAAGAGGAAAAGGCGATGGGCTTCGGCGAAGAAACCACTACCGCCGACGATGGCTGGGGGGGCGGCTGGGGCGATGAGCCCGCCGATGCCGGGCAAGGCGCTGAAGGTACGGCGGTGGCTGATGCTGCTCCGGCAGAAGATAGCTACTTATTTACGCCGCGCGATGCCAGTGTGCTTGAGATCATGGAGGACATTATCTTTGACAAAGAGCGCGGACGCCAGTACTACGATATTCAGTCGGTGACAATGATTTTGCCCCCTGAAAACTTTCCGAATACTGGTCTGCTAAAAGAAGTAGCTTCTTTCCGCTACAAAGATTTGATTCGGATATTCCAGGAAAACCCTGAAATTGCCGTGTGGGTAAACCCCAAGAACGACGCCATGCACCTTAACCTGGAGCATGCGTTTGACCTACGGTTGTACAGCGCGCATATCATTAAGTACTCAAATCCCGACGACTCACGAATCGTGGATATGGTAGAAGGCGATCGCCGACAGGCCCTTCTTAAGTCGCTGAACTACGAGTATAAGCTACTAGAGAGAGAGCACGAAGTTTGGGAGTACTAACATAC
Organism: Tunicatimonas sp.; assembly: GCA_049650865.1. Lineage (GTDB taxonomy): Bacteria > Bacteroidota > Bacteroidia > Cytophagales > Cyclobacteriaceae > Tunicatimonas. Next base: position 18,090 of record JBASAY010000087.1, read on the forward strand.
TTCTTTATAACACACTTGTTTAAGGGGGGCTCACGGAGCCCCCTTTTTTTGTCGAAGCGATGTGCGTTGGTAGTTTTTCGCCTAAACTAAAATAGACAGAAGACACCGTCGTTGTAAGATCGTCGGCATTTTTTGCTACCTTACTACCACACCTAACCGTGGCTCGCTACTATGAAAGCCATCATTGAAACGCAGGCTATTGCTAAAACCTACCGCATGGGAGGCGAAACCGTGCATGCGCTCAAGAGTATCTCTATCCAAGTGCAGCGCGGCGAGTACGTCGCTTTTATGGGTCCATCGGGGTCGGGCAAATCCACGCTGATGAATATCATCGGGTGTTTGGACACACCTACGTCCGGCACCTATCACCTCAACCAGAATGATGTTAGTGACCTAACGGAAAACGAACTGGCGACCATTCGCAATCGCGAAATCGGCTTTGTTTTTCAAACATTCAATTTGCTGCCGCGCTCTTCTTCACTCGACAACGTGGCGCTACCCCTTATCTACGCGGGAGTGAGCCGCGCCGAGCGCCAAGAACGTGCTCTGCAGGTTTTAAGCAGCGTTGGCCTCGGCGACCGGGCCGACCATCGACCGAATGAACTATCGGGCGGACAACGACAACGCGTAGCTATCGCTCGAGCGCTCATCAATAATCCCAGCATTATTCTAGCCGATGAGCCAACCGGAAATTTAGACAGCAAGACATCGTACGACGTGATGGAACTGTTCCAGGACCTCCACGACCAGGGCAATACCATTATTATGGTAACGCACGAAGACGATATTGCCCACTACGCGCACCGCATCGTTCGCCTAAAAGACGGGCTTGTAGAAACCGACGAAGTTAATACCGAGATCACCCGCCGTCCTGAGCGGGTGCTAGACCCTAGTCCTTAGTTTAGCAGGGAAGGCCATTGGCCAACCAACCAAAGTTTTTAGTACGCAACCTAATCATTACGCTCATGGTCAAGAAAATTGCTATTGCTCTGGCAGTGGTCGCCGTATTAGCGGGAGGCTATTACTTCGCCCGAAATCAGGGTGCCGAAGAGACTAACGATATCACCACCCGGGTTCGCCAGGATGACCTGAAAATTAACGTTACGGTATCGGGCGAACTGGAAGCCAAAAATTCGGTCAACGTGATGGGCCCCACTGGCTTACAGTCGGCCCGCATCTACCAAGTGAAAATCGATGACATTGTGCCCGAGGGGAAGGTGGTGCAAAAGGGCGACTTTATCGCTGCGCTCGACCGCTCGGGCTTACTGGAAAAAATCCGCGAAGAGGAACTGGATTACGAAGAAAGCCTAAACAAGTACGAGCAAACCCGCATCGATACTGCCATCGAGCTACGTACGCAGCGCGATAAACTAGTGAACGCCGACTACGACGTAGAAGAGAAGCGGCTGATACTAGAGCAGTCGGAGTTTGAGCCCCCCGCCACTATTAAACAGAACGAGCTTAATTTAGAAAAAGCCAAGCGCACTCTTTCCCAGGGTAAACAAGAGTACGAACTACTCAGGCAAAAGAGTGTTTCTCAGATGGCTCAGGCACGCGCTAAGTTCAAAGATGATCAGGGAGACTTAGCCTTCCTGAAGAACCTATCGGAACAACTCACCATCAAGGCCCCGGAGAATGGTATGGTTATCTACGACCGCGACTGGGACGGACGCAAAAAGGAGAAGGGGTCGCAGATCCAGGCGTGGTCGCCGGTGGTTGCAACGCTGCCCGACCTAACGGCGATGGTGTCTAAGACCTACGTCAATGAAGTAGATATCAGTCGCATTAAAGAGGGGCAGAAAGTAGAGTTAGGGCTAGACGCTTTTCCGGAAAAACAACTGAGCGGCACCGTAACGCACGTAGCCAACATTGGCGAACAGCGTCCTAACTCTGATGCTAAGGTGTTTGAAGTTACCGTAGAGGTGCACGAAGCTGATACCACCCTGCGCCCCGCCATGACCACCAGCAACATGATCGTTACTGACTACGTAGAAGAAGTGCTTTTGGTGCCCCTGGAAGCCGTACATAACCAAGGGGACTCGCTTACTTACGTTTTTCAGAAGAATGGCTTTGCTACCCGGAAGCAGGAGGTGGCACTAGGCCCTAAGGGCGATGACTTGGTGGTAGTAACCGAAGGCTTGGCGGAGAACGACGTTGTCTACTTGTCCATCCCTAATAACGCCGATGAGAAACCCGTGTCGCTACTAGAGAAGTCTCAACCTCTTACCGTCCGAGGTGATGATTGATCGGATTCTGGCTAACTTTTCGCTTGCTCTGGAGGCGGTTCTCGCCAACAAGATGCGCTCGGTGCTTACGGCCCTGGGTATTATCTTCGGAGTAGCCGCCGTGATTGCTATGTTAGGTATTGGTGCCGGTGCGCAGCAGGAGATTCTCAACCAGATCAAACTGGTGGGCGTCAACAATATTATCATAACCCCGGTGGTTAAACAGACCGAAGAGGAGGTGGACGCTGTGAGTTCTTTGGCGGAGAAGGCAAAGTTCTCGCCGGGCCTGTCGCTGCGCGATGCGGCGAGTATCCAGCGCATCGTTCCGGGGGTTGCCAAGGTGAGTCCCGAAGTAGTGCTAGATAAGTACATTATCAAGGGTGGAATTCGCCGGTCGGCGAAGCTAGTCGGGGTAGACAACCACTACTTCGACATTGTCAACTTCAAGCTAGGCCAAGGAAAACTATTCACTGATCGCCAGCGTCAGGAAGGTGACCTGGTATGCATCATCGGTAAAGGAATTCAGAGCCGCTTTTTTGCCGAAGAAGAGCCGCTTAACAAGGTAGTTAAAGTAGGCGACCAGTGGCTGCGGGTGGTGGGGGTGCTTGAGCCACGCATTATTACCGATGAGAACATGAGTCGGCTGGGAATCCGCGACTACAACATGGACGTCTACGTACCCATTAATACGGTGTTAATTCGCTATCGGGACCGCTCTTTGATCACCAAGGCCCGCATTGAAGCGGCTAAGCAACGCTCGCGGGGCGATGATGATGAGGAGACGACAACGGAAGATGCGTTTGCTGAGCAACGCAACTACCACCAAATTGATCGCTTGGTGGTACAAGCGGAGGAAACTACCGCACTTAACAAGATGGCTGAAGTGATGTCGCGCATGCTGGAGCGGCGCCATTTTGGAGCAATAGACTTTCAGGTAGCCATTCCCGAATTACTTATCAAGCAACAGCAACGAACCAACCAAATCTTCAACGTAGTGCTTGGCGCACTCGCGGGCATTTCGTTGTTGGTAGGGGGCATTGGCATTATGAACATCATGCTGGCTTCGGTGCTGGAGCGTATCAAAGAGATTGGGCTACGGCTGGCGGTGGGTGCGCAGAAGGCAGACATCATTTGGCAGTTTCTGCTGGAGGCCACGCTGATTAGCATCACCGGGGGGCTTATTGGTATTCTGCTAGGGATGCTTATTGCGGTCAGTATCTCCCGGCTCGCTGATATTCCTACGATTATCACGATCCCTTCAATTGTGCTCTCTTTCGGAGTAGCGGCTACGGTGGGCCTCATTTTTGGCATTGCACCGGCCCGAAAAGCGGCCAATCAAGATCCTATCACCTCACTGCGCTATGAATAGTCTTCTCGGCCTAAAACCAACGAGCATGTTGAACCCTAAACAAGGAACATCGGAAACTAAAGGGCTCTTTAACTTCAGTACTCCGCACCACTTGTTCGTTGTTTGGTTTTTGTTCTTCCTCTTGCTACCCTTTACTTCTCCTGCTCAAACCGATTCACTGGCTAACGCTCGGCAATTTACGTTAGAGGAGATCGTGCAATCAGCGCTTGACCGCTCGCCGAACGCGCTACTAACTGAAACCCGCCAGGAGTTGGCCTACTGGCGCTGGCGCTCGTTCCGCGCCAACTATCGTCCGCAGCTGGCCCTTCGGGGCAATCTGCCCAACTTCAACCGCACCAATCAGGCCATTCGGCAAGACGACGGCTCATTTGCGTTTCGGCGGGTGTTCAACAACCTAACCGATGTGTACCTAACCGCCAGCCAGTCTATAGGAGCCACCGGTACCGAATTATTCGTGAGTTCGGGCATTGAGCGCTCTGACAACTTTATTAATGATGAAACTACCTACAGTAGCCGACCGGCCCGTATTGGGGTGCAGCAGTCGCTGTTTGGGTTTAATAAGCTTCGGTGGGACCGCCGCATCGAGCCTTTGTACTACGAAGAAGCCCGCCGCAGCTACGTAGTACAGCGCGAGGAGATTGCGCAAGATGCCACCGAGCTGTTCTTCGCGGTGCTTCTGCAGCAGGTAAATATTGCGCTGGCGCAGAAGAACTTAGCCAACAACGACACGATTTTTCAGATCGGACAGGGGCGCTACAACCTGGGGCGCATCACTGAGGACCAACTACTGAACCTAGAGCTTAACGTGATGAACTCGCGACAGGAGGTGGCCCAGGCCCAACTGGAACTAGAAACCAGCACACTGGCGCTAAAGTCGTTTGTGGGCATCACCGACGGTGAGCCGATTGTACTTGCCCCGCCCGCGGGGGTGCCCGAATTTACCATTAATAATCAGCTAGCGTTGCAGCAAGCCACGGCTAGCCATCCTGACGTAGTGGAGTTTGAGCGCCGGGTAAAGGAAGCAAGGGCAGAGGTGGCGCGCAGTCGGGGCGAGAATGGGTTCTTGGTAGACATCAACGCTACCTATGGCCTTACCGACCGGGGTAACGGCTTTGCCGATGTATACAATCAACCCGAAGACGAGCAGATCGTTGAACTGGCCTTTCGTATTCCGGTACTGGACTGGGGGCGCGCCAAATCGCGTATGAAGCAGGCCGACGCACTACTCAAACTAGAACAGTATACGGTAGAGCAAGAGCGCGTCAACTTTCAGCAGGAGGTGTACACCCAGGTGCGCACCTTTGCTATGCAGCGCGACCAGGTGGAGATCACCGAGGTGGCCGACGATATCGCTCAGCGCCGCTACGATATTGCTAAGCAGCGCTACCTGATCGGCAAGATCGACATCACCGATTTGAGTATTGCCCTGCGCGAAAAGGACGAGGCCCGTCGCCGTTACATTGAGTCGCTGCGTGACTTTTGGCTCAACTACTACGAGGTGCGGATGCTTACGCTGTACGACTTTGCGCTCGGCACATCACTGCTTTCACCAGCCGGATAAAATAATCTTGGTATCCCCCCGGTTGCCCCACCAAAATCCTTATTTTTGCCGTCCCAAAAACGGGAGGCAACTATGAAGATATCCGTTAACTGGCTCCGCGACTTTATTGACCTGCCCGATTCGGCGGAAGCTATTGCTGATAGACTTACCTTATCCGGACTGGAAGTAGAAGGTATCGAGCATTATGAACAGATTACCGGCGGATTAGCCGGACTGGTGATCGGCGAGGTGCTATCGGTGAAGCCGCACCCCAACGCCGACCGTTTGCAGTTAACCACGGTTGATGTCGGCCAAGACGAACCCCTGCCCATCGTTTGCGGAGCTCCTAACGTAGCGGCGGGGCAGCGCGTTGTGGTGGCAACCGTCGGCGCTACGCTGCACCCGGTAGGGGGCGAATCGTTTGTAATTAAGAAAGCCAAAATTCGAGGTGAAGCATCGCAGGGAATGATCTGCGCCGAAGATGAAATTGGGTTGGGAACGGGGCACGACGGCATTATGGTGCTTACTACCGACCTACCCAACGGAACCCCCGCGACCGACTACTTTCGTCCGGTGGCTGATACCGTACTAGAGATAGGGCTCACCCCCAACCGGGCCGATGCCGCCTCGCACCTGGGCGTAGCCCGCGACCTAAAGGCTTTGTACCGCAAACCGCTCACCCTTCCGCCAGTAGAGAAGCTCCGTGTAGACAACCAGCGCCGTCCCGTGCGCGTGACGGTAGAAAATGCGGAAGCCTGCCCCCGCTACAGCGGCGTGACCCTGTGCAATGTCCGCGTGCAGGACTCGCCCGACTGGCTGCAGAACCGCCTGCGCGCCATTGGTCTGCAACCCATCAACAACGTAGTAGACGCTACCAACTACGTGATGCACGAGTTGGGGCAGCCCCTACACGCTTTTGACGCTGACGCCATTGCTGGAGATGAGGTGATCGTGCGCACCTTGCCCGCCGGAAGCACGTTCATGACCTTAGACGGAAAGAACCGTACGTTGCAGGCCGATGACCTAATGATCTGCAACGCGGAGGGCGGCATGTGCATCGCAGGAGTGTTTGGAGGGATTAAATCGGGAGTAAAAGATACTACGACGAACATTTTTTTAGAAAGTGCTTACTTTGCGCCTGAGTACATTCGGCGCACAGCGCAGCACCATAGTCTCAAAACCGATGCGTCGTTTCGTTATGAGCGGGGTACCGACCCGAACATGACGGTTTTCGCCCTGAAGCGGGCCATCCTCCTTATTCAGGAAGTTGCCGGGGGAGAGGTTTCTTCAGAAATCGTCGATGTATTTCCGGCACCAGTTTCTCCCTTTCGCGTAGCGGTAAAGTACGCGCACGTCGACCGCCTGATTGGTAAAGTGATTGATCGGGAGGAGATCAAAGCGATCCTTACCGAACTGGATATCATCTTGAGTGAGGAGGATAGCGAAGGACTCGTCGTAATGGTGCCTCCCTACCGGGTAGACGTACAGCGGGAAGCAGATATCATTGAAGAAATCTTACGGATTTACGGCTACGATCAGGTACCCGTTGCTGCCCACCTGAAGACCAACTATCTGGCAAGCTTCCCGGAAACGGATGGGGCTGCGTTGCGCGCAAAAGTTAGCGAGATGCTGGTAGGCAATGGTTTCTACGAGATTATTACCAACTCCCTGACCAGGCCAGCGTACGCTGAGGCGCTCCACCGTGCCGACCGGGCGGTTACTATGGTGAACGCGCTTAGCGAAGACCTGAGTATGATGCGCCAAAGTTTGCTATTTTCAGGACTGGAGGTAATTGCCCACAACGTGAACCGGCAACAAAAAAACCTGAAGCTCTTTGAGTTCGGGACCACGTACGAAAAGCTTCAGGGTAAGTACGTGGAAACAAACGGGTTAGCTATCTTCATGACCGGGCAGGCCCAGGCCGAAAGCTGGATGACCAGCGGAGACCCAGTATCTTTTCATCACTTGTCCTCGCTAATCCGAAATATTTTTAATAGGTTTGGTATAGACGACCCCAATCAAAATGAGGCTGAGTTGCTTGGTTTTGACTATGGTTTGCAGTACTTATACCAGGGTCAAATACTGGCAGATATCGGCTTGGTAAACAGCTCTTTCGCTAGTTTGGCGGGCGTTCAGCAACCGGTGTTTTATGCTAATGTGCACTGGCCTAGGTTAGTAGCCAAGGTTGGCGCCGCTAGTCAGAAGGGTCGGTTGATGTATCAGCCAATATCAAAATTTCCGGAGGTGCGTCGTGATTTGTCTCTGGTGCTTAGTGAGCGAGTTCCGTTTAGTAGGGTAGAGGAGGTAGTGAAACAAGCAAGCAGCCAGTTGGTTCGTCAGATTAATGTATTCGATATTTACAAAGGGGAACAACTGGCGGAAGGCGAAAAGGCGTACGCACTTAGTTTTATCCTGCAAGACCAGGATAAAACCTTGACGGATGCCCTTATTGAAAAGACCATGAACAAACTTATGAACACTTTAAAGCACGAACTAAACGCTACTATTCGTAAATAGTCATTTGCTCCACAGGCTGGGTTGCTTCACAGTCCGCCTCGTAAGAATACCAACCATCGTCTATTAATATATATCTACTAACAACCAAGCATGCTAGTCGCTACCGAGGGCTCTACCAAGCACCACGATTCTGTAATGTCCGAAATTGTTGCGTTAGAGCGCAAAGTGGCCATGCTCATTCAGCAACAGCAGGGTGCTCAGGCGGAAATTCAGCAACTGAAAGAAGATAATATCCGTCTGGCTTCGGAACTAAGCCGGAAGGACGAGCAGATCACTCGCTTTCATAATACAATTAAAATCAATAAAATTGCGAATCAGACAGTAGCCGATAAAAGCGAAACTACTGAACTTAAGCGTACGATTAACGAGTACATAAAAAAGATTGATCGCTGTATTGCCCAGTTGAGCCAATAGCGTGACGACAAGATTACCTTACCATGGGAGAGCTCTCAATAAAGATTAAGATTGCCGAACGAGAGTACCCAATGCGGGTAGCAGCAGAACAAGAAGAGCGCCTACGGTTGGCCAGTCAGCTCATTAATGAGCAAGTTCGCCGCTACCGCGAACAGTACGGCACCACCGACAAGCAGGATTTGCTGGCTATGGTAGCCTTTGATGCCTTGGTGCAGAAACTAGAACACGACGAACTGCAGCAAGACACAACAAGCATGATCGCCGAACGCCTTAGCAATATTAACCGCCAAATTGGCCGGGCAGTAGCTGCTAAGGAGCAGCGCACCACGTACTAAACCACTCGTTGATCAACGCCCGGTAGCTTCGTTAGGCATCGTCACTAACCGTTTAACGAACCAACACTATGGGTGAAATACTACTTCCCTTGCTAGCCGCTCTTGTAGCGCTCGCGATCGGATTCTTCGTTGGCAAAAGCCTCTCTAACAAAGCCAACCAGCAGCAAGAAGATCAACTTAGCGCCCGTGAAGACGGCCTCCGTCAACGTGAAGAAAAGCTACAGGAAGAGGGCAAGCTCATCATCAAAGAGGCTAAGATAAGCGCAGAAAACCTAAAGAAAGAGAAGCTATACGAGGCCAAAGAGAACTTTCTCCGCCTTAAAACCAGCTTTGAGGAGGAATCTGCTCGCAAGAAAAACATCCTGATCACTAACGAGAATAAGCTCAAACAGCGAGAGGGCCGCATCAACGAGCAAGCCGAGAAAGTTCGAGCCGCCGAAGCAGCGCTCAAGGATAAGGAGGAAACGCTGGAGGCTCAGTTAGAAGCTAACCGCCGCAAACAAACTGAGCTAGAGCGCGTAAAACAACAGCAGATTACTGTGCTAGAAAAGGCCGCAAACCTTACCGAAGCCGAAGCACGTAACCATCTGCTGGAAAGCCTAGAAGCTGAAACCCATACGCAGGCTTCGGCGATGATCAAGGATATTATCGAGGAAGCGAAACTTTCGGCCACCAAAGAGGCCAAAAAAGTGGTGATTGCCACCATCCAGCGTACTGCCACCGAACACGCCATCGAGAACTGCGTCTCGGTATTTAACATCGAGAGCGATGATATCAAGGGGAAGGTGATTGGTCGTGAGGGCCGGAACATCAGGGCCCTGGAAGCCGCTACGGGCATAGAGATCATCGTAGACGATACGCCCGAGGCAATTATCATTTCGGGCTTTGATCCGGTGCGCCGCGAGATTGCCCGGCTGTCGTTGCACCGCCTGGTAGTAGACGGACGCATCCACCCCGCCCGGATTGAGGAGGTAGTGGCCAAGACCACCAAAAACATTGAGGAAGAAATCATAGAGATTGGCGAACGCACCGTCATCGACCTGGGCATCCACGGGGTGCACCCCGAACTGATCCGGATGGTGGGCCGGATGCGCTTCCGCTCTTCTTACGGACAAAACCTGCTGCAACACTCGCGCGAGGTCGCTAATATGTGCGCTACCATGGCCTCGGAACTAGGCTTCAACCCTAAGTTGGCCAAACGGGCAGGTTTGCTGCACGACATTGGCAAGGTGTGGCCCGAAGAACCGGAGCTGCCGCACGCTATCCTGGGCATGAAACTCGCCGAAAAGTACGGTGAACAACCCGACGTGTGTAACGCTATTGGGGCCCACCACGATGAGATAGAAATGACGGCCCTCATCTCGCCCATCATCCAAACCTGCGATGCGGTTTCGGGCTCACGCCCTGGTGCCCGACGCGAAGTAGTAGACTCCTACATTCAGCGGTTGAAGGACTTGGAGGCACTAGGGTTAGACTTTGATGGGGTGAGTAAGTGCTACGCTATCCAAGCGGGCCGCGAACTTCGAGTAATCGTAGACGCCGAGGCCGTTACCGATGAGCAGGCCGGATCACTTTCGTTTAACATTTCCCGTAAGATTGAGAAGGACATGCAGTACCCGGGACAGGTAAAGGTTACCGTGATCCGCGAGATGCGGGCGGTGAGTTTTGCTAAGTAGCCACCCGGCTAATGCGGCCCCACCTCGGTAGTTTGGCACTGCGGGGCAATACCGTTCACGTACCTTTCAATCGCTTCAACTGATTCTGCTACCGAACATCCCTCAAAGCCATCAATATCGGCGTAACCGATCTGCCGGTTGTACTGCCGGAGAAACTGCTGCGCAAGCGGTAGGTAGCTCCAGTGCCACTTCTCTTCGTGGTAACCGTGGGGGCGGTCTTCGTTCTGCTCGGTATACACCTGGCAGAAGCCGTAGGTAGCCGCGTGAGCAACGAGCCAATCGTACACTTTCTTTCCTTGACCGGTAGCAAAATAAGCGTTGTTAAAAGCGTTCAGGTCGATGTCAGTGCCCCAGTGGTGGCGCGAGGTACCCGGCATTGAACTGTATTCTAGTATCTTGAGGGCCCTTTGTTCAGGGTCAGGAATAGTATCTTTAAGGTTTTGCCCACTTACCTTTCTCCTTCCACTCCATTTGGCCTCCCAAATCCACCGTTGCACGGCAAAACTACGGGTAGCTGACCGTATGATTAAATTGATGCTGTCTGCCTGCGCGGCGCGGGCCATGCGTACAAACGCCCGATAGGTAGGCTCTCGCAGGTAAATCGCCAGCGTGTCGCTCGTATACTTGCGCGAAATCAATGTAAATCCACTGTCGCGCGCTGGCCTAACCTTGCCTAATAGCGCGTCTTTGCTCAGCTGCAAGGTTGGCACACTATCAAGAGCCAAACGACTACCCGAATGCTTCGGTGGTTCTTGTCCCAGTGCAGCGTACCACGTCAGTAGGAGCAGAAGTAGTCCGAAGTGATGCCTCATTGTAACTTTTGGTTCTGCTTGTGCCGATCTTTGTCTCTTAATGATTTCTTCTTCATATTTTTCCGGAAAGCTTCGGTTAAATCGACTCCGGTTTGGTTAGCCAGGCAAACGACCACCCAAAGTACGTCAGCGAGTTCATCGCCTAGCTCGTTCCCTTGGTCGGAAGCTTTGAACGATTGATCGCCGTACTGCCGGGCCATGAGGCGGGCCACCTCACCCACCTCCTCAGTAAGAATCGCCAGATTGGTTAGCTCGCTAAAGTAGCGCACGCCGGTGGTTGTGATCCATTCGTCTACTTGCTGCTGCACTTCTGCCAGCGTGATATCGCCGACCGACGATGCTTCTTGCTTTGCGCTTTGATCGTCTTTCATGTGCTGCCCATCCTAAATTTATCTTTTGTTCTGCGTGTCGATGATGAGTGTTACCGGGCCGTCGTTTACCAGGCCAACCCGCATGTCGGCTCCAAACTCGCCGGTGCCCACGGGCTTGCCGAGTTGTGCTTGACAAGCTGCCACAAACTGCTCGTAAAGGGGTACTGCCGCCTCTGGCTTCGCTGCTCTGATATAAGAAGGTCGGTTTCCTTTCTTGGTACTCGCCTGTAAAGTAAACTGGCTTACTACCAACAGCTCTCCGCCAGTTTCTAGCAAACTGCGGTTCATTACGTTCTGGTCGTCGTCAAAAATTCGTAGGTTAACTACCTTTCGGCTTAGCCAGTCTACATCCTCGTGGCCATCAGTATCAGCAACCCCCAATAGCACCAGTAGCCCGCGGTTGATAGATCCTCGCACGAGGTTATCCACCGTAACCGATGCCTGAGAAACGCGCTGGATAAGAGCGATCATTGGTAAGCTACGCGTACTGAACCAGTGACTTGATCTTATCGGACTCGAACACGTACACCCCGCGCAGTTCTTTCTTGGCCACGCAAACCATAGCTTCGGCCACCGTGCTGGCTGCAATAGGTTGGTACTTTTTGAGCCCGCCCACCATCAGGGGGGCAACACTTTGCATCATTACTTGCCCGATCTGCTCTCCGGTGCGGGTTTCGGTGCGCTCGCCGAGTAGCATCGACGGGCGAAGCACGTGAAACGCATCAAAATTTAGTCTAGCAATAGCTTCTTCCACTTCACCCTTCACCCGGTTGTAGAAGAAGTAGCTGGTGGGATCGGCTCCCATAGCTGATACCAGCAGGTACTGCTGCGCTCCTTTGCGACGCGTGATCTCGGCTACTCGGAGGGGATAGTCGTGGTCTACTTTCCGAAAGGCCTCCTTAGAGCCAGCCTTGTTCATGGTGGTGCCTAAGCAGCAAAAAACATCGTCTACCGCGGGTATCTGTTCATCAGTGAGCTGGTCGTAGTCTACGATAATTGTCTCCACGCGTTTGCTGGTGGTCTCTATTTCGTGTCGGCTTAGCAGCGAGATAGTGTGATACTGGCGTCCGCCGATTAGTTGCTGAAGCAATTCGTTGCCGACCAGCCCCGTTGCCCCGGCGATAAGTGCGTGCTTTTGTGCCATGTGCGGTTGGTGTGGTAAGTATTTGATTGAGGTGCTAAAGTAGCAAAAAGGACTAAACCGCCCCGATAATCACCTAGCGAATAGGGGCGGACCTGGAAGAAAAGGCAGCTAATTCCAAGTAGTTAACAATTCTGCGAACTCCTTCTGAATTGCCTGGGTCCGGTCGCGAGCGTACCACAGTTGCATCTCCTTCGCCAGCGCCTGGTAGCCTTCGTCGGGATGCTGTTGTTTAAAATCGTTCATGAGTTGCTGGGCCTCAGCGGGCCGTGGCCCCCAGGTTCCAAGGACCTGCAGGTCTTCGGTAAGGCAAACTAGCTTTGGGATGGATCGGCTACCGTTGGTTAGGTAAGCATCCATCACGTCAGGATGCTCATCGCGCAGCAGCAGTTTAAGGGTTACGTGCGGCGATGCCTCGGCCATTTTGGCCATCAGGGGAATACTTTGCGCCGCATCGCCGCACCATGCTTCGGTAAGTACCATCCACGTTTGCGAACCAGCGACTGACGAAAGTTTTTCCTGTACTGCCTCGGTAAGTTGAGCGGTTTTGTCTAACCGACGCATGCGCTGCAGATTGAGCTCAGTATAGTGAAGCATGTCTTCACTATGGTTGGCGCCGGTGGTTTTCCCCTCAGCAAGCAGTGTAGCGATCATCTGCTGGTACGCTTCGTACGACTGGCTGGCAGCCAGATGATCTGGGGTGATCACGGTTGTGCTGGTCATGCGGTTTCAGCGTAGGTTTCCTCCCATTCTTCAAACTCCTCCAGATCGCTCTTGGCGGAGTTGGCAATCCACAGCAGCACCGAAATATCATCAAGATAACCGATCACCGGAATAAAGTCAGGGATCAAATCTAGCGGAGACACAAAGTAGATAAGACCCGCTACGGTGAGTAATAGCGTCTTCCACGGAGTTTTCTGATATTCCTTACTGGAGTACGCCTTGATCATCCGGTTAAAAGTACCCACGTAGCGCTGAAAATCCTGCATCTCGTCGCTGTTGTTGCGCAGGTCTTTGATCTTCTTAACCGATTGATCTACCAGTTTTCGCAAGCGGTCGGGGTCTTGCAAAATGCCTGATGCCTGTCGCTTTGCCTTTTTAAAACTTGAACTGTCGTTTGCCTTATCAAAAAGTCCCATGGTGATGTCGTGTTTGGTGAAAAATTGAATGTAGTGAAAACCCTTCTACCTACTACTAATTTTACTAGAACATTGTTCGCACTTCTTGCTTCAAAACACTTAGGGCGTGCTCGATGGGGTCTACCTGCTTGCCTCCCTGAATGTCAAAGACCTTTTTGGCGAGGTCTATCCCCCGCGCGTCCTTCGGCAGTGTGTCGGCCCCCTGGTTAATGGTCATCACCACATCTTCTACCGCGCTAGCGGTGAGGCTCCAAACCTGGTCGCTCACGTAGATCTGCTGCGAGAGGTTGTGGTTATATTCCTCCCGCACGTGACCCACCAAGATGTGCTGTAATTCTTTATAGGAGTAGTTGCTATCGTTGAGCCGCAGGATGAGGTTGTTCGGTGATATCCGCTGCAGCAATAGGCTAATCCGTTCGTAGGCCTGCAGGCGGATGGGCAGAATTTCTTTGGCGTTGGCCGCCCTGATGTCTGTAAGGCGCTGCGCCATCTCTTTGTCCAGAAACGACTTCACAACCAGGTACATGGCGTAAAGCACGATGGCGGCCGGAATGATGAGTTTGGCAAACTCGATAATGATTGTATCCATTGAAGGTTTGAATCCGTAAGTTTCCGCTAACTTAGAAGAAACCAAGGTAGCTAAAAAATGATTTTCCGCGTATTTCTGTTGTCACCGAGGGGTATTTCTACTAATCCACTCCGCGTATGATTCCCGTTCAGATTACTCCTCGCGCCCTGGCCGAGATCAAAAATACCATTGCTACGAAGAATATTCCGGCTGATTACGGCCTGCGCGTGGGGGCTAGGGGAGGGGGCTGCGCGGGCACTTCGTTTATCATTGGGTTCGACCACCAAAAAGAGAGCGATATGGTGTATAGTATTGCAGACCTACCAGTTTACGTAGAAAAGAAGGATATTCTGTTTTTGCTTGGTACGGTAGTTGACTTTTATGAGGGGAACGAAGCGCGTGGCTTCACTTTCGTAAAAGCACATGAAGAATCTGTCTCGTAGACTCTACAATAGTTCGTTAACCTTAGCGATTAGTTTTGGCTTTTACGCCCTAATTTTCGCGTTTACGCTCTCGTGCGACACCGAAGAGGGCGCGGGCTTACCGGCAGATTCTGCTACGGAAGAACTTAGCCCAACCGATACGACCGAAGCTTACGCTGTCGAGGTAGTCTCATACGTAGAAAACGTCACCAATTAGAGACACACCGTTGGGGATAATCTACCCACTGCACTATCTCTGTCAAATTTGCCCAATTTTCAGCGACTCAGTACGTCTTTGTCATGTCGTCAGGAACAACAATGATGATATCCGCTATTCCCAGATATTTCTCTTCCAACTCGCTTGCTTTTTGTTGGGAAACGCAGCTTATGGTTCTGATTTCTGCTTCGGGACTGCGCTGCTTGATATGCCAGTAGATTCCCTCGAAGTTATCGCTGTGGTAGGACCCATTTAGGTGAAAAAAGGTGGCCTGCCGCCCCCGGTTAAGCAGAATGAAGTGCGCCATGGTAGCGTCTTTGAGCGCTTGCGCATTGGCCATGTTCTCACCGCTCATTGTTCCGTGGCTTGCTCCACCTCCCATCATTTTCGTCATCTTTTGGTAACCGGGCAGCGAAAGGTCTACCGCTAAAGGGAGTGGTGCCATCAGTTCCTGGGCATCGGCCGACAGGCTATCCAACCGACTCAGGCCTTCGCGGGCTACCAAACTGGCGTAGCGGCGAGGCACGTTGGTGGCGATGACCGGTATGCGGTGCTGGCGGGCAAACGACACGAGCGGAGCGTAGTCGGTGGCGTAGTTGTTCCATAGTTTGGCTTCCTGCTCAAAATGCCGCTCCTCAATGGTGCCAGCGATAAATTCGTCGAGCAGTAGTTGATTATCGGTCTCGAGCATCTCAGCTCCGATGATCAGATTGGTGTCTCTAGCAAACAGGTCCTTAACGAGTTGCAAAGCCAGCCAATGAACCAGCGCGTCGTTGTGCAATTCTCCGAATAGAATAATATCTGCCGATGATAGTTGGAGCAGAGCGGTATCGTAGTGCAGCACCGTTCCGGCAGCGTTATAGAGCGCATAGGCGGGCCGCTGGGCTTGGGCAACCGGCGGCTTCAAACTGATTGCCACCAAACCAATTGCTAACAGCAGTTTGTTCATATCAGGGTTACTATGCGCGTACTCGCTTGAGGGTAACTACCGCCCGGCGGCAGACTCCCCCCACGGGGGGATTAAATTTAGACACACTTACTTCTACCGTCGCTACCTCCGGAAAGTCACGAAACGTTTGCTCGGCGAGGCGGTGGCCAATGTGCTCGAGCAGTTTGGAGGGTTGCTGCATTGCTTCGCTTACCATGCGGTAGAGCTTCTCGTAATTTACGGTTTCCCGCAGGCTGTCTTCTTCAGCTGCTTGCCCAAGGTTGGCTTCTACCGAAATATCAACGCTGTAACGGTTTCCGGTTTTTCGTTCCTCTTGGTAATAGCCGTGGTAGGCAAAAAATTCCATTCCCTCAAGTGCAATCTTCTCCAAGGTTGGTTAGTCTAGTTCATCAAAAAACGACCGGCGTTTTAGCACCACTTCTTCGGCTTTGGGAGCCGGTTCGGGGTCGTCGGTAGCCCACGCGGGCTCGTATTCAGCGTTGTTTTCTTGGAGCTGTTCATCAGGAGCATCATCCACTTCATCATTGGGCCTGCCGACCTCTTGCTCATCTACGCTATCCTCCGCTTGGGCCACCGTTGGTTCTGAGATCACCTCATCTTGGTTATCCAAATCTATTTCAACGGAGGTAGCAACTTCATCATCATCCTCGATCTGCTGAAGAATGCCCTGCGCCAGAGTGCGCAACTGGGCCAACGCTTGCTGCCGATGAGATTCTGCTGTCGTCACATCTTGTCTCAGCTGAGCTACTTGTTGGTGCGCCTTCTCAACGATGGCGGCCGCCTGCTGGCGGGCATCTTCGATGATATCCTGCCGTTGCTGTTCTGCTTGTTGCCCTATTTCCTCTGCTTCCCTCTGGGCCTTGCTCACGATACCCGCGCTGGTATCTTCGGCGGTTCGTAGGGTTCGGAAGAGGGTTCCTTCTACCTCACGCACTTTGTCAATGTCCTTTTCGGCTTTCTCGAGGCGGGCGGTTTTATCACGGTTCTCTTGTAGCATTCGCTCCCACGCCTGAGAAAGTGTGTGTAAAAAGGCATTCACCTCATCTTTGTCGTAGCCCCGAAAGTGGCGTTCAAACTCCTTTTGCCTTATCTCTATTGGTGTAATATTCATAATGAGCGGTTGCTTTTGTTCGCCTAAGTCAGAGAGTTTTTGTGCTTACCCCAGTGCCATACGGATATGGTTCGGTCGTCGCTTGCTGACAGCAGAGAATGATCACTGTCGTGCATCCACAGCACGCGGTTCACCGAGGTGCCGTGTCCAGCGTGACGGGCTTTGTCGATCACCTTAAGTAGCTTAAATGCCTGCGCATCCCAAACTTTCACCGACTTATCCATGCTGCCGGTGGCGAAATACCGTCCGTCGGGGCTAAAATCCAGGTGATTGATGGCGTACATATGGGCTACAATCGATTCCGTAAGTTGGTAATTTTTCCCGACATCCCAAATTCTTAGATGGGCGTCGCGCCCTCCACTGATCAAATAGCGCTGGTCGGGCGTATAGCGGACCACAAATACCGAATTAGTATGCCCGGTTAGTGTTCTTTTGAGCCGGTAGTGGGTGGTATCGTAGATACGTATGGTATGGTCACTAAACCCGATAGCCATCTCGCTACCCGATTTGGTAACCGCAATGGTGCGGGCCCGCTGGTGGGAAGCTGAGATCCTATCAACAATTTTCAGGGAATCGTAATCAATCACTACTACTTCGCCCGCCCCGGTAGCTACCACAAGACGGTCTTTTATCTTACAGACATCAAACAGCGCGTCTTTGCCTGTCTGTACTACTGCTTCTTCCCGTCCGTTTGCTAAGTCAATAACCCGTAACCCCTCATGGTTCTGCCCAACTATCAGCCAATTTCTGTTGCTGTCGTAGAACATCGCGTAGACAGACGCCGGGACCTTTGCCACTACGGTGCCCTGATCAGTATGCGCCAAGTCCCATCGCACCACTAGGCCATCGCCACCCGCTGAAAAAAACCGGCCCGGTGCCTCCTGAGCCAGCGTATATACGCAATCTCGGTGCCCCCGAAGGGTTGACTGCTTATTAGCGAAAAATGCGGACATTGTTAATTTATTATGGTCTACCTTTGTTTACCCTAGTATCCTTGATGTATGGCACTGGCTAAAATTGTTCGGGTGAATAGCAACTCGTACTGGGCTGCTTGGAAAGTAGAAGAGGCCCCGGAAGTATTAATAACCCACACCCAATTACCCGCAAACAACTTAGCGGAGTGGCAATCTATTAAACACCCACGCAAAAGACTGGAGTGGCTGGCGAGTCGGGCTGCTCTGGCCGCTCTTTTAGAAAAGATTGGACTACCTATTCCCGGAATCTATAAGGACGACAAGGGCAAGCCTTACCTTAATAACGACACTTATCATATTTCGTTAGCGAATACTTACCCCTACGGAATAGCTATGGTACATACCCACGCGTCGGTGGGTATCGATATTGAACTGCCCAGCGACAAGCTACTGCGTACCCAGCATAAGTTTCTTAATTCTTCTGAAATAAAAACGGCGGATAATCGCCTCTCGTATCTATGCGCCTATTGGTGCGCCAAAGAGGCGTTGTATAAGCTGTACGGACGCAAAGCGCTTAGCTTCAAGGATCAAATTCGGATTCGGTCTCTTTCCCTTGATGATGGTATCCGTGTAGACGCCGAGATTATTAACTCCGCAGCCGACGCGCAGTATCGCTTAGAAGGCACTATTATTGATGATCTTTATGTTATCTACGTAGTAATATAACACTACTTCATAACAATGTACCACAATATGTCTGCTGTTACTATGCGTTTTCTACTGCCTTCTGTTTTGTTTTTATCATTCTTATCGCCGGTAACTGCGCAACAGTCTGATTACATTGAGGATTTTAAGCTCAATAATCTGGTTAGCGGCAGTGAGTTTTCGTTAAAAGATTACGCTGCTACCCCAACGGTAGTAGTCATATTTACTAGTTTACACTGCCCTTACGCGAAGCTCTATAATCAGCGTATAACGAAGCTCATCGCAGATTTTGAGAGTGACAAAGTTCGTTTTTTACTGATCAACCCTACCAACCCGGCGATTCATCCGCAGGATACTCCGGCCAATCTGAAGCAAGTTATAGCGGAAAATCAGTGGAAGGTGCCCTTTCTTACTGACCCAAGCCAGAAAGTAGCTCGTCTGTTGGGTGCTGAGAAAACGCCCGAAGTATTTGTTCTGTCACAGCAACAGGGTTTGTATAAAACAATATACCAGGGAGCGATTGACGATAACCCACAGGTGGCCAACGATGTGCGCCACCCTTACCTTAGGGAGTTTCTAAGCGCCCAGCGCAAACAGTCTGCGCAGGTGCGCACAACTCCTGCTGCCGGATGCAGAATTAAGCCTTAGGGCTATTCGTGCTCCTGAAGGGTCTGCTGCAAAAACGCCCGGAAGTCCGCAGCGAACTCCTTTCTTCGCAACGCAAACTCTACGGTAGTCTTCAAGAAATCCAGCTTGTTCCCTATGTCGTATCGCTTCCCCTCGATGGTGTTGGCCACCAAAGTTTCTTTTTTCATAAGCAGGTGTAACGCATCGGTGAGCTGTACTTCGCCGCCCTTGCCGGGGGTAGTTTGCTCTAGCGCCTTGAACACTTCGGCGGTTAGGATGTAACGACCCGCAATAGCTAGATTAGAGGGTGCTTCGTTTACCGCTGGCTTCTCAATCAGCTGATTTACCTCCATAAGCCGGTCGCTAATTGTCTTTCCTCCCGCAATACCGTAGCGCGATACTTTGTCTTTGGGAACTTCTTCCACAGCGATAACCGTGCACCGGTACTGTTCATAAGTATCTATCAACTGCTGCGTTACCGGAATAACCGAGTTAACCACCGTATCTCCCAGCAGCACCGCAAATGGTTCGTCACCCACGTGGTGCCGCGCGTGGTAGATAGCGTCGCCCAATCCGTTGGTCTCTTTCTGACGGATGAAGTGGATATTCGCCATATCGGCGATTCGTACTACCTCGTTGTAAAAGCTTTCGTCCTGCTTCTCTGCCAAGCGTGCTTCCAGCTCGAAGTTCCGATCGAAGTGATCCTCAATGGTGCGCTTTCCTTTTCCGGATATAATTAAAATATCGTCGATACCCGAATCTACCGCTTCTTGCACCACGTACTGAATGGTTGGGGTATCAATAATGGGCAGCATCTCCTTAGGCTGAGCCTTGGTAGCGGGTAAAAACCGGGTGCCTAGACCGGCGGCGGGAATTACTGCTTTTCGTATCATGCTTATAGGATATAGGGTTTTATTACGCGGGCGTTTATCTTTTTTAGAGAAACTACCAGTTTGTTAAGTACTTCATCATTTTCGTACACTCCGATAATAGATCCGCCCGAGCCGGTGAACTTAGCCGATGCTCCGCAGGCGCGCGCTGTTTGTACCAGCGTTTTGTTCTCTTCAGATACATTCATAATCTGGCACCGTAGGTCAAAGTTTCGGTTTATCAACTCATTTAGCTTTTTGGAGTCCCGACTTAATATTGCTTGCTTCCCCTCTTGTGCGAGTAAAGCCATTTCGTCTAAAGTATTGATAACGGCTTGGTCACCCTTGTCGTAGCGCGAGCGGATGTCATTCAGTACGGTGCCCGAAACTTTTCCTAAATTAATCTTGTAAGCTAGGTATAAGTTGGGTAACAGTTTAGGATCCATCGGTTCGTACGTTCCGTAACCTTGCGTATCAATCAATGATCGGTTAAAGTCCATGTACACGCACCCCTCATACACCTGAGCCACTCGGTCTTGCAAACCGGCGTTTATTCCTAATTCGTCTTTTTCGGCCGATAAAACCAAGCTAGGCAACAATTCGCGGGGGATGTCAACATTATAGTAGCGCATCAGCGCCCGCATTGTTGCCGTTACAATGGCGCTTGATCCGGCCAAGCCTACCTGTCGGGGGATAGATGAGTGATAGCGTACGGTAAAATTCTTGTTGCTTAACCGGATGTTTTCCTGGTCGCAGTACTCGCTAAATTTCTTAATAGCAGCCTTCACCAAACGCGATCCACCGTAGTAGCCGGTAAGTCGTACCGAGTCTACCAGATGATACATATTCCGGTACACATTGAGGTCTTGTTCCTGAGGTTCTATGCGCAGTTCGGGTGAGGGGTATAGCGAAATTCGCGCCCCGAAATTGCGCACGATGATGGAGATGGTTTTACCGTAGTAGCCATCGGTAGGGTTGCCAAGCAAACCAGCCCGGGCGTAAGCGCTGGTTTCTAAGATTGATTGATCCATCGCATCAGAGTGGGGAAGCGTATTGTTTCTTCGTGGTTTGCGCGAAGGTAAAACGAAAAAAGCCTTATTTCTGATTGTGCACCAGCAATAAGGCTTTTATCATTGTCTGTTTTTTTCAGACGTGGCAATAAGTAAAAAAAAGGCGGCGACCTACTCTTCCTCGGATTGAAGTACCATTGGCGCGCCCGGGCTTAACTGCTCTGTTCGGGATGGGAAGAGGTGATCCCCGGGGCTAAAGCCACCTTAAGGTTTTTGATGTTCTAGCTTGAGAGGGTATTGGGTTTTGGGGGTTAGGCAATAGGCACAGTAATTATGTACTAGCCTAGACTTTTTCACTTTTATATGCCAAAACCGCTTGACCATTACTCACAGCATAGAGACAACGAACAATCAGTTTGATAATCTATGATCTAATAAGATTAAAGATCAGAGACAATTGGTAAGAGGAAGCAGTAGAGGGGCAATAAAGTAGTTGCAACTGGACGCCGTCTGGTTTAACCAGTGCTGCATTGTTGCCAACGCCTCGCTGGAAGTTTAAACCAAAGACTTGTCCTTGAGTGGAAGGTCTATCGGGTGATTAGTATGGCTCAGCTTTGTCATTTCTGACTTTAGACCTGCCACCTATCAACGTTGTGGTCTACAACGACCCTTCAGGGAAACCTCATCTTCAGGATGGTT
>JBASAY010000088.1:0-11293 GCA_049650865.1 Tunicatimonas sp.
CGAGAAGAGGCCAGTTACGAAGATGTGGGGCAGATGAACATGTACCTGGGCTACTTTGAGAACGAAGAGAATACCACCGGCGATAATCCTCCTGTCGGTATTGTGCTGGCTCGCGAAAAAGACGATCTACTAATCAAATATGCACTACATGGTATTTCTACCCAGCTATTTGTGAGCAAATATCAGCTTTACTTGCCGGACAAAGATGAACTAAGTAAGGAAGTAGCTAAAATTTACACCATCGACGACAAAAACAGTGAACAAGACTAAAGAAAACTACGGCACGCTCTCCTAAACCGTCATTTCAAGCGAGCAAGTGCTCGGAATTACCAAAGGCCAAATGAGCCCGAGCGCTGGAATCCCGAAGTTAAAAAACGAAAACAGCAATTGAACCAACGCGCGGTACGCGAAGCTTAATCATGAAGTGCCGAACCGTTGTGGTTCTGGCTTCGATTGCTGAGATTGCTTCGGCTCGGTCCATTTGGAATTATCAACTACACGCTGCTTCACCGCAGGATAAATTTTTCAACTACTAGCGGGCTGAGCCTCGCAATGGCGTTTAAACAACCAAACTATGAACTCACGTATCAAAATCCTCCAGGGAGACATTACCCAACTTGATGTAGATGCTATTGTGAATGCCGCGAACTCCTCGCTGATGGGCGGGGGTGGGGTAGACGGTGCTATTCACCGCGCCGCCGGGCCTCAGCTTAAAGAAGCCTGCCGCCTGCTACGGGGCTGTGCCACCGGGGATGCCAAGATCACCGAAGGATTTGATCTGAAAGCCCGGCACGTTATCCACACCGTTGGACCGGTTTGGAACAATGGCACTCAAAACGAGGAAGACTTGCTTGCATCAGCCTACCGCCGCTCGCTGGAAGTAGCCGCTGAAAACCAAGTGCGCACCATCGCTTTCCCCTCTATCAGCACCGGCGCGTACCGGTTCCCCTTTGAGAAAGCCACCACCATCGCGCTGCGTGAGATCACTAAGTTTTTAGATACCAACGACCTGCCCGAAGCAGTGACGCTGGTCGCGTTTAGTAAAAGTGATCATGATCGGATGACATCAATTTTAAACAACCATTAGACATCTTCCTGCGATGAGTCAAGCACGAAAACCCCTCGGTCACAAAGCCTACGGCACCATTCCCCACCTGTCGGGTAGTCGACTGGGACCCTCCGACAAAAAGGCCGAGTCGGGCCAGGAGTTAATTGCTACCAAGCAGGCCCGCGACTGGCGCGATCTGGTGGTGGTGCAGGAGAAACTGGACGGCTCGAACTGCGCAATCGCTAAACTGAACGGCCAGGTGCTGGCTCTTACGCGCGCGGGCTACCAAGCACACACCTCGCCCTACGAACTGCACCACCGCTTCGCCGACTACGTGCAGCAAAACCACGGGCGTTTTAACGAAGCACTCACCGAAGGGGAGCGCTGGGCAGGAGAGTGGTTAGCCCTGGCGCACGGCACGCGCTACCGCCTACCCCACGAACCCTTCGAGGCGTTCGATATCATGCGCAACGGGCACCAACGCGCCCCCTACTTAGAAGTATTCGAGCGCTGCATCCGGTTCGAGCTGCCGTACCCCCGCCTGATTCACCTGGGACAGCCCGTAAGCATCAAAAACGTGCTGAAGCGGCTAGAACCCAGTGGACACGGAGCGCTCGATCCGGTAGAGGGAGCCGTCTGGCGCGTTGAGCGCGACGGGAAGGTCGACTTCCTGGTGAAATACGTGCGTCCCGACAAAGTTGACGGAAAGTACCTGCCGGAGATGTCTGGCCAGGCCGCGGTCTGGAATACGCAGACGCTATAGCTAAACCTGCTGAGATTGACTTACTACTAAGTGTGATTATACCCAATCCCTCCCATGAACAAAATCCTCTTCCACACCCACGCCTATGCCTACCTCGCAAAAAAAATTCTGGCCGACGGTGGCTTTGAAGAAGGGGTGGTGGAGCAACGGCACTTCACCGACGGAGAGCGCTACCAGCGCATCCGTACCGACGTGGACGACCGCGAGGTGGTACTGCTGGGCGGCACCATCGATGACTCGTCTACCCTCGAACTGCTCGACCTGGCCGCTTCGCTGGTAAGCTACGGGGCCGACTCGCTTAGTCTGGTGGTGCCCTACTTTGGCTACTCCACCATGGAACGGGCCGTGCTGCCCGGCGAGGTGGTTACCGCCAAAACCCGCGCCCGCCTGTTGTCCTCCATCCCCCGCAGTCACCGGGGTAATAAAATCTTCCTCTTCGATCTGCACACCGAGGGCATCCCGCACTACTTCGAGCACCACCTCTACCCGGTGCACGTCTACTGCAAAGAGATCATCCTGCAGGCCGCGCACGACTACGGGGGCAACGACTACGTGCTAGCCAGCACCGACGCCGGTCGCGCCAAGTGGGTAGAATCACTGGCGAATGATGCCGGGGTGGGCGCGGCCTTCGTGCTTAAGCGCCGGAGCCGGGACGGTCAAACCGAGGTAAGTGCGGTGAACGCCGACGTGCAGGGACGCACGGTCATTATTTATGACGATATGATTCGCTCCGGGGGTAGCATCATCAACGCGGCTCAGGTGTACCACGATGCCGGAGCCCAGCGCATTATTGTGCTCACCACCCACGGATTGTTTATTAAAGACGGTCTGCTAGCACTCAAAAACTGCGGACTTATTGAGCGCGTAGTATGCACCGACACCCATCCGCGCACTCAAACGATTGAAGATGATTTTCTGGAGGTACGCAGCGTGGCTCCCCTCATTCGGCAGCACCTGCTGCATCACTGACAAGTGCCCCCTTACGGTTTGGGGGTAGCGCAAACCCTGCCTAGATTTTCTGACCAGTAGATGACCGCCCGCTGCGGTTCTGGCACCCCGGTGTTGTTTCCTGTCGACTACCGGCAAGCGATTACTGCCCTCACATATTTTGATTATTTTAAAAAATGCACTAGTATGAGCAATGTATTTAAGGGATATTTAACGTATGAGCGACCTACCCAATCAAGCTTTGGTATGGAAACGGTTCAGAGAAGGTGACCAACCCGCTTTTTCTGTTCTGTATCGGCACCACTACGCATCACTCTACTTTTATGCGCTTAAGAGCACGGGTAGCACCTACCAAGCGCAAGAATGCGTGCAAGACTTGTTTGTTAACCTGTGGAACCGTCGGGAAGGCCTGAGCGAGGTACAGCAGGTGAAGCCCTACCTGTTTAAAGCCCTACGAAGTCTTCTCCACCGTCGTTCTATGTCAACATACGAAGATCTGAATAGCGAAGAAGGGAATTACGCACTACAGTTTTCTCCCGAAGACTTTCTTATTCAGCGGGAGAGCAGTGCCTACCGGCAGGAAACGTTGGCGACGGTGCTGAACGGCTTGCCACCACGGCAACGCGAAGCGGTGTACCTGAAGTATTACGAAGACTTAACGTACCAAGAGATTGCCGACGTGCTGAGCATTAATTACCAATCGGTGGTCAACCTAATTTACCGGGCATTAAAGCAACTGAAGCAGCAGCCTACCCTTCGCAAACTCATTACGCAATACCACTGGGTGCCCTTGCTTTTGGGTAGTTGGGCAGGATGGTAACCCCTCTATTTCCTGAGTAAAACAGCAGCGTCACGCTCGCTCCTTAGACTCACTCATAATAAATTCGCGCAGCAAGTATTTTTACTAGCCAAGCTACAATCGGCTAATTATTATATCAAATTTACATTTTAAACAGCTATATATTACTGATTTGATATAATTAGTGGATTAAAAACGGTCCCTCTTATTTAAAATTTAGGTTGTAATCAAGGGCCAGTGAGTATGTAAACTGATATTTTGTCTCTACCTAATCAACAGACTACTTATACGCAACCTTACTTTATCCTTTGGCTTATCAAGAACCACTACGTAACCAACTGCTTCGCGATGAAACCTTCTTCCAGTGGGTACACCGCTCTGACCCCGCCGCGGTAGACTATTGGGAGAACTGGTTGGTGCAGCATCCCGAACACCGTGAGACGGTAGCTGACGCTGCTCGGTTGGTGCGGGGAATTCCCTTTGCTCCCCAAAAGCTATCCGAAGAACAGGTGCATCGAGCCTGGCTTGACCTGCAGGCCCGACTACCTCATGAAAGTGCCTCACAACCTAAACCATTTCGGCGAGTTTGGCTTCGGGCCGCCGCTGCCATTGCTCTGCTTGCTCTGGCGGGCTCATTGGTATGG
Source organism: Tunicatimonas sp. (assembly GCA_049650865.1). Taxonomy (GTDB): domain Bacteria; phylum Bacteroidota; class Bacteroidia; order Cytophagales; family Cyclobacteriaceae; genus Tunicatimonas. Next base: position 4,203 of record JBASAY010000088.1, read on the forward strand.
TGGAAGTCTAGCCGTGAAATTGAACGGACGGTCTACACTACCGCCTACGGAGAGACTCGTTTGGTGCACCTGCCCGATGGCTCGGAGGTGATACTCAACGCCCACTCTCGCTTAACGTACCAACGGCGATCCGATTCTACGCCCCGCCGTGAGGTGTGGATTGACGGGGAGGCCTTTTTCACGGTGAAGCACCTCGGTGATACCATTCCGGTGCCCTTTGTGGTGCACACCCCCGATCTGCGGGTACAGGTGCTGGGTACCAAGTTCAATGTGAATACCCGCCGTGGCCGTACCCAGGTAGTGCTCGACCGGGGGAAAGTTGCTTTGCGGTTACCCACCCAAAAAACTACCCCGATGCAGCCCGGCGAGTTGGCCGAGTACACCGCTCAGGCGTCCCAGGTGCAAAAGAAAGCGGTAGATACCGAACTCTTTACCGCCTGGCGCGACCGCCGCCTTAAGTTCGACGATACCCCGCTGTCGGAGGTAGCCCTGGTACTAGAGGAGAATTACGGCGTGCGGGTGGTGTTCGACAGTCCTTCCCTGCGTGATAAACGCGTTACCGGCGAGATATCCGCCCAAAAAATAGACACAATTCTAAGAGCCCTATCCACCCTGTTCTCTATATCCGTTGCGCGATCGGGCAATACCGTTCACTTTCACCTTCCATCCTAACCCCTTTATTATGATTCGCTTTCTTTACTCATCCCCCCCGCTAAACTGCCGGTTGGTCCTCGTCGTAGGCTTGATGATACTCACCCTGCCGGTCTCGGCGCAACTGTTGGCCTCTCGTAGCACATCATCACCCCCCCTAGTGAAGCAGCAAGGGGGGACACTCGTTAGCACACTCATTGAGCGACTCCAACAACGCTACGATGCTTCGTTTTTGTACGAGAAAAGCCTATTGCAGAATAAGCGGGCTAACGCTGAACTCCTGTTTGATCAATCGTTGGAGATCAACTTGGCAAAAGTTCTGCGTCCCGCGCGGCTTACCTACCAGAAAATTGACCAACGTACTTACGTGATTGTAGCCCAGCCTCGTCCGGTAAACCCGGTTCAGCGCTTGCATCCTGGTGCTAGTCTATCGGCGAACGAACCAGGGGGTGCTTCCGCCCTAGCGGCCCCGGTGATGTTGCCCACCCTGGCGCACGCCGCGGATGCAATCATTACTAATTGGGAGAAAACAATTTCTGGAAAAGTGACCGACGGCGACTCGGGCGAGCCGTTACCCGGAGTAAATGTGCTAGCTAAAAATACGACGCAGGGTACCATTACCGATATCGATGGTAACTACCAGCTCAGTGTGCCAGACGATACCGAGATACTCGTGTTTTCGTCGGTAGGGTACGTAAGCCGGGAGGTACCCATCCAGAGTCGTTCCTCCATCAACATTGGGCTCACGGTGAGTACCCAGGAACTCGGTGAGGTGGTGGTGACGGCCCTGGGTATCAAGAAAGAAACCAAAAAACTCGGTTACGCTACGGCGAAGGTAGAGTCGGAGCAAATCACCACCAACCGTACTCCCAATTTCATGAACACCCTGCAGGGTAAAATCGCTGGGGTAAACATTTCGTCTTCATCCACCGGGCCGGGTAGCACCAGTAAGATTCGTATTCGGGGGCAGTCTTCGTTCTTAGGACAAAACTCTCCCTTGTTTGTGGTCAACGGGGTGCCAATCAACAATAGCAACTTTGGGGTTACGGCTGGGTCCTCCAACGATCAGTCCATCAGCAATCGCATTGGCAACAACTCCGACGGCGGCGACGGGCTCACTAGTATCAATCCCGATGATATTGAGTCGATGACCGTGCTAAAGGGTGCCGCTGCGGCTGCCCTGTACGGTTCGCGTGCCTCTAATGGAGTTATCATGATCACGACCAAGAATCGGGCATCTGGTAAGGGAGTCGGAGTAGAATGGAATACTAATTTTACGGTGGATACCCCGCTGGATTACACGGATTTCCAGTATCAGTACGGACAAGGAGAAAACGGGGAACGCCCTACCACACCCAGCCCTACCTCCGGGGTGTGGAGCTTTGGCGAGCGCTTTGAGCCGGGCATGACTCAGATACTCTTCGATGGCGTAGAAGTGCCCTACGAACCGGTACGCGACCGCATTCGCAAATTTTACCGTAACGGTACCAACCTGACCAATACCCTGACGCTTTCGGCCGGTGGCGAAAATGGTGGATTCAATCTATCCATCGCTAACCTGGGTAGTCGTGGTATTGTACCCAACTCACAATACGAACGGCAGACCTTCAACCTAGGGTTCACGCAGAATATCACCCCAAAATTCACTATTTCGGGCAACGCCAACTACTCGATTGAGAACAATGAGAACCCTCCCATCGTGGTGCAGCAGAATATCAGCACCCCGGTGGTGGTCTACACGATGGCCAACTCCATGCCGCTGGACGTACTGGAAGCGAATCGGCTCAATGCCAACGGCGACGAGTTTATCTGGTCGCGGTTCCGCAACCGGACCAATCCGTACTTCTCGATCAACGAACGCTTCGAGAATATCAAGCGGGATCGCTTGTTCGGAAACCTCACCGCCCGCTACAACTTCACCGACTGGCTCTACGCGCAGGTTCGGGTGGGGCAAGATTTTTACTCGCGCGATCAGGAGTTTAACTTTCCCACCGGGCAGGCGTCGATTCCGGGCGCCCCCAGTGGGTTTGTGAACGGGCAGTACGTACAAGAGTCCCGTCGTTTCCGGGAGATCAACTCTGACTTCCTAATTGGAGCCACGCAGCAGTTTGGTGAGTTTGGGGTGGACCTTACCCTGGGGGGTAACCAGCGCTACGAACGCACCGACCGTAACAGCGTGTTTGTAGAGGACTTTGTTATCCGGGATTTATACACGGTGATGAACGGCCGGGTAAAAGATCCGCTGTACACGCTGGAAGAGAGACAGTATAACTCGCTCTACGGGGCGCTGGAACTGTCATTCCGCGAGTACCTTTACGTAACCGCTACCGCCCGTAACGACTGGTTCTCAACACTATCGCCCGATAACCGCAGTATCTTGTATCCGTCGGTAACCGGTAGCTTCGTGTTTTCGCAGGCCTTCACCAACTTCCCGAACTGGATTTCCTTCGGTAAGATTCGAGCCGGTTATGCGGAAGTGGGCAGTGACTCCGACATTGGTGCGTATCAGGGAACGCTCTTCTACCGGGTCAACAACAACCTGTTTCCCGATCCGGACGGACAATTATCGCCGGTGGGTTCTATTAATACCAACACCATTCCGAACCCTAATCTACGTCCCATGCGGGTCGCTGAAACGGAAGCTGGTTTGGAACTGCGGTTGTTTGATAGCCGGGTAAATGTTGATTTCACCTACTACAATAAGATCACGAGCGACCAGATCTTAGCGGCGCAAACCTCAGATGCCTCTGGGTATACCAGCCAGCTAATTAACGTAGGGGAGAGTCGTAATACAGGAGTTGAACTGCTACTAAATGTAGTGCCGGTGCTCACGCAAAACTTTCGCTGGGACGTGACCTTCAATGGGTCGTACAACACTACGGAAGTGCTCAAATTAGGTTTGGGAAAGGGAGATACCGTCATCAGTGTTGGCAGCGGGATCCGAGGCGAATCGTTGCGGCAGGAGGTTGGTCTCCCTATTGGGCAGCTATACGGATACAGCTACCTCCGCAACGACAAAGGACAGATCATCCACAGTAGCACCAGCGGGCGCCCGCTGCGAACTGAAAAGCAGGGTCCTTTTGGTACCGCCATTCCCCTTTATGTCGGAGGCATCACCAACGCCATCACCTGGAAGGACTTTCAATTTTCGTTTCTGATTGACTTCAAGTTAGGTCATAACATGGCATCGGGCACCAACTTCAACGTGACGCGCCACGGCTTACACAAGAAAACCCTGGTGGGCCGGGAAGACGGCTTTGTGGTGGGCGAAGGAGTGAACGAAGAAGGAGAAGTCAACACGGTGCAGACGCCCATCCAGTCGTTCTACGAAACGGTGGGCTCGATAAACATTCACGAAGATTACATCTACAACGCGGGCTTTTGGCAGCTACGTCAGATGACGCTGGGTTACAACTTCACGCGCTTGTTGCCGGATGACTTCTTTATCAGGGGACTGCGCTTCAACGTGGTGGCTAACAATGTACTGCTGCTCAAAAAGTGGGTGCCTAACATTCATCCTGAGCAGATGCCTTCCGCTTCGGATAACTTAGTGGGATTGGAGCAGACCAGCCTTCCCCTTACCCGAAGTATTGGGTTCAACCTAAACGTTAAATTCTAGGGCAGCTACCTATCTTACCAATCATTTTAAAATTGATAATTATGAAATACCTAAAATTTTATTCCTTACTCATCGCTATCATGGCGCTGAGCAGTTGTGATGAAGGTTTTGATGAACTCAATACCAACGAAGTGTTTCCTACCGCCATTGATCCGTCTTTCGTCATGAACGACGCGATCCTGAGTGCGTCGGTGCCCACTTCCGTATTTGTTTTTGAACTGGCCATTGTGCAACAGGTAGTAACTCCTAATGGCTCTTCGTTGGCGGGGGCCAATTTTAATCAGAACAACCGGGGGCGGGGCGGCTACTGGGAAAATCATTATCCCCAGGTGCTAAAATCTACCCTAGACGTGCTAGATCAAACCCAGGACGACCCGGAGTTGGCCAACCTTTACAACATGGCCCGCATCTGGCGAGCCTACGCCGGTATGGTGCTTACCGACACGTACGGTGACGTGCCCTTCTCGGAAGCGGGTCTAGGGTTCATTGGAGACATTTCCAATCCGAAGTACGATCCCCAGCAGGATATCTACAACGAGATTCTTACCGAACTTAGCGAAGCGTCGGCGGCGCTGAGTGATGCGAACCCGCCCGTGAACGAGGTATTGTACGGGGGTGATATTACCAAGTGGAAACGCCTGGGCTACTCTTTGATGCTTCGGGCGGCCATGCGCCTCACCGAAGTGGCTCCCCAACTAGCGCAGCAGTATACCCAGCAGGCCGTGGCGGGAGGGCTGATGGAATCTAATGCGGACAACGCTGCGGTGGTGCATACCGATTTATACCGTAGTCCGGTCGGCAACTGGCTCAACGGTTCGGAAGCGAACAACTACTTCTTGGTAGAAAGCTTTGTGGATTTTTTGCAGGAGAACGACGACCCCCGCCTAGGGTCGATAGCGGTGCGCTACGTGGGCGCGACCAATGGTGCGGCGCAAAAACCGGAAATCGCTTCCCTGGACCCGGAAGTTCAGATCGGCTTTCCGATGGGGTTTGATAACTCTACGATTGGGCCGGTGGCCGCCGAGCTTGGTTTAGCGAGCTTTTATGGTTTCTCGCAGCTCGACCGGTCCCGACTGGGCAAGCAAACCGCTCCTAGCTTCCTGGTAACCCACTCCCTGAACCAATTACTGCTGGCTGAGGCGGCGGTGCGGGGCTGGGTAGAGGGTGATGCGGCCACTTATTTCTCTAACGGAATACGAGCGCACATGGAACAGATGGCGTCGTACGATCCTGCCGCTGCCATTGCGGAAGAAGATATTGCTGCCTACCTGGCCGCTCAACCGTTGGAAGCCGGTCGCGAACTGGAGCAAATCAACACCCAGTACTGGGTAGCTTCGTTTATGAATAGTGCCGAAACCTTCGCCAACTTTCGCCGTAGCGATTACCCGGAGCTGACGCCTAATCCTTACCCCGGTAGCGAAATTAGTACCGATTTCATTCTTCGCTTAACCTATCCGGACTCAGAGGCTGCGGTGAACGCCGGGAGCCTGAGCGAGGCGGTCAGTCGCCAGGGCCCCGATGCACTGGATACCCGGGTATGGTGGGACGTGGATTAGTCAGAATCTTTTCGTAACATAAGCACTCCAACCAACTGGGCCGCCGGAGTGTCGGTGGCCCTCCTGACCTATAAAATGCATGAATCGAAGAAACGTACTAAAGCGCGTTGGTGCCGGAGTGGCCACCGGAGCGCTAGGGGCCTTGGCCCAATCAACCAACGCCATGGCGAGTAACAAAGCCTACTCTCAGGCCACGGCCGGACTACCGCCCCTCAAGATCACCAACGTGAAGGCCATTCCCACTTGTCCGCACGGCATCGAGCTCATTGTGGTGAAGGTAGAAACCAACGAACCGGGTCTCTACGGACTGGGCTGCGCTACCTTCCGCCAACGGGCCCACCCCGTGGTGTCGGCGGTGGACGACTACCTGAACGACTTCTGCCAGGGTAAAAACGTGGACAACATTGAGGACATGTGGCAGACGGCCTACGTGAGCTCCTACTGGCGCAACGGACCGGTGCTCAACAACGCGTTAAGCGGACTGGACCAAGCCCTGTGGGACATCAAGGGCAAGCGGGCCGGCATGCCGGTGTACCAGCTGTTGGGCGGTAAGTCGCGCTTCGCCATACCGTGCTACGGCCACGCCAGCGGTGACAGTCCCGAGGCGGTGGCCGAGAGCGTGCAGGGCTTCATGGACCGCGGCTTCGGGCACGTGCGCATCCAGATGGGGGGCTACGGCGCTTCGCAAACCCTGGGCGGCTACGGCAGCGGGGCGGGGCCGCGGCAACCCGACTTTATGGAAGCGGGCTACGGCACCCCCGACGACAACTTCATGGATTCGGTCACCTACACCAAAGGAGTGATTGACATGTTTGAGCAGGTGCGCAAGACCTGCGGTGAACGCGTGGAGCTGCTGCACGACGTGCACGAGCGCGTGCAACCGATGGAAGCCATCAACATGATTAAGGCGCTGGAAGAGTTCCGACCCTTCTTTATCGAAGACCCTTTCTCGCCCGAAAACATGCGCTACTTCAAACTGCTGCGCGAGCACACCACCGTGCCCATCGCCATGGGTGAGCTGTTTAACAGTCCGCAAGAGTGGGTTGATCCCATCAAAGACCAACTCTTTGACTTCATCCGGATTCATATTTCGCAGGCGGGGGGCATCACTCCGGCCATGAAGGTAGCCCGCTTGGCTGAGTTCTTTAATGTCCGCACCGCCTGGCACGGCCCGGGCGACGTGTCGCCGGTGGGGCACGCGGCTAATGCGCACATCGACTTTGCGGTGTGGAACTTTGGCATTCAGGAGTCGGTCAGCTTTACCG
>JBASAY010000089.1:0-18718 GCA_049650865.1 Tunicatimonas sp.
CAAAGAAGCTCCAGAAGACCGGTGTCGCGCTCCCTGACCTGTTTTTGGAAAAGGATACGCTGATTAAGAAATTCGTAGAGGAGAATGCGGACGCTTCCCTATCGTTGGGCGAGCAAAAGGCGGCCCTAGCCGACGTGTACGAACGAGTGGAAGAAAAAGTGTTGGCCGTAGATGGCAGCCTGAAGGGATTTATCGGCGCTGAGGCCAATAAAGCATTTAAGAGTTTAGACAATATAGAAAAGCGACTTAAAAAGGCGGAAGAAGAGAAGCAAGAGACCGCGGTAGGGCAGTTAGAATCGCTCAAGGAAAAGCTGTTCCCCGACGGCGGTTTGCAAGAGCGATTCGAGAATCTACTCACGTATCACATCAACAATCCGCAGTTTGTCAGTGAGTTGCTAGAGAAGTTCGATCCGTTCGATCTGCGGTTCAACGTGCTGACGGAGTAGAAAAGAATAGGGCGCAGTGCGCCTCTTTCTAACATTTACCATTGGTTTGAACAAGTCACAGTTACGCCAGGAGTGCCGAGTGCATCGCGCTTCCCTCTCGGAGGTAGCGTATCAACAGCTCAATAGTCAACTGGTAGAGGTGCTCTTTGCCACTTACTCCTTCACCGGGGCGGTGCACTGCTTCCTTCCGGCTGAGCAGCAGCGGGAGGTAAACACCTGGCCGATTGTACGGCGACTGTGGGCAAAGCCCTCGGTGCGGGTGCTGGCCCCCCGCTGCCGTCCATTGGGTGAGCTGTCGCACCATCTTCTAGATGCACGCACCAGTTTGAAGAACAACCGCTGGGGCATTCCCGAGCCGGGCGGCAGTCCAGAGCAGGCGGTGTCGGCCATTGATTGGGTGCTGGTTCCGCTCGTGGCTTTCGACCGGCGGGGCCACCGGGTAGGTTACGGAAAAGGGTTTTATGATCGTTTTTTAGCAGATTGCCGTCCTGACACTCAAAAAATTGGTTTATCTCTATTTTCACCGGTAGAAAGTATTGATGACGTAAACGAGCAAGATGTATCACTCGACGCCGTAGTATTGCCTGATCAGGTTTGGACCTTCTGATAAACTCTGAAGGTTTGCGCCGATACGAACTTCCGAATAAGAATTCATCAGAATAAAGTTTAATATTCGCACTTATGAACCTACGAATTGGCTACGGCTACGATGTGCACCAGCTGGAAGCGGGCCGGGAATTTTGGTTAGGCGGGGTGCGTCTGGAGCACACGCACGGCGCCCGGGGGCACTCCGATGCCGACGTGCTCATTCATGCCATCTGCGATGCCCTGCTGGGCGCGGCCAACCTGCGCGATATTGGGCATCACTTTCCCGATACCGATCCGCAGTACAAAGGCATTGATAGCAAGGTGCTGCTGCGCGAAGTGATGCAACTGCTGCGGCAGCACGGCTACGAACTAGGAAACATTGACGCCACGGTGTGCTTGGAAGTACCGAAGGTAAATCCGCACATTCCGGCGATGCAGGCTTGCCTGGCGGAGGTGATGAAAGTTGCCGAGAACGACATCTCGCTAAAAGCCACTACCTCCGAGAAATTGGGGTTTGTAGGAAGAAGAGAAGGGGTAGCCGCCCACGCGGTGGTGCTGATCCAGAAAAAAGAACTCGACTAGCGTGCTACGAAGGGCTACCCTTCGTGACGTGCTTCCGATTATCAGCCTGTTCCGGCAGTCGGTTCTTCGGGCTACGGTGCGTGACTATAACGAGCGGCAGCGCAAAGTTTGGGCCACGCGGGGTAGCGACCCAACCCGCTGGAAGCAGCGGATTAACGACCAGTACTTCTTAGTAGCTGAGCGGCCGGAAGGTCTGGTAGGATTTGGTTCAATCACACCTCAGGGGCACTTAGAGGTGCTCTACGTGCACTACGCCCACCAAGGTCAGGGCATTGCGACGCGCTTGTTGGTTGCTCTTGAAGTGTGGGCGGTAGGGCAGAAGGTGTTTACAATTATTACGGAGGCGAGCCGCACGGCCCTTCCGTTCTTTGGGCGGCACGGCTACCAGACGGTAGCCGAACAGCAGAACAAGATAGCGGGTGAGGTACTGGTTAATTACCGAATGCAAAAGAATCTATAGAAATGAATCAGGTGCAGCTTATTGAAACCGGCGACGGATCGCACAGCTTACTCAATGTGGCGATGGACGAAACCTACCACTCGCGGCACGGCGCACTGCGGGAGTCGGAGCACGTGTTTATCCGGCACGGGCTGCACGCCTGGTTGGGCCAGCATCCCACGGCCACGGCGGTGCGTATTCTGGAGGTGGGTTTCGGTACCGGCCTCAACGCAATTCTCACCGTACGCGAGGCCCGGCAGCATCCGAACCTGTCCTTCTACTACACGACCCTCGAACCGCACCCACTGGACAAAGCAACCGTCGACGGCCTCAATTATCTGGCGCTGCTCGGCGACGCTTCGTTGGAGTCCCACTTCGCCGCCCTGCACCAGGCCCCCTGGGAAGAAGATCATGCGCTGCTGGATAACTTCACGCTGCGCAAAACCCGCAGCACGCTGCAGCACTTTCCGCCGGTTTCTAATACCTCCGATATAGTCTACTTTGATGCGTTTGCTCCTAACAAGCAGCCCGAACTGTGGTCACTCTCGGTGCTGCAACGCGTTGCCACCCGGATGGCCCCCGGGGCTACTTTCGTAACCTACTCGGCCAAAGGGCAATTGAAACGTGACCTGAAGACTGCAGGGCTGGCCGTAGAAACATTGGCGGGTCCGCCCGGCAAAGCGGAGATGGTGCGCGCCCGTAAAATCAACGCTTAGGTACGGGAAGCAACGTTATACTATTACCTTGGCGCCCTATAACCAGCCGCGCGTTTGAAGAAAATTATTCACTACCTGAAGCAGCACCTGCGGGAGGACTTTCATCCGGGGTACTACGCCAGCGTAGGAATCTTTTTAAGCATCACCATCGCGCTGAATTACCACTACGACTTTGAGGATAGCGTGATTGACGCGTACTACGGGCAAAGCATTCGGGCGTTTTACTACTTTCTGCTCTACACCTTTGGCTACTACGCTACCGTGCTGCTCTACAACTGCTTTCGGGGCAACTGGCACTGGTGGACAACGCCGGGCTTTTGGCTACGTAGTTTGTTCGGTCTGGCGGTGCTGGGCTTTGACAAGTCGTTTCACTACCACAACTACCTGGTGCAAGCCTACCTGCCGCCCGAGGTGTGGCGCTACGGCATGAGCTTCGCCAAGCAGTTAATGGGTATTCTTACGGCCCTGCTGCCCCTGTACTTGTTCTATCGCTGGGCCGACCATCGGGTAGAAAGCTTCTACGGACTTACGCTCAGAAATCTCGATGCCAAGCCGTACGTACTGATGCTGCTGTTGATGGTGCCTCTTATTACGTTGGCTTCATTCGATGCAGGGTTCTTGCGCACCTATCCGCGCTACATTGAGAGCAACGTGGCTGAGTTGCTCAACGTGCCGGAGTGGGTGCCGACACTCGCCTACGAACTGGCCTACGGTTGGGACTTTGTGTCGATTGAGCTGCTGTTCCGGGGTTATCTGGTGCTGGGTCTGGGGGTAGTGTTAGGACGCGCCGCGGTGCTGCCGATGGTGGTTACCTACGCTTTTTTGCACTTCGGCAAACCGGCGGGCGAAACAATAAGCTCTATATTTGGTGGCTATATTCTGGGGGTAATCGCCTACCAGAGCCGCTCGGTGTTCGGCGGTGTGCTTATTCACGTGGGGGTGGCGTGGCTAATGGAGCTCGCCGCCTACGTACAAAAGGAATTTTATTCATAATATTGCACCCGGATTGCCGTAGTATCACTGACCCCTGTACCACTTGCAAAGGTTGTATTATATTTCATCATTCGGCGTTCCTTGTTCGAAATTCGGTGTTTTAAATTTTGAACCGCGCGCCGGACGCCGCGCGCAAGGAATGATGAATTTTAAAGTAAATAGCTCTTGTCTAAGTTTACTGCACGTACTACAGTACGGTTGTCATAGTACCGCCCTTTCAAACCACTGAGCAAGCTGCTCAGTCTTGTTTCTGCTAACGCATTATCGAACAATTAGTACTTTATGAAATTATCTGTCATTATTTTGGTAGCTCTTTTTAGCGCTACGCTGGGTTACGCCCAGGATGCTTCTTCGCCTGCTGCTACGTCTCCTTCTTCAACCACCACCCGTTCGGCACCTCCCGGCGCGGAACCCAATCTGCCCGGCACGCTGGTGATGGACTTTGGCTTTAACTTCTTGGCCGGGGCTCCCGACAATATGGGTTTACGCTTCTTTAAGTCGAAGGGGGTAGCATTTTCTTACTTGTACGATATGCCCATTGGGGAGTCTAAGTTTTCGTTTCATCCTGGTTTGGGAGTAGGCTTCGAGAGTTACGCCTTTGATCAGAACGTGACGGTGCAGTACCCCCTGGGGGCTGATAGCGCTTCGGTGGTAGCACTGGATGCCAACGAGTACCAAAATGTGATCAAGTCGAAGCTCATGACGCACTACGTAGACGTGCCGCTGGAGTTCCGGTTCTATACCAAACAGAACCAGCGCGGCCTGATGGTGGCCCTGGGCGGCAAGGTAGGCTATTTGTTTAGTTCGTACACTAAGGTCAAATACGAAACGCAGGGCGAGCGCCAGGTTGAGAAGCTGCGGCAGCAGCGAAATTTTAACCTGAACCGCCTACGCTACGGGGCTTCCGCCCGCCTGGGGTTCCGGGGTATTCACCTGCACGGGCAGTACATGTTCTCTAACCTGTTTAAGGACGAAGGGCCAACGGGCAATAACTGGCGGGTAGGCTTGTCGATTGCTTTGTTCTAAACAAAAGCGCCGATCAATTGTATTTTGATCGGCGCCTTACTGCGGCAAAGGATAAATCCGTTTACCGCACGATCATCGTCTTCTGGTGCACCTCGTTGCCCTGCTGCACGCTCACCACGTATACTCCGGCCGCTAGTCGCGCTCGCGGCTGAATCATGTACCCCTGCTGGCTCAGTTGATCGGTTTCGATAACCTGTTGCATAAGCGGCTTGCCGAACATGTCAAGCAGTTTGAAGGTGACCACACTATTGGGACGTAGGCCCGTCACTTTTAGTTTGGCCTGGCCCTGCGGTGCCGGATTCGGGTACAGGTTCACTTCTACGAATCCCGGAACAAACCCTTCGTTGATCCACTCCACGCTAATCTTGTCCGAATGCTCGAACGCTCCGTCGAAGTCGACTTGCTTGAGCTGGTAGTAAGAGATTCCCGACACGGGCATCTGATCCACGAACTCGTAGCGAATCACGTCAACGGTATTGCCGTTGCCCGCCACTTCACCAATCTTTTTGAAGTTGATGCCATCTACCGAGCGCCGCACCTCAAAGTAATCGTTGTTGATCTCCGAGGCGGTCTCCCATACCAACTCCACCGTTTGCTCCTTTGCCTCAGCGGTGAAGCTAATAAGCTCTACGGGCAGGGCGTTGGCCTCGCTGGCTGAGCCGAGGGTAACAAATTTTTCAAAAAAGCTGATATTGGAAGTGGCGTTAAAGAACCCCTTATCTTGAGTAGGAATAGGGTTGCTTTCGTGCCCGGTACCTCCGCGCGAATCCCACGCACTACCGTTCCACTCCATCACCTTTAAGTTATACCAGTCGGCAAGATTAGGCGATACGGCACTCTTTGTATCCCACCGCAAGCCCACAATAGCATTAAGTCCAGGGGCGGTAGTAACGTTGCTAGTGATACGCCAGTACTCGTTTTTGCTGATAGTTTTAATACTGTGCGGCGGAAGCGTAGCTGAGATAGAAGGATCAAGATTGCTTATGTTAGCGTTAGTGGTAGCATTAGCATCGTAGTACTGAGCGCACCACTCGTGCGCGGCGTTGGTTGCCGGTTTCACCGAGGTGTGTCCCCAGCGGGCCCCATCGCCAATGGGGAAGAAAAACTCTTCGCGGTTAACGATGATCTTACACAGCGTTCCGTTCACGTAAGAGGTGGCGTTACCTTCCTTGGTCGGTCCGACGGTGGCATCAGCGTCTAACAACAGCTTGTTGCCCGCAGGGGTTAGGGTACCGTTGGTGAGCGTAAGCTTGTTATCAATGGTGATGCTACTGCCCGATGCCATCGTCACTCCGGTTCCGTTTTGAATTGCTAGGTGGTTGATATCGGCAGGTCCGGTAAAGCTACCCGTAATAGTTTGCGGACTATTGCCCTGCATCACAATGCGCGATGAGGACGAACCACTGTTAAAGGTGCCGCTGGCGTAGTTTAGATCACCACCAATGCGGATGGTGCTTCCGTTGCCAGCTTGAAAGTTACCTCCGTTGATTCTAACGTCTCCGCCAATGGTATTGTGGTGGTTGTTTTGCCCACTATAGGTTCCTTCTACCAAGAGGTCGTTGCCTACCGAAATAGTACTGCTGCCGGTCTGAAAAATGCCGACTTGGATGTAAAGGTCATCACCAACCGCAATGTTGCTGATTCCCCCTCCGGTTGGGTTGACTACGGTAGGACCATTCACAAGCATATCCTGGCAAATGCTGACACTCGCCTGATTGGGGAAGGTGCGCTGCCCGCTGCCGTTGAAGGTCACGCGACGTAGTTCGGATATTCCTCCTTTGAACACGCTGTAGTCACCGGTTCCTCCGTAGGCAAGTTCCCCTCCGGTGCAAGTAAAGAAGTCTTTATACAAACCGGCGGGCAACGTACCGGTTTGGGTGCTAATGGTTCCTTGTCCGCTCACAATTCCTAAATCATGTTGGGTGGTCGTACCCAGCGTAATTGTTCCTCCCAGCTCAATCTCAGTCTTGTAAACGTTAATGCGGTTTCGGTTGAAATTAATCGTATGCGTATTCTGAATAACGATGATACTACTTCCGCGGGGGCCGTCGGGGGGGAAAGGAGTAGACGGCGGGTCAATCGTCCAGGCCGCGGGGTCATTGTAGGCAATGCTGTTACCGGTAGAGGTGAAAACCGGTATATCGTCGGGAATAGCCAAATCGATGCCCGCGAAGTAGTCGCCGTATACCCCGGCATTGTTTTGCCCCGAAAACCCAAACGTAATTAAATTGTTGGCTTCATTCACCGAGGTGGGAGTAAACTTGTCTACGCTCGTGTTGCCCCCCAGTGTTAGGATTCGAGCTGAAACGTACTCATTTTCGGTGTAAAAGCTAGGGGGGAGATTGGTGTCCGTTCCTAAAGCCACGTCGCTCTGATCGTAGTTGAATACAATGTTGCCCGTGAAGTTGCTGAGATTTTCAGTCCTCACGGCCCAGTAGTACTGTAGTACGTTGTCCGGATCGCTGGGAAGGGTTTCTTCCGAGCCGTTGTCTACTACCGGATGAAATCTGCGGTTGGGAACAACGGCAATACTTCCGCCACCAGCGCCGATGTTGCCACCCACACTCGTGAAGTCGACCGTAGCGGGCGAGTACACGTCCTCACCTACTGGGAAGACGAAGTTGGTGGCAGCGTTGGGCGAGAATACCTTTTTGAGGCCAGAATCGGCGAACGAACTGTTGGTGCGCACCATGTTGTTGATGCCGAACGCACTTACCGCCTCGATGGTCGCGTTTTCTCGCAGCGTCAGAGAACTGCTTCCTATGTTCAGTACCCCTTGATCCAGGCGAAGCCGGTTGTTTACCTCAAAGTTAAATCCGTTACTCTCGGGAATGATCACCCCGTTGGTGTTTCGCACGCTTAGTACTCCGAACACGCTGGTACCCGCCAGACTACGGCTTAGCTGCTGCTGCGCCGTGCCCGCAAACACGATTCCTTCTCCTCCGGCACTGGTATGAACCGCATCGTGGGTCACATTGCCGCGTACCTCGATGGTATTCCCGTTATCGGCCATGGTGCCCGCCAGCATCCGTAGGTGGCGGGTTACTGAAATAGGCTGCTGGAGGGTCGTGGTGCCGCTGCTGGTTTTGTCCAGGTCATAAAACTCGGTAGCGGTAGAACCGGTAATCTCCTGAGAACCGCTACTGCCTAGTACGGTTAGGTTTCCGTTGGGCACGTAGAGACCATCGTTTACGAAATCACCATTGAGGGTGAGGGGGAGGCTGCCGCTTCCGGCGTCTAGCGTAGCTCCGCTGGTGATTGTCAACCGGTCGTTAACGGTTAAGGGGTGCACAAAGATCTCGGCGCGGGGGTTTTTACTGCTCGCGTTGTTAATGGTGAGTTGATGCAACGGTATACTGGAGTTGATGCGGTAAAGATCGTTGGTGGGTGAGTTACCATCGCCTAGGATAATCTCAGAACCGTTTACATTGAAGGTTCCCGGATCCAGGAATAGCGTAGCAACCGACGGGCTGTTGTTGCTCCTAACGATCTTTAGTTCGCCCCCGGTATGAATAAATTGTCCTCCGTTGACTACCTCAAGCATCCCTCGACTATTTTCGGAAGCGGGACGGGGAGCAGCAATGGCCTGCCGCCCGATGGTAACGCTTCCGCCGGTTTGGGCGTAGTTCAGAGCACCGGTACCGTCGTTGGTCACCCGCCGAATTTGTGCACCCACGGTAAGGGTGCCCGCCGATATTTCTAGGGTGGGGTTACCTACCGAATACTCAATGTAGTTATTACCATTGCCGACGTTGTCGTTCATATCAACTTTGGCATCGGGTCCGCTGATGCGCAGGGTTCCGGCTAGTAGAATACCGGTATTGTCGCCGCTTACTCTCACCTGCCCGTCTCTTACGTCTAGGGTTGCGGCACTGGGAATCGGAAAATTGCCGCCTCCGGTAGTAAGATTGATATCGATATTTCCATCGTTTAGAATAAGTGTGCCTTTAAGCAACTTGAGCGCTTTTGGTAGGGCGTTGGTTGAGCCATTCAGATTAAAGTTGGTATTAACGCTGATGCTACTGTCAGCGTGCACTTTGGCTACCTCCAAACGGTACAGGTTGGGAAGTGGACCAGCGATACGCTCGAACGAATTACTTCCTTCGCCCCCGAAGCGCAGCGTTACGTTGGTATGCGTTGCCGGGTCACCCCCGTACAGATCAAAACGCCCTCGGTTCATCGCAATGTCACCGTTTAACTGTAGCGTGTGCGTTAGGGTACCCGTGTTGGGTTGGAAAATATCAAATCGCTGATTGTCGCTATTGGTCACAAACTCCAGGAGGCTATCTACCGTCACCGTTCGGGGGGCAGCACTGTTGCCCGGAAACTGTAGTTGGCTGGGCTCTAGGAACTGAATCACGTTCGCCGTGACATCGCCAGTGCTACCATTGTTGATGTGCACCACAACACCGTCCTCCAGACTAAGTTCGCCACGGACGTTGATATCGGCTTCGGGAAGAACAATGGTATAGTTAGTATTAGGTGAACCCTTTGGTGCTTCTAACCCAAACCGCATGTTCGGAAATTCAGTAATATCGTCCGGTAGATAGGCAGGATTACCATTTTGACCGGATTCATCGTAGGTAAAGATAACATCGGCGAGTCCGCCGTCGCTGTTGGCGAAGTTTAAGAAATCACCGTAGTCGCTTTGGGGTAGCACGAATGAGTTGTTATCTATCCGTGCTTTGGTCCACACTTGGTCCACGTAGAATTGAATGAAGGGGGTGTGGGTAGTAGCACCGCCAGTAGTAGCCACTACCCGTCCGAACTCGCTAGTGTAAGAAATATCTTGAATGCTCCCACTAGTAGAAGCATCTTCAAACACTAAACCAGAAGACCCGTTGGTAGCATCGAGGACAAGCTCGGCAGCTTCTGCCTTACTACTGTTAAGGTAGATTACGTGCCCGTTTCTGATAATCACAATATCACCGGAAGTAATAGGAAGATCACTAGTCGCTATTCGTGGAGTCGGACCAGTTTCGTTAAAGGTCCATATATCTCGGTTAGAGGCATTCCAAGTGTCGCCATCGTTGTTCTTGGTAGGGTCATCAACGCTGCTCATTCTGCTGTAGAAGATGCGGGGCGCTCCGATAAACCGGGTATGCTGACCCGCGGTATAGTTAGCCGAAGTAAGCGTTAGGCCACTATCGGTAGGGCCGTCAAAGGTGATTGTATTGTTGGTAACATTACTCGTTTCCTGCTCGGGAACGCTATCGTCTTCGTATGATCGGGTAAACGGATTTGCGTCGGCTACGCTGCCCGGCACGAAGCTATTCTCAACGGTTGCGCTCGCGCCGTCTACGTCATCCTGGTCGTAAACAAAATCATAGTTCACGGTAGGTAAGGCGGAGAAGTCGCTATGATCAACACTCCAGTAGTACGACAGTATCTCGCCCCCGGTAGGGTCTGTAGTAAGCAACGTCTTATCCACTGGGTTAATCGTAATGTATCCATCATCAATGTAGTTAGTTACCGTTACGGTAGCGGGAGTGTACTTGGCACCGTTAGCCAGCAGTTCAGTGGCTCCGGTGCCAATCCCAAAGGGGAAGCGGTAAGGGCCGTTGCCATTGATAAGCATAGAAACTCCGCCATCGGAGGCATTACCCGCCGTAATAAACATATCAGCCGGGCTAAATTTTCTTCTATCACCAGCGTCATTAGCATCTCCGTCACCGTTGTAATCAAACCGCGCTTCGTTTTCTAAATCGACGTCCAGCCGGTCGATGCGCAGGTTGTGGGTTCCGATGTTAAAGCGTCCGTGCATGTACTCAAAGCGCTTAATGTATAGGTCACTGGTAATCGCGATGGTAGCCTCATCGCTGTTGAAACGCAGGTTGCCAAACTCAGCTCCATTTGCGGTGGTCATTGTTCGGTTGGTGGGCGCACTTTCTTTTCTCAGCTTCACCTGGGCATTCAGCGGATCAAAGTCTACGCCGAATACGCCTCGGTTGGTTACGTCTCCGTACAAGCGAACGCTAAAAAGGTCCAGGTCGATAGTGCCTTTCTCTAACACGAATTTGTTAGCTACTTTAACCAAGTTATTACGCCAACCGTTGATGTTTTTGCGGCCGCTACCATCGTGAAATACCGAGCTGCCGGTAGTATAGGTAGCACCAGTGGCCAGGGTTAGGGTAGCACCCGGTTTGTCTACCGTAAAGTCGTGGAAGGGTTGTTCCCATCGGGCGTATGTATTCTGTCCTTCGGGATCGGAGTAGTTTCCGTTGGTTACCCCGGTGATGTCACCGATGAATAGCGTAGCGTTCTTATTAGAGTTGAAAATGGTGGTGTTGGTGCCGAAATTATAAAGCGCTCCATCGCTAATAGTGAAGTTTCGGCCGATGGTCACATTTTGGTTGTTCGTACTGAGGCGAGCATTGTCTTCTAGGGTAAGGTTGTTCAGCACAACCAGTGGCTGGGCGGCTAAGTCTTCATTCGTTGAGGCCACATCGTCTCCTCTATCGAGAATTACTGCTCGGTTATAGCCGTTGGGATTGCGCACGTTCACGTTGTAGAAGGGAGCGCGTGAGGTAACAACCATATCCCGGTCGCTGCCTAGTTCCAGGTTTACGATACCCTCGGTTACATTGATGTTTTCGGGGGCAGAATTAATAAATATTCCCCCTTTTCCGTTCGCTCGTTTGATATTAAGCTCACCGCCGGACATAGTAAATACGTTGCCCGGATAGGTTAGATTGAATACGTAGTAGTCACCGTTGATCGGATCACCTAATACGTTAGCCACGCCCCCATTCTGTATGTATCCTCCCAAACTGCTGGCGCCCACCACCGAGGTTCTAATCTGGTTGGCATTTAGCTCACCGCCGTCTACGGTAACCGTTCCGTTACCGCGCAGGGTGAAGCCGCTATTTACCAGTGCACTGAAAGTTCCTGCACTCACACGGGCTTTTCCGTAGAGCACTATTGCCGTACCGGCGGTCTTAGCTACGCTTCCTCCGTCTACCCACAGTTGGGCAGCCGCAGAAACGTTGTAGTTATCTCGGTCGCTTAGAACCGGAATATTGATGTTTTGACCTATCCGCACGGTTCCGCGCACAAGTCCTAAGGCATTTCGGTTATCACTCAGTTGAGCCGACTGGGGGTGTTGCTCGTGAGCGTACCCCAAGAGTTTAAAGTTAGCGGGATCGTCGGCCTCCAGCAAAAGCGCGTAGGTATCACTAACGCCCTTGTCTACTTTGATGCGGTAGAAGCGGGAGGGACCCTCGCACATGACGCTTTGATTTTTAGTGCTACTAAGAAAATTTACGTCCACAATGCCATTGGGCGATTCTGAACCGTAATTGGGTACGGTGCGGTTGGTGAACGCAATATCTCCGTTGTTGGTCAGATTGCCGTAAAGATTGAACTGGTGACGAGCGTTGCTATTGTTTACTCGGATGAGTCCGGCATTATCGATGGTGACATCGCCCCGCACGGTAGCTGTAAGGTTGGTAGTTTGGCTACCATTGTTAATCTTAAAAGTGCCTCTCTCTACCGTAAGGTCGCCGTTAAGGATATAGTTGCTCAGCAGTATAACTTCGTTAGCACTTCCGGTGAGCGACACTTGCAAATTGTTAAAGGTATGCGGCTGATTAAGGATAAGACCACTGCCATATAGAACCACTGTGCCCCCGTTGACGGCATCGGCGAAGTCATTGGCGTTGCCTCCCGGAAAGTTGTCGGTTCCCGCTGGGCTACCTTGCATTAGCACTTGGCCGTTGCCGGTAATCGTATTAAAGTTGTGGTTGATGGAGTTGGTCACGTTCAGACCACCCGTAACCTCGATGCTATTGACGATTTTACCGTCGGTGGTTACGCTCACTTCGTTACCAGCGGTGATTACCACATTGTCTTCTGAGGCGGGTATTTGGTTGCCCGGATTTTCAAAGCTAGGAATTGCGGCCCCGTCCAGCGTCCAGGTATTAAAATCATCCCAGTTACCGTTTTGATAGCTGTACCACGTTTTCGCCCCGGTTCCAATTACCGGGCTCGCAGTTGAGTTTGTAGAACCCAGTGTGTAGTAACCGTCGGTGGTTAGGTTGGTAATACGAAAAGATACTTGGCTACCGTTGATAGTAGCGGTGGCCCCTGACACCGGGGTGAAGTTGCCGCTGTTGCCACTTCGGTACAGTAGCACGTAGTTGCTAGCATCGCCCGGGTAAACTCCATTAATGCCTTCACTCTGCAAGTCAAAGCTAAGCGTAGCGTCAACCCCGCCGGTCACATCGACGAGCCAACTGCGGTTCCACCGTTCCTGCACACTTCCGCTAATGTTGGAGAAGGTAGTGGCATTGGGGGTGTTATCGTGCCCCGCCATAACAAACTCACCGTCAATAAAGGTAGCCGGATTGCTCACACTTAAAACCAAGCCACCGGAGCCACCTTCACTGTGTATAGTACCAGTATGCTGGCCAATGCCCCCTACCTGATGAATAAACCCGTTGGCTTCGTTGTACACGTCATTGGCCGCCAGGGTAAGGGTAATTCCATACTTAGCACTTAGGTAGTTCTCAACGATAAGCCGTCGCGCTGCACTGAGCGCTTTGTCGTACATAATGATTTCAGCGATGTCACCATTATAATGTCTACTATAGTTTTCATTAAGAGATCCAAGGATGAGGTCAGCACTACCATTGTTGACCGGTCCGCTACCACTTACGTTTCTTGACCCGTCGCTAACTCCCAGCAAATAGCCTTGTTGCTGACTACCGTTAAATGTAAGGGTATGGATATAGTCAGTATTAGCCGTAAGTTGAGTAGATAAGTCTAGGCGGTTGCCATTTGTATTTCTGGTATCAAAAAACAATCGTCGACTATTATGAGTAAATACTGAGTAGCTCTCCTGAGAGCCGCCGCTTACTCGTTTGGACAATAATCCGCGCGGTTGCCCATCTAGCACCGCGTGACGAGCGACAATAATAATAGATAGTTCAGAGAGGTCGGCATCAAGCTGGTTGTTGTCAGCCAAACGTAAGTAGCGTTCAGTTCCGTCAAAGCGGACTACTGGTGCGCTGCCGCTAAGGCCATTGTTTCGGAAAATGGGAGTAGCTTTCGTCCCTAATTGACTAAAAACAAATCCATTACCGCTTTGGTCGGGCCAGGAGGTTACCGAAGCCCCGTTGGTTAACGTAAGTGCACTGGCGTCTAACCAAAATACGTTTTTAGGTTGCCCCCCGGTACCCCCTTGGTTGCCTACCCCACCCGGACCGGTCTGAGCTACTACTGAAACACTGCTAAGTAGCAGTAAGAAACATCCTATTACAATACTTTTAACCGTGATATTGGTTCTTTGCGGCATGTTTGTATGCTTGTGTGTCATGTTATTACTCGTTCGTCCTGCAGTGGTGAAGCGTAAATCCATTCATTTACTACCGGAAAAAACGTACCTACTACTGGTAGTTCTCGGGTTAGCTTGCATTATTTGGTAGCGATGTATAACTATTAGCGCTGATACCAAGCAATTAGGAGTCTACTTCTCACTGGTAGGGCAGCGAACTAAAAGTAGACGTAGTCTATTGGGAAAAAATAGCGGAGAAGGGAAAAAGCCTAGCTAGGTAAGAAACGGACGGATTACGCCTATTTTGGCATCATCGGCCGTTAATCAATGGGCAGTAACAGGACGTTAATCCCAGATTGGGAAATCGCCGGGAAGCAGGAAAGAAAACAAATCAACCGAGTACTTCTGAACTACCCCTTGGCAAGGTCGTAGGTAACATCCTTAAGCTCAGCGAGTTGCTCGAACAGCTGGTTGTCGGGGTTGATCTTGTAGCGGCGCGAGAGTAGCTCTACGGCGATGTTCTCTCGTTCGTCTTGCAGGCACACCTTCAGGGAGCAGCTGCCCGGGAAGGCGTGGGTCAGCTCTTCCAGTCGGTGCATCAGGGCAGCATCCAGACGCGCTACCGGAATGGTGATCCGAATGCCGCGCGTCATCTTCTCGCGCAGTTCGCTAAGCAGCTGCACCTGGCTGGGCTGGAGCTCCCATACGTCGGGGCGGTTGTACCGCTCTTCTACCCGCCCCTTTACGTACACAAACTCACCGACGGATAGCCGGTGTCGGTTGCTCAGGTAGTCTTCGCCGAACAGGGCCATATCGAGCGAGGTCTGGAAGTCCTCAATGGTAATGAGGCCGAACGGTTTTCCGTTACGCATCTGCCGCTCAATGCTCTTGGTAACGATGCCCGCCACGGCAATCTCCTGGTTGCGGTAGTTGTTTACCTTATCGACCGTGCAGGTGCAGAAGTTATCGATTTCCAGCTTGTACTGATCCAGCGGGTGCCCAGAGATGTAAAAGCCGGTTACCTCTTTCTCAATCCTGAGTTTTTCAATTTCGCTGTAGGGCTCGCACTCTTCGGCCTTTGGTAGCGGAATTTCCAAGCCCTGCGGCCCACCGAAGAGCGACACCTGGGCGGCTTGTTCTTCGTGCTGCAGCGTAGCGGCGTAGCGAGCGGCTTTCTCGAGCAGGTTCATCTCGCCGGGCGGCGTGTACAGGTACTGCCGCCGGTGCAGGTCGCTGAAGCAGTCGAAGGCTCCGGCCATCGCCATGCTCTCCAGCGTTTTTTTATTGACTGCCCGCAGGTTAGCGCGCTTCACGAAGTCGAAAATGTTCAGGTAGGCGCCGCCGCTCTCCCGTTCTTCAATGATGGAAGCAATAGCGCTCTCGCCCGCTCCTTTAATAGCACCCAGTCCGAAGCGGATTTGCCCCTCGGGGTTCACTCCGAAGAAGAAGCTACTCTCGTTCGCATCGGGACCCAGCACCCGGATGCGCTGCTGCTTGCACTCGTCCATAAAGAGCGTCACCTTGTCGGAGTTGCTCATGTTGTGGGTGAGCACGGCGGCCATGTACTCGGCCGGGTAGTTCGCTTTGAGGTATCCGGTTTGGTAGGCTACTACCGAATAGGCGGCAGAATGTGAGCGGTTGAAGCCGTACTGGGCGAACTTCTCCATGATGGAGAACACTTCCTCCGCCTTGGCCTTATCGATGCCGTGCTTCTCTTTGGCTCCCTGCACGAACACCACGCGCTGCTTGTTCATCTCCTCGATCTTCTTCTTACCCATCGCTCGCCGCAGCAGATCAGCCCCGCCGAGGGAGTAGCCTCCCAGGATCTGGGCAGTTTGCATAATTTGTTCTTGAAAAACCATAATTCCGTATGAGTTTTTCAATATTTTTTCTAGCAATGGATGCGGGTATTCTATTTTCTCCCGCCCGTGCTTCCGATCAATGAAGTTGGGAATAAACTGCATGGGCCCCGGCCGGTACAGCGCGTTCATGGCAATCAGGTCCTCAATATCGGTGGGCTTGAGTTTCTGGAGCCATTGCCGCATCCCGTCCGATTCAAACTGAAAGGTGCCGACGGTATCGCCCCGCTGGTAGAGACGAAAGGTGGTTTCGTCGTTAAGCGGAATCTTATCAATGTCGATGTCGACGCCGTGGTTACGCTTGATGTTGTCCAGGGCGGTCTTAATAATGGTCAGGGTCTTGAGCCCCAGAAAGTCCATCTTGAGCATCCCGGCCGACTCCACCACCGAGCCATCGAACTGGGTGATGAACAGCTCGGAGTCCTTGTCCGTCTTCACCGGAATGTACTCCAGCAAGTCGTCGGGAGCGATAATCACGCCCGCCGCGTGGATACCCGCTCCGCGTACCGAACCTACCAGCTTATGGGCTAGGGTAACTACTTCGGCCTGCTTGTCGGAGCCGTGCTTGATCTGCTTCAACTCGGGCACCTCCGCCAGCGCCTGCTCGAAGGTGGTGCCGGGTTTCTCAGGCACCAGCTTGGCCAGTCGGTTGGCATCGGCCAGGGGCAGTTCGCTCACCCGGGCTACGTCGCGAATGGCCATGCGGGGAGCCATGGTGCCGAAGGTGACGATCTGCGCCACCTGATTCTGCCCGTACTTCTGCACCACGTAGTCGATCACCGCCTGCCGTCCTTCATCGTCGAAGTCGATATCGATATCGGGCATGCTAATGCGCTCGGGATTGAGGAAGCGCTCGAAGAGCAGGTCGTAGTGGATGGGGTCGATGTTGGTGATTCCGGTGCAGTAGGCCACCACCGAACCTGCTGCCGAGCCCCGGCCCGGTCCTACGGATACGCCCATGCGGCGGGCGGCGTTGATAAAGTCCTGTACAATGAGAAAGTAGCCCGGAAAGCCCATATCCTTGATGACCTTGAGCTCCAGGTTGAGGCGATCCTCCAGCTCAGGAGTGATTTTAGGGTAGCGCGTTTTAGTGCCCTCGAACGAAAGGTGGCGTAGGTAGTCGTCTTGGTCGGCGAAGCCCTCAGGAATTTCGAAGCGGGGCAGCAGAATGTCTCGCTCCAGGGTAAGCTCCTCGGTTTTCTCAACGATCTCAAAGGTATTGGTGATGGCGTCGGGGAGGTCGGCAAACAGCGCCTTCATTTCGTCTTCCGACTTAAAGTAGTACTCATCGTTGGCGAAGCCGAAGCGGAAGCCCCGCCCCCGGCCCTTGGGCGTAGATTGGTAGTCGCCGTTCTTCACGCACAGCAGGGTGTCGTGGGCGCTGGCGTCTTCTTTGTCCAGGTAGTAAGCGTTGTTGGTGGCAATTACCTTCACGCCGTACTTCTGGGCGAAGCCCACCATAATTTCGTTCACGCGGGTTTCTTCGGGCAGACCGTGGCGTTGCAGCTCCACGTAGAAGTCGTCGCCAAAAGTATCGACCCACCACTGAAAAGCTTCCTCGGCCTGGTGCTCGCCTACGTTGAGGATTAGGTCGGGAATTTCGCCGGACAGGCTACCGGTGGTGGCGATCAAATCGCCCGCGTACTGCTTGATCAATTCCTTATCCACCCGCGGGAACCCGCCGTAGTAGCCTTCAATATAGCCCAGCGAGCAAAGCTTGGCTAAATTCTGGTAGCCCGCTTGGTTTTTGGCGAGTAGCAACTGAATGGTACGGTGATCGCGGAAGTCTTTGGTAAACTTCTTCTGATGGCGGTCGGCCACCATATACACGTCGCAGCCGATGATCACCTTTACGCCCTGTCGCCGCCCTTCGGCCACGGCTTTAAACGCGCCGAACAGGCTGCCGAAGTCAGTCACCGCTACGGCAGGCATATTCTGCGCCTTAGCGGTAGCTACCAAGTCTTTCAGGTTGATCGTGCTCTGCAGAATGGAAAACTGCGAGTGCACGTGCAGGTGACTAAACGGAGCGGTTTTGATGTCCTGCGTTGGCACCGCGGCAGTAGGTACCGCAGTGGCCTGCTCAATCGCCGACGGACCAGCGATAGCGGTAGCATCCTCCAGGTTAGGGCGTTCGTAGCGGATGTCCCCAACGGCCACTTCGGGAGTAAACGGAGGGATCACGCGGTGCTCGATCAGCCCAAAGAAGCAGCGGGCGGTAGCGTCTACGTCGTAGGCCGAGTTGTGCGCGCCGTCGAAGCGCACTCCGAAGAGCTTTTCGTGCAGTTCGGACAGCGTAGGCCACTTGTACTTGCGACCACCGGGAATTTTACAAAATTCGGTCGAAGCATCCTTGGTATCAATTTTAGGTAGCTGCAGCAGCGGATTATCCTCGGCAGACTGCGACCGCCCCGCCCGGATGAATTCAGCGGCGGTGATGTTAATGTCGAAGTCGACGTTGTGTCCCACCACCACGTCGGTACGGCCGAGGTCATCGTTAAACTTAGCCAGTACCTCGGGCAGGGGCAGCCCTTCTTCCTGGGCGCGCTGGGTAGAGATGCCGTGTACTTTTTCGGCGTTAAAGGGAATAGTAAATCCTTCGGGCTGGATAATGTAATCTTGCTGACTGAGGAGCTTACCGTTGGCAGCGTGCAACTGCCAGGAGAGCTGCACCACCCGGGGCCAGTTGTTCAGATCGGTGACCGGGGCATTGTAATCGCGGGGAAGCCCGGTCGTTTCGGTGTCGAAGATTAGATACATACAGCGGGATAGGTATAAGTGCTTGTGCTTGAACAAAT
>JBASAY010000090.1:0-3009 GCA_049650865.1 Tunicatimonas sp.
CATGAGTTCTCCCCCTCTTTCATATCAATATTCTCTATCCTAGTCTCTGTCCTAGTCGTAGGGTAGCGCAGCGTCCTACGACTCATGAAAGTTGGATCGGGTCGTAGAACCGGCCGGGCACCGCGTGCTTCGCTCATCCTACAACCAAGGGATAGTTGATTCTTCTCATTCAAAGTATCAGGCGGCTGACTGATTTTCTCTTTTGTACTCACTACTTACTGTTTACTTATTGTGGTATTCTGAGGTGTGAAGTGGGGGACTCGAACCCCCCGACCCTCTATCCTAAAGAAATATCCATTTGGATCACTACAGAATCTATTCTAAAGCTTGGAACCATTCTTCACATGAGGGTCGCTTTACTAATAACTCCTTTTAATCTTTCCATAACACTCGATTTTAATAATTCACAACTTATAAATAACAAAGTGCAGAATACAAACCAGCTTACGTCAGACACATAGTGACCTACTCTTTCAATTCCATCGTTTAGGCACATTCGGTTTTTTATTCATACGGCAATACCGCAATTCTGTTCTCTGCCTCCTACTTGATAAGCCGCTCACTCAACATTCCCCAGACCCATCACGCCCACGCCAGTGCTTCTCCTCACAACTTAGCATGTTCTTTGGGTAGCTCGAGCCTGCTTCGGCAAGGATGCATCGCCTCGCTATGCCGCTCGAACCAGCCTGCCTGCTTTTTGCTTCTTAGTAGCCTACCGTCTGCCTCGCAGACACGGCTACCGTATCTAAGTTTATGTCATCTGGCTTCTGTCCAAATCACCTACTCAATCCCTCACTACCACTTCCTGCTGTTTAGCACCACTTGCGTGAGCAATAGCATCAGCCCGATCACCGTTACGAAGTAGACCAGATTACGCGAGTCGATCAGGCCACGGCTCATGGCTTCGTAGTGGTACAAGATGCCCCACTGCGCCAGGTAATAAGCAAGGCGACTGTCTCCGCCCAGCGCCGCCAGCGAGCTAAAGCCGGTAAACAAAATAAAGCACAAGAACACCGCCAGAATAAAAGCAATGACTTGGTTTTCGGTGAGCGACGAAGCAAAAACCCCAATGGCGGTGAACACCCCGCCCAACAGCAGCAGCCCAACGTACGACCCAAAGATGCCGGCCGAGTCGAGGTTGCCCACCGGACTGCCCAGTTGGTACACCGATGCGTAGTAGATCAGGGTGGGCAGCAAGGCGAAGAGTACTACGGCCCAGGCCGCCAGAAATTTGCCGCCAATGAGCTGCCAGTCGGTGACCGGTTGGGTGAGCAGCAGCTCCATCGTGCCCGCCTTTTTCTCCTCGGCGAAGCTGCGCATGGTAATGGCGGGCACCAGAAACAGGAATACGTACGGACCCAGCGAGAAAAGCGTGGTCATCTCGGCGAAGCCGTAGTCGAGCACGCTGGTGTCGGGAAACAACCACATCAGCAACCCCATGCCGGTTAAGAACACCGCCACCACCACGTAGGCGATCAGCGAGTTGAGGTAACTATTAATTTCTTTGTTGAAGATTTGTAACATAACAGCTTAACGTCATCCCGGAATCTTCTGTAGCAGCGCGGAAGAAGGTATCCGGGATCCCCTTCCTACGAAGACGTACTAAAAGTATTGCATTGATTGACTATCCCCGTTTTTCATGTTGGAAATGACGCTAAGTTTCAGGCAATCTCTCATTATTTGTTGCCGTTAAGTTTCTAAATATCTCTTCCAATGATCCCAGAGATTGATTTTCTGATGTATCTAGTTGCTTTATACCGATCATCACGTGGTTGTGCTGGCAGGCGAAGCGGAACACCGCGGGACGCACGTCTTCGGTCTGCTCACTGCTTATCTGATACACACCTTCGCCCATTGCCCGTACCTCTTGCACGCCTGATACCAGACTAAGCAAATCAAGGTCGACGGGTTGGGTAAAAGTAACTTCTACGGTTGTCGCCGCAAGCGTACCGGGCGAAGTGCCTCGTTGCAAGTCGGCCAGGGCTTTGTCAACCACCACCTCGCCCCGGTTGATAATCACCACCCGGTCGCAGAGCGCCTGCACCTCTTGCATGATGTGGGTAGAGAATACCACCGTCTTCTCAGCGCTAATGCTCTTGATCAGATTGCGGATTTCGGTAAGCTGATTGGGGTCTAGTCCGGTGGTCGGCTCATCGAGGATCAGTACGGCGGGGTCGTGCACCAGGGCCTGGGCTAGTCCGACGCGCTGGCGGTAGCCCTTCGAGAGTGAGCCGATCTGTTTGTTTTGCTCGCGGGTGAGTCCGCACAACGCTACCACGCGCTGCACCTGCTCCCGAAGCGCCGTGCTACGCAGTCCGTACATGCGCCCGATAAAGCGCAGGTACTCGTGCACGTACATGTCGAGGTAAAGCGGATTGTGCTCAGGCAGGTAGCCCAGGCAGCGGCGCACCGCCATCGGCTCGGTCACCACGTCGTTTCCGCACACCTCCACCGCCCCGCGGGTGGGCGGCAGGTAGCCAGTAGCCACTTTCATGGTGGTAGACTTGCCCGCCCCGTTAGGGCCCAGGAAGCCCACAATCTGGCCGGGCCGCGCCTCGAACGAAACGTTACTAACGGCGGTCTGGCTGCCGTAGGTTTTGGTAAGCGCGTGCACGCGCAGCGACATAATGAAGTGGTTTAAGCAATGAGGCGACAAGTTAACCAACCCAACCGTCGGATGCGCCTCTTTCGCGCAAAGTGGGCAAGATCGGGCAGGAAAGAAAACGCTAAAAAGAACATTTTCTTACACCACGGTGCCGTAGCCGACCGCTATACCGAACCAACGTAGGCTATGAAACGCGGTATTGCCTCCAAAAAGGCCCTCGCAAGGCCCTAGTCACCCCCCCCCTTCGGGGCAAAAGAGAGCCACGTTGACCCAAAAAAGGGTGGTGCTTCAGAAAGTATGATGACCTAATTGATTGACAGCCAGAGACATTAGAGGTAACTTTGTATGTTATGACGATACAAATTACCCTTTACTGCCCTGGCTGTCAGAGTGCCAATGTTGTT
>JBASAY010000091.1:0-5823 GCA_049650865.1 Tunicatimonas sp.
CTCCACCCACATCGTGGACGACGTGAAGGAGCTCTGCTCCGACATGGCCATCATCCACGAGGGTGAGGTGCTGTTCTCCGGTTCGCCCCAGTTGGCGGTAGACTCGCTGGACGGGCTGATCTACGAAAAGAATATTGAGAAGGCCGAGATGGAGCATTATCAAGCGCAGTACCAGGTTATCTCAAATATGCTGGTTACCGGAAAGCCCCGCATTCACGTCTACAGCGAAGAGACACTGTCCGACTTTAGCCCGGTAGAAGCGGACCTAGAGGACGTTTACTTTACCAAGATCATGGGGGTGAGCGCCGCTCACGTCTAAGTCTTCCCCTTTTCACCTTCCTAAATCTTCTATACCATGTTTAAAGAATTCTTCACCCTGGAAGTTCGCAACCATCTCAAGCAGCCGATGGTCTACATCTTTTTTGCGCTGCTGGCCCTTCTAACGTTTATGGCAACCTACGCCGACGGCTTCACAATCGGCGGTTCTACGGGTAATGTAAACAAGAATTCCCCCTTCGTTATCGCCCAGTATACGGTGGTACTGGGTACCTTCGGCATTCTTATCATCACTGCCTTCATGGATTTTGCCGCCCTGCGCGATTACAAACATAACTACCACCAGATTTTGTT
The DNA here is from genome assembly GCA_049650865.1 of Tunicatimonas sp. Taxonomy (GTDB): domain Bacteria; phylum Bacteroidota; class Bacteroidia; order Cytophagales; family Cyclobacteriaceae; genus Tunicatimonas. The sequence goes on from JBASAY010000091.1 coordinate 631, forward strand.
CTCGACTCCGGTGCGCAAGGCCGCCTACCTCTTCGGCAGGTTTTTCGGAGCCTACCTGGTAGCGCTGCTTCCCTTCTTGGGAATATTCGTGGGCATTATGCTGGGCAGCATCTGGCCAGGAGTGAATACCGACAAAGTTGGTCCGTTTCTACCGAGCGCCTACCTGGCTAGCTTCCTTACCTTTGTGGTTCCTAATACGCTGTTCTTAGGAGCATTGGTCTTTTTGTTGGCGGTACGATTTAAGAATACAACCGCTTCCTTTATTGGAGCAGTAGTGGTATTTGTCGCTTACCTAACCGCCACCAGTTTCTTGAGCGACCTAGACAATGAAACGGTAGCTACCCTGCTTGACCCGCTGGGTATTAGTGCTTTTGACGTGCTCACCCGATACTGGACGGTGGCCGAAAAGAATACCCTGGCGATCTTTCCGACGGGCACGCTGCTGCTCAACCGACTGCTGTGGATAGGAGTAGGTGTGCTTTTTCTAGCGCTGGCCTACGTTAGCTTTAGCTTCGCTGACCGGGCCCGTCGGAGCAAATCTCAAAAGAAAGAAGCATTCGATAATCCGATCATTCCTAAACTGGCACCACTACCCCCCGCTCGGGTGCGTACGGATCGCTCGGCACACTGGCAGCAGTTTGCTAATCAGGTAAAAATGGAGCTGTGGGGTACGTTAAAGAGCTCTTCGTTTATTATCATTATGTTTATTGCCCTAGCCAATGCGATCGCTAATTTGTGGTACGTGGCCGAGGGTTCGGGTAATACCATCAACTATCCGGTTACCTACGAGGTGACTGAGAACCTGGAGGGTTCGCTCGGTCTATTTTTGATGATTATCATTGTTTACTTTTCGGGGGTGATGGTTTGGAAAGAGCGAGATGCCAAGATGGATGGGTTTTTCGATGCTTACGCCTACCCTAGTTGGGTGTTGTATCTATCCAAAGTGGTTACATTAACCGGCTTAGTCATAGCGATCCAACTACTGGGAATTGCGGCGGGTTTGGTTACCCAATTGGTGTTGGGCTACCGTGACATTGATTTGTCTCTGTACTTCACTGAGTTCTTTGCAATTAATCTGCCCTATCTTTTAATGATTATTATTCTATCGGTGCTGATTCAATCGCTGGTTAAAAACAAGTTTATCGGCTACGCCCTAGTTATTGGTTTCATCATCGTTAATGGGCCGGTGCTACGCAATGTGCTCGATATACGCCATAACCTGCTCATCTTCACTCAATCGCCGAATTATACCTACTCGGATATGAACGGCTACGGTCCGTTTGCTGCCGGAGTGTTCTGGTTTAAATCTTACTGGTTGTTGTTTTGTGGCTTTTTGGTGGTGCTGTCTCTGTTGTTTTGGGTGCGGGGCAAAGAAACCAGTCTTAAAGCGCGCCTGCGAATTGCCCGCCAGCGGTTTAACCCGGCGGTGCGCAACGCTACCCTGGCCATTGCTGCCCTGTGGGTGCTGGTGGGTGGCTTCATCTTCTACAACACCAACATCCTGAACGACTACGTAAATCCGGAAACGATTAAGGAGATACAAGCCGACTACGAGAAGCAGTACAAGCGCTACCAGGGAACTGCCCAGCCTCGCATTAAGGCCGTTTCGTATGAGATTGATCTGGAACCCTATCAGCGTAATGTGTACGCTCAGGCCACCGTTACACTGAAAAATCTGACGGGCCAGCCCATCGACTCGCTGCACTTAAACTATACGAACGATGGAATAAGGCTCCGTGAAGTAGAGTTGCCCACTGCCACACTGGCGATGGACGACGACCGCTTGGGCTACCGCATCTATCGCCTGTCGCCCGCCCTGGCTCCCGGCGACTCGCTCACGATGGTGGTACGCAGCGCCTACGAGTCGCGGGGATTTGAAAACGAAGTAAGCCTGGAGCAGATCACCCAGAATGGCACTTTCTTTAACACCCACTACTTTATGCCGACGCTGGGTTACAACAAAGACGCTGAACTCAGCGACCGCGACGATCGCCAGGACCACGACCTGCCCCCGCGCGACCGCATGGCGTCTATCGATGACACCACATCCTACCGCAACAACTACATCGCCAATGATGCTGACTGGATCAGAATGGAAACCACCATCAGCACCGCGCCCGATCAGGTGGCTGTGGCTCCGGGTTCATTGGTAAAGGAGTGGGAAGCCGACGGCAAACGCTACTTTCACTATCAGTTAGATAAGTCGGTGCTTCACTACAGCGCCTTTATCTCGGCCCGCTACGAAGTGCTGCGCGACCAGTGGAACGACGTAGACGTAGAAATCTACTACCACCCGACGCACGACTATAACGTGGAGCGCATGGCCGAAGCGGTGAAAGCTTCGCTGGCTTACTACGGCAAACAGTTTAGTCCGTATCCTCACGCTTACGCCCGCATTATCGAATTTCCGCGTTACCAAACCTTCGCACAGGCGTTTCCGGGTACCATGCCCTACGCGGAGAGCTTTGGGTTTATTGAGAACTTAGAAGACGATGACAGCAAAGACGTGGTGCTGGCTACCGTGGCCCACGAAATGGCGCACCAGTGGTGGGCCCACCAGGTAATCGGGGCCGACGTGCAGGGAGCTACCATGCTATCCGAGACGATGGCTGAGTACGCCTCGCTGATGGTGATGAAGCAGCAGAAAAGCGAAAAAAGTGCGAACGAACACCGGCGTTACGAGGTAGACCGTTACCTGCGCTCGCGCGGAGCCGAGGAACTGAAGGAGGTACCCCTCTGGCTGGTAGAAGGCATGGGATACATCCACTACCAGAAGGGCGGCACGGTGATGTACGCGCTGCAAGACTACATTGGCGAGGAAAAAGTAAATCAGGCCCTGCGCGACTACGCGCAAGAGGTAGCCTACCAAGAACCGCCTTATACCACCTCGCGCGACCTACTGGCTCACTTCCGCGCCGTAACGCCCGACTCGTTACAAGGATTTGTCACTGACCTTTTTGAGAATATTACCCTTTACAGTAACCGCACCGAAGATGCCACTTATAAACCTCTGGACAATGACCGCTACCAGGTGGACTTCACCACCGTGTCAGAAAAGTTCTACGCTGACTCACTGGGTGCCGAGAGCGAAGTACCAGTCAACGACTGGATCGACATTGGTGTATACACCGAAGACCAGGCGGGCAAAGACTCACTCATTTACGTAGACCGGCGTAAGATCACCCAGCGAGAGAATACCTTCTCGGTGGTAGTTAATCATCAACCCACCAAGGCGGCCATTGATCCCAACGCCCTGCTCATTGATCGGGTGCCGGACGACAACGAGAAGAAGGTGAGCGCGCAGCAGGAAGCAGTGGCGGGACTGTAGAAACCGGTTAGTTAGTGAGCACCCGCCGCGGAGCGGCGGGTGCTCACTATATTAACTTTGGTTACTGTATTTATTCACCCAAGTAGGAAAACCAATCAATTATACTGATTTGTTGCTACCCTTTGGGTTATTTTGCGCAAAAGAAATCTATCCCCTCTGCTCCGGCCCTGTCGGAGTTTTTTTGTGTCTGTAGGGCCAGAAAACGCTGGTCTTTCGATCAAAAACGTCCTGATGTTTTGATCGAAACGTCCGATGTTTCGATTCTTTCTTACTGATAAAATCGAAAAAACCTCTTGATGCGCACTTTTCGCCAATTCCTTGCTATTTTTAAGCAGTGCTGAGCGCTATTGCAATCCGTTAGCCCGTGTACCTTTTTTGGACAAGTTAGTTCTTGGACCGCAGTGGCTTCGTTATTTTCTGGCATCGCACCTGATTCTTACGTATGCGCTACGGCCACCGTGGAACGGCAGGTACCCACGTACCGCCAGTTAGGCAAATAACAGGTTGCAAACGCCCATTAGAAACGCTACGATGCGCACCAGTTCGATCCTTCATTCAATTCCCTCATGATTCACACCCTCGACCTCAACTTCCTCAACGTTCCCCAAGCCATCGCGGCTTACTTGATAGAAACCTCGGCCGGACCCATCCTGATCGAAAGCGGACCCTACTCCACCTACGACCACTTGCAGCAGGAAATTAAGCGCGTAGGCGTTGATCCAGGCGACATCCGGCACGTGCTGCTCACCCACATCCACTTCGACCACGCGGGGGCGGCTTGGGCCTTCGCTGAGCAAGGTGCTACCGTCTACGTACACCCGGTGGGGGCACCGCACCTGGCGCAGCCGGAGAAGCTGTGGAACTCGGCCCAGCGCATCTACGGTAACGAGATGGACCGCCTGTGGGGTAAGATGCGACCGATCGCCCCGAATCAATTGCACGAAGTGGCCCACGAAGAAGTACTTACTTTCGGCGACACCACCCTCACCGCCTACCACACCCCCGGCCACGCCACTCACCATATCGCTTACCACACGGGTGATGCTTTGTTTACCGGCGACGTAGGCGGGGTGCGCATCAGTGGTGGGCTCGTAGAGCCCCCCTGCCCGCCGCCCGACATCAACGTGGAAGACTGGCAAGCGTCTATTGAACTGCTGCGGGGACTTCGGCCCGAAGCCCTCTACCTGACGCACTTCGGCCGGGTGGGCCATCCGAAGGACCACTGGGACCGGCTAGGCCAGCAACTCATCGATTGGGCCGACTGGGTACGGGCAAAACTAGCAGAGGGGCAGTCGGCCGAGGAAACCGTGCCGCAGTTTACCGAATACGTGGCCAACCAATTGCGGGCGCAGGGCGCTTCTGAGGAACAAATTAAGCAGTACGAAGCGGCTAACCCCTCGTGGATGAGCGTAGCCGGATTGATGCGCTACTGGAAAAAACGCGATACGTAGTGGAAGGTAATTTCCTATCCTTTGTAAACTCACTCAACTGCGGTAACCTTCATCACTCACTTAGCCGCACCTTCTCCCGAATCACTTCCTCTACCGTGCAGCCCCGGATTTTGCTCTCCAACCACGAGATAATGTCGAAGTAGGCAAACGCCCGGTTCTCGTAGGGGCGGTCGATGAGCGTGAGCAACTGGGTGCGTAGTTCTCGGAAGCGATCGATTAGCTCGGCTTCGGTGGGGTTGCGGTGCAGGTTTTTCAAAAAGCCAAGGATAAACCGTTGGTAGTCGCCTAAGTCATCTTTTAGCAGCAGAAACCGATAGGTCGACTTAATGTAATAGTCGATCACGTCGGTATTGCCCAGTTCGTAGTGGCTGATCAGGTTCAGGATGCGGGCAAAGCAGTGAATGTCTTCGCGCA
>JBASAY010000092.1:0-12147 GCA_049650865.1 Tunicatimonas sp.
TAACAACATTGGCACTCTGACAGCCAGGGCAGTAAAGGGTAATTTGTATCGTCATAACATACAAAGTTACCTCTAATGTCTCTGGCTGTCAATCAATTAGGTCATCATACTTTCTGAAGCACCACCATTAATTTATATCCTCTCGGAATGGCTGACGATTTGTCGTTTGGTAAATGTCCTCAAGGGAGGAAATTCTTCTCGGCAGGTAGCCATTTTTCGGTACAAATATTTATCACTTTTCGCAAACCTCACATGACCAACCGCGATGGTCGGCCATGATTGCCGCCGGACAAACACCAGCGATTAACCCGCGTCGACGGCTTTCGCCAGGAAATCAACCGTAGCATATGCCCCCCACCGCCTCAGAAAATTGGCCCTTGACGTGACAAACTTTTCGTTTAGTTGCCGTGTTGGAAGCAGTACACAAACGCATTACTTCTTATGAATTACTTGCTCTCATTTTTATCATTTATTCTTCTGTTCTCTTGCCAATCTCCCAACAAAACTTCGGTGGCGCAAGCCTCTTTAACCGTAGAACCCGCGGCCCTTACCGATGCTGACAAGCAACAACTCGACACGGCTACCTTTGCCGGAGGGTGCTTTTGGTGCACCGAAGCGGTGTTTGAGCGGGTGCGGGGCGTACGTAGCGTAGTGTCGGGCTACACCGGGGGTCAGCAGAAAGACCCTACCTACGAGCAGGTAAGCGCAGGTCGAACCAGCCACGCCGAAGGCATTCAGGTGTACTTTAACCCGGACGAGATTACCTACGAAGACCTCGTAAAAATCTTCTTCGGCACCCACGACCCTACGCAACTCAACCGGCAGGGGCCCGACGTAGGCAAGCAGTACCGCTCGGCGGTATACTACCATAATCCGCAGCAAAAGGCAGCAGTAGAGGCCCATGTACAAGAACTGTCATCGTCTGGTAAGTACGACAAGCCGATAGTAACGCAGGTTGAAGCCTTTGAAAAATTCTACGATGCGGAAGGCTACCATCAGAACTACTACGAGAACAATCCGAACAACCCGTACATCATGTCGGTTGCCAAGCCCAAGGTGAAGAAGCTGATCAAGAACTATCCTGACTACCTGAAGGACAATACCAGTAGCTAACGCGCCTGGCGCGAGCCGCTAGGGTCGACGAAAGGCGTGAGCCCATCCAAAAAGACTGCTCCGGCCCCGTTCGTTTTTCGCTTCAGCAATTCTTTGCTACCTTTCCTCTTTATTGCTCCCCCCGATCATTTTTAGCAATTGCTAACCCACGTCGATTTGTTCGGGGCGGGCCCTTGGTATAAATCAATGGCTATGGTTCGTACGCTGCTTTTGTTTGCGCTGGTAGGTTTCCTAACCGGTTCCCAATCGCTTACCACTCCGCTTTACCAGGAGGTGGTTACCGCCGAGCAGTCGGTCGCGCAGCTGCGCCGTGGTACGCTGGAGTACCTAACCGCCTTGGATGACGAAAAACCCAAGAAGCAGCGGGGGCAGTGGCAAGCCAACGCCGACTCTACCCAGTTTACCTTCTCGGCAGACTTCCTGCTTTACAACCGCAATGCGGTGAAGCACCCTACCGGCCAGGTTACCTACCGCACCACCATCGACCTTAAGGAAGGAAAGTACCGCTACACGGCCGACAGCGCGTTCTTCCAGGAGTACCGGCGCAACCGCTACAGCCGTTACGTGCCCAGCCGCCGGGCGCCCGTCGCCTGGGAGCAAGCGCAATCTACCTTCTCGGACAAAGAGCGGCAACGCATTCGCCAGACGCTGTACGTGCGGTTTGAGTCGTTTCGCGAGTTTATGCAGTCGTACGGTTCGCTGAGCACCAGCCCGCCCGGCGAAAACGACTGGTAAGCTTTGTATCTGGCAAAAAACCGTATATTCATCGCGATAATTCTTTTAACCCTTTTGTGATGAACGTAACCATTCAATTTTTAGGAGCCGCCCAAACGGTAACCGGCTCCAAGTACCTACTCGACTTCGACAATTTCCAGGTGCTGGTAGACTGCGGCCTGTTTCAGGGGCCTAAAAAACTACGGCAACGTAACTGGGATAACTTCACCATCGCGCCAGCGAAGCTCGACGCGCTTATCCTCACCCACGCGCACATTGACCACGTGGGGTACCTCCCCCGACTGGTGCAACAGGGCTTTAGCAAACCCATCTACTGCACGGCCGCCACCGCCGACCTGGTGCGCATCATGCTGCTCGACTCGGCCAAGATTCAGGAAGAGGAGGCCCGGTACGCCAACCGCAAGGGTTACTCGAAGCACAAGCCCGCGCAACCGCTCTACACCACCGAAGACGCGGAAGCGACCTTCTCGCTACTCACTGAGTTCGAGTACGACGAAGATATCCCGCTACGGGCCGGGGTAAGTATCAAGTTTCACGACGCGGGTCACATTCTGGGCTCTGCCTGGGTAGAGATGAACGTGCGCCGCAACCAACAGCGTAAGACTATAGTATTTTCGGGCGACGTGGGCCGCTACGACCAGCCGGTGCTCCGCTCCCCCACCGCGATGCTCTACACCGATGTGCTGCTCATTGAGTCGACCTACGGCGACCGGGAAAACGACGCCCGCGACCCGGCGGGTGAGTTTGCCGCGGCGGTAAACGCGGGCCTGAAGCGCGGCGGATGCGTGCTGATTCCGTCGTTCGCGGTGGGACGCACCCAAACGGTGATGTACTACCTGAAGACGCAGATGGAAAGTGGCGAAATTCCGAAGGTACCGGTGTACCTGGACAGCCCGATGGCCATCAACGTGACGCAGCTGTACAAGCGTAGGTTTTCGTACCACAAGCTGCGCGACCAGGACCTACAGTACACCGAGTCTTTGTTCGACTACGAATTTTTTAACTACTACCGTAGCGTAGAGGCTTCCAAGAGCATTAACGACCTGCAGAAAAACGCAATCATCATTTCATCAAGTGGTATGTGCACGGGGGGGCGCATTGTGCACCACCTGGCGCAGCGCCTGTCGAACGAGCAGGATACCGTGTTGTTTGTAGGCTACCAGGCCAAGGGAACGCGCGGCCGCTCTATCCTGGACCGGGAAGAAACCATTCGGATGTTCGGTAAGGATTTCGCCATGCGGTGCCAGGTAGCGCAGGTGTCGGGCCTGTCGGCGCACGCCGACCGCTCGGAGCTTCGCGAATGGGCTGATACGCTGGTTCGCCCTCCGCAGCAGACGTTTATCGTGCACGGTGAGTTAGACAGCGCCACCGCCATGCAGCAGATGCTCAAGGATGAGTTAGGTTGGGACGACGTGCGGGTGCCCGACTACCAAGACACGTTTACGCTTTTTGAGGAGTAAGCAACCGCTCAGTCGGGCGTAGGGTAGTTTTCTTGCATCCCGGAGCCTCAAGCCCGCGACCTAATATGTCTCCAAAAAACTTCGTTGCCTACCTGCAAGAGCGCTTCCCCCCGGTAAACATGCTGCTGTTTACCATCCTGTTCTTCACGGTCTACTCGGTTAGTAGCCTTTCGCCCGCTGCGGAGCATCTGCACGGACTGGCGTGGGGCGGGGTGGTCGCCGTCATCTCCTTTTTCTTCCGCCTACGGGTGTTCGACGAAATCAAAGATTATCAGATCGACACAATCAACCATCCGCAGCGGGTATTGCAATCAGGCCGCGTCACATTGCGGCAGTTGATCGTAGTTGCCCTGGTCGGCACGGCAGTAGAGCTGGTGTGGTCGGTGGCGATGGGACCGGCAGCCTTGGTGGCCTGGTTGGCAGCAGTGGGCTACAGCCTGCTGATGCGCTACGAGTTTTTTGTGGGTCGCTGGCTTCGGAAGCACCTGCTGCTCTACGCGATCTCGCACATGCTTATCATGCCGCTGGTTATCGTCTGGATCTGGCGGGCGTTCAATCCGGCGCTTACCCACGGCCTGGGCCTGCTAGCGGCGCTGAGTCTGCTGGCTGGTTTTGCCTTCGAGGTGGCGCGCAAGATTCACGCCCCCGCCGCCGAACGATCCACCGTCGACTCGTACTCCAAGGCCATTGGTTACCGAGGGTCCATTGCACTGGCGTTGCTGCTGCTTCTGGCGGGCACCGGGGTGCAGGGACAACTGCTGCTTACCGTGGCGGCCCGTCCCGCCGCTTTCGTAGTACTTGGCGGATCGTTTCTGGTCACCTTGGTGGTCTATGCAATTGCGCTGAAAGGTCCGCGCGAAGCGCTACTCCGCCGGGCCGAACTGGGCGTATCGCTGTTTATGCTCATTAGCTACCTGACGATCATCGTCGAAGCCAACCTCAGACCCTGAGCAGTTTATGATTATCGACCAGCTACATCACGTCCGGCACGAAACGGTGGGCGGCAAAGCTCAGGGACTGCTCCGGTTACGAGCGCATGACCATTCCGTGCCCGATTTTTTCGTGCTGCCCGCCTCAGCGTTCTCCGCGTATCTAGCCCCGCGTACGCGTAGCGACGTTCTTTCGGAAGCGCAGCGGGTAGCGGTGCTACACCGACTGGCGGGCTGGAACTGGACGATGACGGGCGTGGCGGTGCGCTCGTCGGTAGCGGGCGAAGACGGAGCAGAACACGCTTTTCCCGGCATGATGGACACTTTTTTGAACGTAAGGGAGGAACGGCAGCTGTGGCGGGCAGTGGCCGATGTGGTAAACAGTGCCTGGTCGGAGCGGGCTCAAGCTTATCGGCAAGAAAAGCAGATTGCGGGGCAGATTGTGCCAGCAGTGGTTATTCAGCAACAGGTAGACGCCCAGATTAGCGGGGTGCTTTTTACCGTAAATCCTACGTATCCAGGCGAGATGGCCGTTCATACGGTAGCCGGACTAGGTATTGGTTTGGTAGGAGGCGAACTGGAGCCAACCGAAACCTACCTAAACCGGACGAGCGGTGAGGTGGTGCACCAACAAGCGCCAAGCGTTCGCGAACGGTACGTTCCGGACGCTGCCGGGGGGTTGAAACGCACCACGAACGACACCAGCGCACTACTTCCCACGAAGCTACTTACCCAACTTTACCAAACCGGGTTGCGGCTGGAAGAACAACTGGGCGGTCCGCAGGACGTTGAGTTTTGCGCAGCCGACGGTCAACTCTACCTGCTACAGGCCCGGCCCATTACCGTGCCGGTTGCCACCCCGGTGGTGTACGACAACTCCAACATTCAGGAAAGCTACTGTGGGGTAACCACGCCGCTTACCTTTAGCTTTGCCCAGCGGGCCTACGCCACCGTGTATCGCCAGACCATGCGGGTACTCGGTCTGCCTTCGGCTACCGTGGCGGCGCATCAGCAAACGGTAGACAATCTGCTGGGATTAGTGAAGGGGCGCATTTACTACAACATCAATAACTGGTACCGGGGCCTTCAACTGCTGCCGTCGTTTCGCCAGAACAAAGCCGATATGGAACGCATGATGGGACTGCTGGAGCCGGTCGACTTTGTGGAGGATCAAACCAAGTCGCTGGTTCAGAAAGCTAAGATGCTGCCCCGCCTGCTGGCTACCCTGGCGCGACTGCGCTACCGCTTCGCCCGCCTGGATCGTGACGTTGTTACGTTTCGTACGCACTTCACGCAGCACTTCGATGCTTTCTACCGGCTGCCGTTGGCTACGCTACCTCCCGCAGAGCTATGGCAACAGAAAAATCAGTTGGATACTCAACTGTTAACCAACTGGACTACCCCAATCATCAACGACTTTTACGTGATGATGAAGAACGGAGCAGCTATCCGTGCACTTGAGCGGGTGGGCGAACCGCCGGCCGAAGAAGCCCTGCAGCGCTACCTGTCCGGCGATCTGGAGATTGACTCCCTGAAGCCTACCCTGGAGCTGATGCGTCTGGCCAAGCTCGCGAAGCAAGATGAAGCCCTCTGCAACCTACTGCGCGACACCCCAGCTACCGACTGCCCCGGCCAGGTTGCCAAGCTATTTCCCGGTTTCTTGGATAAGGTGCAGCAATACATTTATCGCTACGGCGACCGTACGGTGGGCGAGTTGAAGCTCGAAACCGTAACCATGCGGGTAAACGCGGCAATTTTTTACCGATACCTACAAAACTACTTGTCTACCGAGGTGGCCTTCCCGTCCCAACCGTCCGCCCCACTGGCTCCCGCCAAAGCTCGTGCGTTGCTTAGCCAACTGAAACGAGGAATTCAGCGGCGGGAAGCGCTGCGGCTAGAGCGAACCCGGCTGTTCGGGATGTATCGTACCCTATTCATTGAGATAGGCAAGCGTCTGGCGCGAACGGGGGCGCTCGCCGATCCGCGCGACGTCTTTTACCTGCAAGAAGACGAAATCGAGCAGCTGGTGCGCTCATCCGCCAACTTCGACCCAACTATGATCGACCAACGCCAACGGCAGTCCCAGCAGTGGGAAGCGGAGGTGGTTCCTTCCCGGGTGGTGGTGCCCAGTCGGCCGCTCGCGCCCCCGGCCCCGCCCGCCGACCAAAGTACGCTGCGGGGCGAGCCCTGCGTACCGGGACGGGTACGGGGTGAGGCCATCGTGATCAGCCGTCCGGACGATAACCTGGCGGTGCGGGACAAGGTCATCTGCGCGTTGCGCACCGACCCCGGCTGGGCGGCGCTGTTTCCGGTGTGCCGGGCGGTACTTATCGAGAAGGGCTCTTCGTTGTCGCACTCGGTTATTTTGCTGCGCGAACTGGGCATCCCTACGATCATCAACATTCCCCATCTCACCCAGTTGGTGGCCAGTGGTACGGATATTGAGCTAGACGGTAGCACCGGAATTATCTCTCTACCCAACAACGATGAACCGTAGTGTAGAACGGCTCGTGGTAAACCGCCGCCTGCCGGACAGCTTTTTTACTTTGCCCCCGCGGGTGTACCAGGCGTTGCCCTTCGGCCTTAGAGAAGATTCTGATGCGGTACATCGCTTGGTTTCTGAGGCACAAGACCTCCACGATACGGTGCTCTATACCGACCACCGAACAGTGCGTTTGCTGGGTATTTTCCCGAGGACGAACGACACGGCGTGCTTTGCCTACTGGGAAGCCACCGACCCGGTGGCTAGTCAGGCCGCTTTTGAGCGGTTCGAGGAAGAAGCCGACGAGCGGGGGATACGCTACGTACGGGGTCCGCTTACCTTTAACACGTTTCATCGCTACCGCCTTCGGTTGCATACCCCTTCGTGGATGATGTTCGACCGCGAGCCGGTAAACCCACCAGCGTACGTAGGTTGGCTTCAGCACCAGAACTACACTCCCAGCCTGCGGTTCGAAAGCCGAATGATGCGCTCAGCGCATATGCCCCAGTTGTACCAATCGAAGGAAGAGTATCTGGCCACGCTGACTGATCTACCGTTTCGCTTTTTAGCGCTCACTCCCGAGGTCTGGGAGGCGCGGGCCCGCGAGCTGTTTACGCTGGTCGACGCAATCTTTTCCCGGAATCCGGGCTACCAGCCCGTCACCTACGCCCAGTTTAGTCAGCTTTACGGCCTCGACTTCGCCCGGCAGTTGTGCCCCTACAGTTCGGTGCTGCTAGAAGACCGAGCTAGTGCTCAGTTGGTGGGCATGAGTTTTTGCCTGCCCAACTACCAGCCGTTACGCCGGTCGGCGACGCCCGTTTTCGCGCGCGACTACCCGCAACTAACCCACAAGACGCTGTTAATTAAGTCAGTGGGTGTTCATCCGCAGTACCGGCGGCGCGGACTCATGACGTATTTGGGTGCTTACTGTATGCAGACCTTTACCCGGCACTACGAAGACGCTATCTTCTGCCTGATGCGAGCCGACAACCCCTCGCTGCGCTTCACCGACGACCTCCCGTTTGAACAAGCTGCCTACGCCTTGTTTGAAAAAAGTTTAGGCAGCGGCTCTTCTACTGGGAGGTAACAAATCTGGATGAAGCTCGGCGAAAAGCTATTCAGGGCAGGTCTATATCCTGAATAGTGTCGAAGTAGCTATTGATCACCCTGGGTAGAAAGGGATACGGACTCACGCAGTGGGCCATGCTGTAGAGTCCCAAGCGGTGCAAGCCAAAGTCGAGCGCCGCCAGCTGAAAGCCGTGTTTAAAGGCCGCTTGATCCGAAAATATAGGGACATGCTGATGCAACTGCGCTCGGTAGTATTCCAGATAAGTTTCGCGCTGCGCGTAGCGGTCATGGTCCAGCACAAAGCACAGTAGCTCCACCACGTCGTACTGGGGCACGTGGAAGGTGGCCAGCTCCCAGTCGTACGCGCAGAATTGGTCGCCTCTAAAGCAGGTGTTGCGCGGGTTTAGGTCGTTGTGCACCAAGGTGGTAGGCATCTCCTGCAGTTCTGCCTGGTACCGCGGAATCGCGGCAATGGCCTGGGCCAGCCGGTGGGCTCGCGGGGCGGTATACAGCGTTGGCAACTGCCGCTGGGCGTTGGTCAGCAGCGCTTCCCACAGCGGGCTGAGTTGCTGAAAATAGTCCGGTTGCTGCGTATCCGACCAGTACTGGGCATCCAGCGCGGGTGGCTCGAGCAGGTAGCGGGCGTGCCACTGCGCCAATTGGGCCAGGGCCGTTTTAATGTGCGTATCCGTCCAGCGATGCACTTCCATCACACTATTGAGTAGGGTTACCTCCTCCAGGTACTCCATCAGTATCAGGTAAACTTCGTTCCGGTGGTCTTCGTAACAGTCGTAGATGGTGGGTAGGATAGCATCAGACAGCTTACGATACACCTCTAGCTCCCGGCCGTGGGTGTGCTGAAAGCCGGTACGCTCGGCAAACGACGGGTACGTACTGGCCAGCGGCTCGCCGCACGCCTGCGCCAGTCCGTTAAGCATCGCTGAGATCTCTCGTCCGTGGGGCTTCATCTTCATCACCATCTTTCGAGACTGGAGCAGTCCGTCTTCCTGCCACTCCACCTGCAATCCGAAGTGGCCCATTCGCTTGGTACTGGTACCCGCCGTGAGCGTTACCAAAATACTAGCCCGGTTGTCTACCGCAAACGGACGAACACCGGTAACCGCAATGCTCTTTGCGGGGTACCGTTGCTGCATCACCGACTCGATAAAGGCAGGGGTAAAGTAGGTTTCTAGCGTTGGAGCCATCGCGAAGCGGAGGTTTAGAGTAAGTTGAACACTTGGGTGGATCCGAAGTAGAAACACGTTTCTTGGCGCATCGCCCGGGCGGATAATTTCTCGTCGCGGTAAGCATCAAATTCACTCTGACTCCCTTGGTCGTTGAGCAGGTTCCAGAACGCCAAGCGTAGCGAATGTCCAGTCCGAAACTGTCCAGTCGGGGACCATCCAGTCGGGGACACTAGGGCCTCAATAGATGCTTGAAAGTCAGCTTGACTGGTGTACTCGAAGATATTTGACAAGGCCGCTTTGGTTACCGAGACCCCTTCGGCCGACAGTAGGTAGCTCACGGCTTCGGCGGTAACAATCTGAAGTTTGGGCAGGGCGGCCCGAAGGGGTTCGTAATACGCTTCGCGGTAGCCGGGCGGCAGGGTTGCCTCATCAAGTCGCTGCAACCCGAAAAAGAAGAACCGGAAGTGAAAGTTATCGCGAACCAACCGCTGCCGCACAAAAGCAGCCAGCCGCCGGTAAAACACCTCCCCCCCCTGCTCCGGGGCGTGGGCGTATAGTTTGGTGTCGCGGCCCCGGCTTAGGTTGCGATTATTAAAGTAACGCACGAAGCGATCCGAGAATCGAGGTTGATCAAGAACTTCATCGAAGAACGAAGCCTGCTCTGCTACGGTGGCGCACTGCGTAAGGCGCACCAGGGCGGCTTGAAGGTCGGATGGTAGGCTAGCGTAAAACCCGTGCAGGTAGCCCTCCAGACGCCCCGCCAGCAGCAGTCCGTGGGGGTGCGCGGTAAAGAAGGTAGTCCAAAACGAGCGGTCGGACGAGGGTAGTGTCGCAATTGCCGTGGCGGCGGCACCGGCAACGGCAGCGGGTCCGTTTAGCCCAAGTACGCCCCGGTACACATCGTAGGAGTGCTTCCGAATAACGTGGGCTTTGAACCGTAGCAGACGATTCTGAAGCGGGTTTACATCAATCGCCGTCACCCGACCGGCGGGGGTGAGTAGGGCATTGAGCACGTTGCATCCGGCTGAAGTTATTATCAGCGCGTGGTCGGCGGCGGTAAAATCCAGCGCTGTAGTAAGAGCTTCGTACCCTTCCCACACCAGCGAGTAGCGAATCTGGTCGAGCGCAACTTCGCAGAAGGCGGTTTTCATGGTTTGATCTTATGGTAAAGCACCTTAGACCGGTGCCTCTTGTCTACGGGCAAAGCGCGTGCCGGTCGGATGTTCGCCAGGCATTTCGGATCAACAATCGCCGCCAGTTGTTTACGGATAGCATCCGGGGCGGCATTCCCCTCAAAGATGATATCAAAGCCACTGTTTCGGGCCAGGGCGGCGGCTTTCGTTACGCCCGATTGGTGCAGCAGGTAGTGCTCAAGCTGGTAATGCTGTCGGCCGCCAATTACGGCTTCATTGCCCCGGCGGGCGGTGAGTACCAGCTCACCATCCTGCACGTAGCCAACGTCGCCGGTGGCAAACCACTGCTGTCCGGGAGGAATTACCACGTGCGGGCCGCGCACCAATAGTTCTCCAACCTCTCCCGGTGGAAGCCGGTCGGTGGGGGCCAGTTTCCACTGCAGCCCGGGATGCACCGGCCCTACGGCGTAGCCATGGAGCGGGTTCTGGGGTTCGGTAAACCGCCGTACCGCAATGGGTTCGGCCTCCGACGATCCGTAGATTACGTAGATCGTGGCAGCGGGGAAAGTCGCTTGCAGTCGCACTAGCAGGCGCTCGGGCACGGGCGAACCTCCAACCCCGACCGCCGCTACCCCGGCGAACACAATTGACTTGACCTCGGCGTACGCCAGCAGCCGGTTGAAGTAGAATACGTTGCCCGTGAGCGTACGAACATTTTCTGACTGAAGTTGCGCTACAATCTTCTCCGGCTGCAGCTGCTCCAGACGAAAGTCGGGAATGTCAGGCAGCACGGTGCCGATGCCTGCCGCCAGGTTGTGGAGCAGCACGTTGGGAAACAGCGGAAAATCGGTCGACCCGGCCTGCGCCGGAAAATGATGTAACAGCGCGCGGTGCTGGTGGGCGAGCACCCCGTGACTTCGGTAAATGGGCCGAGGGCGTCCTGTGCTGCCGGACGAAAAGGTAATGAGAGCAGACTGGTTTTCCGGCACCAAATGCGGGGCGGAAGCAGTAGCGGTTTCCTCGAAAGGGTCAACGCGAATAAGCTTGATTCCGAAGAGCAGCCCCAGTACGCGTACCTTTAGGGAGGGGTGTTGCTCGGTGACAATCGTGCGTACCGAGCAATTTTTTCGGATGCGGTTCCACTGCCCCAGCCGCAGACCCGCGGGGGGAAGGAGCACCACGGCCCCTTCGGCCAACAGCGCCAGTAGCGCTACGACGGCCGAAGCAGAAACCGGGATAGCGAGCGTGCAGACGTGGCCGGGGCGCACTCCCTGCCGGGCGAGTTGCTGGCGCGCCGCATCTACCCGCTCGGCGAGTTGGCCAAAGGTAAGATCGGTAGCGGGTGGCCAACGCACGGCCCGGGCGTTGGGAGCCCTCTGCGCCGATACGGCGATCAATGAATGAAAGTTTGCCATGGTGCTAATGAGGAGTGCCTATTGCACTGTTTGACCGCTACAATCGGTTAAGCCAAAGGTTGCCAAAATCTATGCAGAAGCGTCGTACTACCCGGATATACCTATTTATAGGTATAAAACGCACAAAAGGTCTTGAGCTTATGGCATTCTAAAACTCAGGCCGTAGCTTTGTGTCTGGTTACTTCCAAGTAGCTGGTAAAAATCTTTATTAATCTGACCAAACTAACTCACCATGAAAAAGACTTCATTGCTGCTTGCTTCCCTTACCATAGTCGCTTTATCATTCTCTACCCAACGAAGCGTAGCTCAGGACTGGCGCTTTGGTATCAAGGGGGGGCTAAATATCTCAAACATCAGTTCGGATGTAGTCAATTTTGATAGTAGGGCAGCCGTTCACTTGGGGATATTTGGTAACACACCTATCAACTCCGACGAGAACTTATTTGTGCAGCCGGAACTACTGCTCTCGCTACAAGGCGCCGAAGAAGGCAACCTGACGGGGTGTAGGACAAAAATCCAGTCAAGGAGTTACCTTGAGGTTTAAGGCCAAAATAGCGATAAAGATGAGTGAATCACAAATCAAAGAAGCCACTGCTCACTATGAGCAAGCCCTACGGCAGTGGGT
>JBASAY010000093.1:0-7067 GCA_049650865.1 Tunicatimonas sp.
ACCGGGGGCACACGGTGAACAAGATTCGGGTGATTCCCCGCTCCCGCGGCGACAACGTGTTCGACGGCTACATCTTTCTCATTGAAGACCAGTGGAGCATCCATAGTTTGAACCTGTTCACCTACCGACAGGGGTTTAAGATACAAGCCAGCCAGATTTACAGTCCGATTCAGGAGGCGGTATGGCTGCCGGTGACCCACCGTATTGAGGTGACCGGCAAGGTGCTGGGCTTCGATCTGGAGTATAAATATTTGGCTACCGTGGGCAACTACGTCATTACGCTAAATCCTGATTTAAAAAGCGACTTTGTGGTGGTAGATGAAGAGATAGATCAGGAGCTAGCTGAAGCACTAGCCCAGGAAGAACGAGCCGACCGTGATACAGCGGCGGTGCCGGATGAACAATCCTTCCGACAGCAGCAGCGCTACACCCGCAAGCAACTGAAGCGGGCGCTACGCAGCTACGAGAAAGAACTAGACCGGCAGGAAGAAGCTCCCGAAGTAGTGTCTAATTTCAATCTTGAGGTAGACTCTTTGGCCTACGAAAAGGATTCGGCCTACTGGGCCACGGTGCGGCCGGTTCCCCTGAATACCCGCGAACGCCAAAGTTACCAAAAGCTCGACAGCCTGGCCACTACCGAGGAAAGCGAGGACAATGGAGTTGGAAAGAAGCGCGGTTCCGTGGGCAGTCTGCTGCTGGGCACCACCGTTGATCTAGGCGCGAAAGGCTCGTTCCAGTACGTGTCGCCGCTGGGCGAACTGCGGTTTAATCCCGTGGAAGGAGCAAACTTCAACGTACCGCTTACCTACCGCGCCGAATTAGACAGTACATACCGTTTAGAAATATCGGCCGTGCCCCGCTACTCCTTCGCCCGAAACAAACTGATCGGAAAAGGCGCAGTAAGTCTCAGCTATCCAAGCGCCGGGCGAAGCGCACGCGTATCGGTAGAAGGGGGGCGGTTTGTGAGTCAGTTTAACGAAGCCGAGCCAATCAGTCCGCTCCTTAACACCTTCACCGCCCTGCTTCAGAAGCGCAACTACCTCAAACTCTTCGAGAAGGACTACGGACGACTTACCCTTGATCATCCGCTTGGCCCGCGGCTTACGCTGGCTGCCACGGCCGAGTGGGCCGAACGGCGGCCCCTGGTTAACCAAACCGACTACGCCCTGCGACGAAGGGAAACCCGCGCGTTCGCTCCGAATGCTCCGACAAATATCGAGCTATCGGATACCCGTTTTGTAACGCACCAGGCGCTGTGGGGAGCGCTAACGCTGGGTTACGAACCCTGGCAGAAGTACTACGTGCGCAATGGCGAGAGGCGGCGCATCGAGCACTCATCGCCCCACTTTAGCCTCACCTATCGCACGGGTATCCCCAACGTGCTGGGCAGCGATGTGAACTACGACTTGCTGGAAGTAGGGGTACGCCACCGGTGGCGGCCCGGGGCGCGGGGACGCTTGGACTACGCCCTGCACGCGGGCACTTTTTTAAACAACCGTCCACGGTACTTCATGGACTTTCGCCACTTCGCGGGCAACCGCCTGCTGGTGCAAGAGTCTGATCCCGTAGGCAGTTACCGCCTGCTAGATTACTATTCCTTTAGCACCCAGCAGCGCTACGTCGGGGCGCACGCGCACTACCAGTTTCGCAAGCTGCTGCTCACCCGCATCTTTGAGGTTCGTCTGTTGGGCCTACAGGAAAATGTATTCGCAAACTACCTGAAAACCAGTGCTTCGCCCCACTATACCGAGGTAGGGTACAGCCTGGATAATATCTTCCGCTTCTTTCGGGCCGAGGTGGTGGCTGGTTTCAACGACGGAAAGTACCAAGATTTTGGCTTCCGTATTGGAATTTCTACGAACTTGGGCAATGCCATCGGATTTTAGTGTATGCCCCAGATTAAGCGAAAGAAGATTCCCTACCGCATTAGCCCCGCCCTGCGGCATTACCTGCGCGAGCACGGGCGGGCCACCACCGTGCCCATCACTTACCACGATCTGCTACGCTACGATAACACTGTTCCGCTGTACGACAACCGGGGCAACGACACGCTGTGGGTCACCGTCTTCTATCCGCAACAGGATATGGACGGCATCTACTACGCCCTGAAGATGATCTACTCCATACTAAAGGCCGACGGCGACATCTCGGTGATGAAGCACTTATCGGTAGACCGGGTTGATCTGTGCGTGTACGGCAACACCCGGCCCTTCCGGGTACGCATCGTGAACCAAATCAACGACAACTTCGACTACTTCTACGTTAAGTACGCCGATGCCTCCCGCGTCTACGGCCTGGAGCTAGAGCATATTTCGTCGCCCAACCGCATGGTATACACCGTGGCCGACCAAACACTGATTGAGGAGCACATTGCGGGCATTCCGGGCGAGCAGTTTTTTAAAGAGACGCTGCACCACGAACGGCAGAACCATACGCGATTGGCCAAGGAGTTTGTTAAGTTTAACGAGCGCTGCTTCGTACGGCTACTAGGCGACATGCACTCGGCTAACTTTGTGGTAGACGTTACTCCTGATTTTGACGAGCTGCACTACCGCATCCGCGCCATCGATTTCGATCAGCAGTCGTATGAGGGCAGCAGAACCATCTACATGCCGCAGTACTACAAGCAGAATAATCCGCTTATCGAAGTGGGCCTGCGCGTGATGACGTCCGAAAGCGTGCGGCAGTACCAAAAGGAAGAACACGCCCTGATTGCTGCCCGCCTGCGCGCGTCACGCCACCAGTTAAAGGATCTGCTCGACGTGATGACGCAAGATACCTTGGCTCCTCCGGCCCACGTGGCGCAGTTAAAGCAGGCACTGGCCCGGCACCACCGCAACGAAGACTTTCTGCGTTGCGGCTCGATGGGTGACATTGTGCGCACCAGCCTGTGGTCATCGCTGGGATAGTTGGGAATTCATTAGCCGGTGGTGATGTTACTTTATAAACCGAATTGTATGTTACCCAAAGTTGATATTGCCGCGTTTAAAGAAAAGCTAGACCAGCAACACGGCTGGCCCACGCTCTACATGTTCAAGTTCATTGTGCCCAGCGGTAAAGAGGAAGAAGTGTTTGCGCTGTTTCCCAAGAACCAGCTGACTACCAAGGCTTCGCGCCAGGGCAACTACGTGAGCGTGACGGCCAAGGTGATGATGCGCTCTAGCGAAGACGTGATGGCCAAGTACCGCGCCGCCCACAAGATTGAGGGTGTGCTGGCGCTTTAGACTCTTCAGTATGAGTATCATACATGTATTGTTAAAACAACAGCTATGAAGATTGAAGATGTTCTAGGTATAGGGAAAGCAATACCATTAGAGAAGCTTCTTGATGTCATAGAAAGGGGGGTAGGTAGAGTCTTTAAAGCTTATTTTGATAAGAAAGATATTGACAACGAGGTTTATCGGATGAACAAGCTGAATCAATCTAGGGCTGAGGGAATGGAGATTATTGCAAATTCTTTTGGGCAGATTGACTTAGCGTTAGGAAAAGTTGAGTATGAAAGGGACGGAATTCTTATTTCGGCTGTGCCGAAAGATAAAGACCTTTCTACTAATTTACAGGATAGACATCATAGTCGGGTAGAGTTTCAAGAAGCGAAAAGGCAGTTGAATATTGAGAGAGTTGTGTCGTATGCTGCTAGTGACTTAAAGAATGAGAAAGCTGTAACGGAAAAGCCTGTAGATGACGATTGGATAAACCGATTTTTTAGGGTCGTTGAAGATGTATCTAAGGAGGATATGCAAGCGTTATGGGGCAAGATACTGGTTGGAGAAATTAGAACTCCTGGATGCTACTCGCTTAGAACACTTGACTTGTTAAGTAATCTAAGCAGAAGAGAAGCTGAGGTCTTTATGAAGTTTAGCAAAGTTGCGCTGAGCACACCTCACTTTTCGTTTGTACTCTACAATAACATGGATTCTATAGACGAATACGGTGTGAGTTATTCTGATTTAATGGTATTACAAGAAGCAGGTTTGTTACACTCTACGCCTTCTTCTCAACCATTTCCAGAGCCGAAGATAGGTGAAAGGTTTCCAATTATTGTTGGTAACTCTTTAATTCTCTTAGAAGGAGATGAAAAGGCTGAACGAATGTTTGCACCTAAGAAGAACATGCAGACACTCACGACATCAGGCCATGAGCTATTAAATGTCACTAGAAGTGAAAGCTCTCCTGATACTGCCTACATAGAATCGTTTCTTGCTCCACGTCTTACACACGGTGGATATAAAGTCAAATATGCCAGTAAATTCTACTTGTCAGCAGACTGGCAAGAATACGATGTTGATGAAGCTGACTTAATAGAACTGCCCCGAGATAAAGCCAGCTAGCACAATGAGCTTTCTATAAACAGAGGCTATACGTTTGCAATTCCTCCTGCTTATAGGGTAACAAAATGCATGACACGACTTAGTTAGAATCGGTATCTTTCAAAGAAATTGTCACTCTCAAAATCGCTTTCCACCCCTCAGCAAGCATAATCTCACTTTATCACGCCTATCATGAGGCTAGTCATCAGCTCTTTCTTAACCCCCTCTTCTAACTCAAAACTCTCTCGCTTCTCTATTAGCAAATCGTAAGGAATTTCCAGGTACTTATGAAGGTTGTAGATGATCTTCATAGTCAGCGGTCGTTTTCCGTTCAGATACTCGCTAACACGGGTTGTTCCCCCAAAAATCGGAGCTACATCCTTGTTTTTCAGATTCATTTGTTCCATGCGAAACTTGATGGCTTCCACCGGATTGTTTTGCTCATCTATTGCATGGTGTTCAGTTTCATAAGCTTCTATTAAACTTGTCAACTGCAACAGATGCTCTTCTTCGGATGACCCCTTCTTGATAGAATCTTGCATCAGCTCGTAGGCCGCACTTAGGGCTTCCTGATAGTCAGCCTCATTTTGAATAGAATTTAGAGTCTTCATAGCGAGTTGCTGTTACATTTATTTTATCGTATTCTGAGTGGGTCAATACATCAACGATGAACACAATACCCAACCGGTATTCGATGTCCACGATTAACCTAAAATCGTTCCCCTTAATATTGAACACCACTCGTTTATCATTAATAACACTGGCGTTTTGATAGTGCTTTTTAATCTCGTTAGGACTTTGATAAGAGGCTCTTTTTATATAAGAAACCCATGAACGAAGGTGGTTCTCTATTCCTCTACTCTGGTAATGATTAATAGCCTTTTCTAAAGTAGATTCTGCAATAATTCGCATTGAATAGCTTGATAAATAAGATCAAAGGGCAAATATACAAAAAATACCTATATTGGGTAAGTTTCGTAAAATTCAAATTATCTACTGCCCGACCGCAACATCCGTCCGTGCCGTTCGTCCGAAATCTTTTCACGCTCCTTCGCCACTTCCCCGTTCACAATGACCAACTCGAAGCCCTCGGCCAGTTGCAAAGGGTTTTCGTAGGTGGCGGTGGCACGCACCTGCGCCGGGTCAAACACCAGCACGTCGGCCTTCATGCCGGGAGCAATGCGGCCGCGGTCAGTAATCTTCATCGTTTCGGCGGGCAGTGCGGTCATCTTGCGCACCGCTTCGGATAAGCTAAGCAAGCTGTCTTGCACCACGAAAGTTTCGATGATCTTGGCAAAGGTGCCGTGCCCCCGCGGATGGCGGGCGGTCGGGCTGCCGTCGGAGCAGATCATCACCGTCGAGTCTACGATGAACCGTGCCTGTAGCGAGTCGTTCATTACGAAGTAGGCTCCCGATGCCCCACCCGGTTTGATCTCATCGATCAAAACATCCTCAAAGGGCTTGCCCTGTTCGGTGGCGAGTTGGGCCAGTGTTTTTCCGGCGTAGGGGGCGGTGCCCAGCAGCGTGGCCGCCGGTCCGTTGCGCCGGTTTACCTTGTCGCGTAAGAACGTCGCTAGTTCGTCACGTCGCGTGGCCACTACCTGCGCAAAATCGTTCGGGGGCTTGGCCCACTCCGGAAACAAAATCCCGATGCCGGTGTAGCTGGCGGTATACGGGTACACATCAGCACTCACTACGATGCCCTGCTGACGAGCACTATCGAGCAACTGTAAGATCTCTTCGGCCCGGTTGCTGCCTTTTCCGTAGATGACTTTCAGGTGAGAAGCATGAACCGCGCAGTGTTCTCCCTGCCGCAGTAGTTCGCGCAGGGAAGCTTCCACCGCCGCATCGTCTTCGTTGCGCACGTGGCTGGTGATTAGCTTCTGGCGCTCGCCCACGAGGCGGGCCAGGTACTCTAGCTCGTAGTTGGGAGCGTACCAGCCGGGTACGTACTCCAGGCCGGTTGTCATGCCGAAGCATCCGGCGTCCAGGTTATCAGTGAGCAATTTGCCCATGGCTTGTAGTTGGGCTTCGGTGGGGCGCGGGTTATAATTGATGCCCGACAGCATCCGCAGGGTGCCGTGCCCCACGAACATAGCAATGTTGACGCCCGGCACGGTGTCGGCTACCCGCTGCATCCAGATGCCTAAGTCAGGAACGGCCGGACTGGAGCCGTCTTTTCCCAGCGTGATGGTGGTAACGCCCATCGCCAAAAAGTTCTGGGAGCCGGGCGTGGTGAGCGGGTCGCCGTGGCTGTGCATATCGATGAAGCCCGGAGTAACCACCTTGCCGGCAGCATCAATGGTGCGACTCACTCTCACCAAGCTAGTATCTACAGAGCCCACATAAGCAATGGTATCAGCCTGAATTAGTATATCAGCGCGATAGCCGGGTTGGCCGGTGCCGTCAATCAGGGTGCCGTTTTGGATTAGCAATGAGTATCTTGAGGAATCCTGAGTGCTCAAAAACGTTTCAAATTCCGACGGGGCAGATTGGCACGCTGCTATAGAAACGAGGAAAGACAGCAATGCGCGCATGGGCTAATTACTTTGGTAGTTGGTGACGAATAGCCGGTAATAAAAAAGTTTTTAATTAGAAAACAGAATTTTTAATGGTCAATACGAAAAAGTCCTAGGGCGTGTTGACATATAACCTAAACGGCGATTTTGGTACGCTTTCCACCTGTTCTGCGTTGCTTTCGGCGCCCGATGCCTCAGCATCGCGCTTCTCAAGCGCCTTAATCAGACGAAAACCGTC
>JBASAY010000094.1:0-17878 GCA_049650865.1 Tunicatimonas sp.
TTGATGGTGCGGTTGGCGTAGGTGGCGTCGTGGGGCGAGTGCGTTACCATCGCAATGGTGGTGCCCGCCTTGTTGAGCTCCGACAGCAGGTTCATCACCTCTTCGCCGTTGGTAGAGTCCAGGTTACCGGTCGGCTCATCCGCCAGGATAAACTTGGGGTTCGCCACCACGGCCCGGGCAATGGCCACGCGTTGTTGCTGCCCGCCCGATAACTGCTGCGGAAAGTGACTACGGCGGTGCATGATGTTCATGTGCTCCAGGGCGGCGCTCACTTTTTTCTCCCGCTCGGCTGAGGGTACTTTCAGGTACAGCAGCGGAAGCTCCACGTTTTCAAACACGGTGAGTTCGTCGATCAGGTTGAAGCTCTGAAATACGAAGCCGATGTTGCCCTTGCGCAACTGGGCGCGCTGCCGCTCGGAGTAGCTGCCCACCTCGTGGTCCATAAAGTGATACTCACCCGAACTCGGATTATCGAGCAGCCCCAGGATGTTGAGCAACGTCGATTTGCCGCAGCCCGAGGGCCCCATAATGGCCACAAATTCGCCAGACTTGATCTCCATGTTAATGTCGTTCAGGGCGGTGGTCTCGACCTCGTCGGAAATGAAGAGTTTCTTTAAGTTATTAGTTCTGATCATGGTTTAATTGGGGTTTAGGTATTGGGTTTTAGGGGTTGGAGGTTAGGGATTGGGTTTAGGTGATTGGGGGTTAGGTGGTGGATGTTAGGAATTCGGGTAGCGCCGTTTAGTGGGTATTCTGGCTCTGACTTTTTGAAGAAATGTGTTAAGCATTTTCTTTGCGGTAATTAGTTTCTCAGTAATGGTTTCGTATTCGTCTTGATCAACGTATTCTAAGTCTTTAGCAAGTAATAGCTGATATTCTAATTCGCTAGCTGAACCCATAGCGATAGTTAGGTATTTCGCTAGGTCAGGGTCAGTATGTCTTCCGCACCCTTCCGCAATGTTAGTAGGAACCGAAGCAGCTGAACGTCTTATCTGTACGGTTAGCCCGTACAGTTCTTCCGAAGGAAACTTTTTTGTGACTTTATAGACCTGTAGCGCGATCTCATGAAAAACCTCCCACACCCTCAATGTCTTAAAATCTATCATGCCATCAATTTTGTAATCTATCCATCGTTTGAATCCAACCCCCTAACCCACCTGAAATTCCCCAACACCCTATCTATCCCTGCAAGTCCTCCAATCCCTAACACCCAATCCCCAACCCCCTAGCCACCCCTGCAAATCAAAACACTAACACTTCATTATCCCCAAAATTCTCGTAGGCGGAGGTGATTACCCGCTCGTTCGGTTCTAGGCCTTCCATCACTTCGTAGAATTCGGTGTTTTTTCGGCCTAGCTTGATATCGCGCTTGAAGGCTTTGCTGCCGTCGTTGTTCATCACAAACACCCAATTGCCGCCCGTATCGCGGAAGAAGCCGCCGGTGGCCAGTAGCACCGCTTCTTCGGGACTGCTCAGCTCCAACTTGATGCGCAGCGACTGGCCGCGGCGAATGCCATTGGGCACTTCGCCCACAAATTTCATGTCCACCTCAAAGTTGCCTTCCGATACGGTGGGGTACTTTTTGTAAATTTCTAGCCGGTAGGTATCGCCCGCAAAGCTAAAGGTGCCCTGCTGCCCCACGTCTACGCGCGGCAGGTAAAGTTCATCAATGGCGACGCGCACCTTGAAGGCGTCCAGTAGGGCTACCTGGCCAAGTCGTTCGCCCGGATTGATGGATTGCCCGGGCTCCCAATCGGAAGTGGTGAGCAGCCCTTCGGTGGGGGCGGTGATCACCAGGTTGCCCAGGATTTCGCCCACGCCCTCCATACTGCGCAGCATGCGGTCTTCAGAGTTGCGAATCTGACTCAGCTGCATCGAGCGGGCAATAGAATCCGACTGATACGCCTTGTAGGTAAGCTCCTTGCGGCGCATGTTGTACTTGTACTGTTCCTCTACTTCTTCTAGCTCACGCTGCGAGATCAGCTTCTTCCCGGCCAGCTCTTTGAAGCGCGCGTACTGGGGTTTGAGTAGCTGAATCTGATAGTCGATTTCGGCTAATTGCGCTTTCTGGTTCAGGTCGTTCTGATCTAACTGGAGGCGGGTGGTGCGCAGGATATTGAGCTGCTCGTACAGTTGCGCTTCGCGCTGTAGCACGTCGAGTTGCAGGTTCGAGTTGGCCAGGGTCATAATGGTATCGCCCTTCTCCACCAGCGCTCCCGATTCTAGCGTGATGTCTTTTACCACTCCGCCCTCTACCGCGTCGAGGTAGATCGTCTGGCTGGGCATCACGATGCCGGTTTCCGGAATGTTCTCCTGGAACACGTCGCGCTTCACCTCCGAGATGGTGATCTTTTCGGCGTCGACGTTGAGCTTCGAACGATTGTCGGCGAGTAAAAAACTATAGAGAACGAAAGACAGAAAAGCCAGTCCGCCCGCGATGGCGAGAATTCGCCCGGTGGTCCACGTTTTCTTCTTTATTTTTCGGTCCATTCCCATAATATGATTCTTTTCTATTGGTTGCTAGTGGTTAGATAATGAATGTTTGGCAGTGAATGAATAGCTTGATAAACGTATCATCTGCTATCCACCGTCTGGTAAGGTGCTAACGCTGTGCCAGAAGCCAGAAAGTGGATTGGGGGCCAATTTGGGCAGATCGAGCTCGGCGAAAGTGTCCGAAACCGAACACCAACTGTCCGGTATTGTACGGTTCGGCGCTAACATGCAATAATACTGATCACAACGTAAAAAACGATTAATTCCCCCTCAACGAACCAGATCAACGATTTGCCTGCTTCCTACGTAGGAATCAGACTTTCTCTCATCTCCCGGTACAATCTTTGAATTTCAACCAGCATAATTCTTAGCTCAACCATTCCTAATTCTCAATTCTTATGAGCCGAACTACTAACAAATCCGGAAAGATACTGATCGTCGACGACAACGAAGACGTGCTGCAAGCGGCTAAGATCTTCTTGAAGCGCCATTTC
Organism: Tunicatimonas sp.; assembly: GCA_049650865.1. Classification (GTDB taxonomy): domain Bacteria; phylum Bacteroidota; class Bacteroidia; order Cytophagales; family Cyclobacteriaceae; genus Tunicatimonas. Next base: position 2,988 of record JBASAY010000094.1, read on the forward strand.
TTGCAGGTGGATACCGAAGCCAACCCCGGAGCCATCCCCGCCACCATCAGCAACGAGCAGTACGACGTGATTTTGCTCGATATGAATTTTACCAAGGACGTGAGCAGCGGCAAGGAGGGATATTTCTGGCTGGATCAGATTCTGGAGAAAGACCCCTCGGCGGTGGTGATCCTGATTACGGCCTACGGCGACGTGGACCTGGCCGTGCGGGCTATCAAGGAAGGGGCCACCGACTTTGTGCTTAAGCCCTGGAACAACGAAAAACTGCTGGCCACCGTGATGGCCGCCCGGCGCCTGCGGGCCTCTCGCAGTGAGGTGAACCAACTGCGCTCGCAGCAGGAGATTCTCTCGTCTGACCTTAATACTAAGTTTCAGGACATCATCGGGAGTAGTCCGGCCATGATGCGGGTGTTTGAGACCATCGAGCAGGTGGCCAAAACCGACGCCAACGTGCTCATTCTAGGCGAAAACGGCACCGGCAAAGAAGTAATTGCCCGTTCTATCCACCGCCACTCGTCGCGCGCCGACAAGGTGTTCATCAACGTAGACCTGGGGGCGGTGACCGAATCGCTGTTCGAAAGCGAGTTGTTCGGACATACCAAAGGCTCGTTCACCGACGCTAAGCAGGACCGGATAGGGCGTTTCGAAGCGGCTTCGGAAGGTACACTTTTCCTGGATGAGATTGGCAACCTCACGCTACCGTTGCAGGCCAAGTTGCTCACCGCGCTGCAAAACAAACGCGTCACCCCGGTGGGTTCTAATAAAGCGGTCGACGTGGATGTGCGCTTCGTGTGCGCTACCAATATGCCGCTGTACGAGATGGTGCAGAACAGTGAGTTTCGGCAGGATTTGCTCTACCGCATCAATACCATCGAGATTCGCCTGCCCGCCCTGCGCGAGCGTCCCGAAGATATGGAGCCGCTCTCTACCCACTTTTTGAATATGTACACCAAGAAGTACGGCAAATCGGTGCACTCCATTAGTCCCAGCGCCATCGCACGCATGCAGAAGTACCACTGGCCCGGCAACGTGCGCGAGTTGCAGCACGCCGTAGAACGAGCGGTGATTCTGAGTAACAAGCCTACCCTGCAGCCCGAAGATTTTTTCTTTAACGCCGAAGGACCCCGGAGCGCGCAGGACCAGCAGGATTTATCATTGGAAAAATTTGATCTGGAAGAGGTAGAAAAGCTGTTAATTCGCAAAGTGCTCAAGAAGCACGGTGGCAACATTTCTAAAGCGGCCAGCGACCTGGGCCTTACCCGGGCCTCGCTGTACCGCAGACTGGAAAAGTATGATATTTAACCGATTTGAGTGGACGTTGTTGGTGCGCGTTGTGCTGCTGGCGGGCAGCATGCTGCTGGGTCTGTACTTTGTGGTGTATACCGAAAAGTACGTGAGCGGCGTCATCGTGTCGTTGCTGGTAGCCTACCAAATCTACGAACTATATCAGTACGTGCTGGAGACCAACCGCAAGCTGACGCGCTTTCTGGAGGCGGTGCGCTACTCTGATTTTACGGCAGGCTTTAGCAAGGACAGCAAGCTGGGCGAGAGCTTTCGCGACTTAAACCGGATGTTCAACGAGGTGTTCGCGGCCTTCCGAAAGGCGCGGGCCGAAAAGGAAGAGCACTGGCAGTACCTCAAAACTGTGGTTCAGCACGTAAACGTAGGGCTATTGTCGTACGATGAGTCGGGCAACGTGGAGCTGATGAACAACACCGCCAAGCGTTACCTGCGCGTTCCGCACCTTTCCAATATTCAGGAGCTAGCCGAGGTAAACGCTGAGGTGTACCAAACGATCATACGATTGCCACCGGGCACCAAAACGCTGGTGAAGCCCAGCAGCGACCTGCACCTGTCGATCAACGCCACCGAGCTGCGCCTGCGCGGCAGCCAGTACAAGCTGGTGTCGATGCAAAACATCCTGTCCGAACTGCAACAGCAGGAGATTGAGTCGTGGCAGAACCTCACCAAGGTGCTGCGCCACGAGATCATGAACTCCATTACGCCCATTGCCTCACTGGCGGGCACGGCCATCGACATCATTCAGGAAGACGTGGTGCGGCAAAACGGCAGTATGACGTTCGACCTGGAGGCCTACGATGATATCAGTATGAGCCTGCGCACCATCGAGAACCGCAGCCGCGGGCTGGTGACCTTCGTAGACGCCTACCGCAACTTCACCAATATTCCGCAACCGCAGTTTCAGCGGGTGGTGGTACAGGATATTGTGGAGGAGGTGGTGAAGCTGATTCGGGCCGGAGTGGCCAACCACCGGATTGCGCTGGAGGTGCGGGTAGATCCACCCAATCTGATCGCCCGGATGGACGCCAAACTGATCGAGATGGTGCTGATCAACGTGCTTAAAAATGCCGCCGAGGTGCTGGGCGAGACAGATAGCCCGGCGATCACCATCAACGTGCACGCCGATATGGAACAGCGGGTGTTTATCAGTATTACCGACAACGGCCCCGGCATCGAGCCTGAGGCATTGGAGAAAATCTTCATTCCCTTCTATACGACCAAAAGCACCGGGTCGGGCATTGGACTAAGCCTGTCGCAGCGCATTATGCAGATGCACCAGGGCAACCTGCTGGTGCGCTCAAGGGTCGGAGAGGGGACAACGTTTACGCTGCAGTTGTGAGGTGATGTTGCTTGTAACCTAATAGGAAAAATCGCTATCTTTCAGAAAAAGAATACGATGAAACAGATCACTTTGACTATCAAGGACGGTAAGAAGCGAGACTTACTACTCTCCTTACTACAAGAGTTAAGTTTTGTAGAAATCGCTGAGCACCCGACTGATAAATCAGAAGAACAGAAGTCGTATGACTTTTTCGCTTCGGCTGGTTTATGGAAAGGAAGAGAAATCAATGGGAAAGAACTTCGCGCTCGGGCATGGAAACGAAGCCAGTAATACTCTGTGACACCGACGTTCTTATAGAGTTCTATAAGGGAAATCGCGAGGTTATCAGTCAATTGCATGCTATTGGGTAGAGCAACATTGCGGCAAGCATCATAACAGCAGGGGAACTGATGTACGGTGCCTTGAATAAGGCAGAGCTTAAGAAGATCCGAGAAGACTTACTACACCTCTCTATCTTGGATGCCAACCCTGCTATTTGCCAGATCTTTTTTGAACTGATGAACAAATAGAGCAAACTAGATTTCCCTTTATACTTTTAACAAAAAAGACTTCAGATACATCAAAGGTCTTTTTCTCTACGAACCAAATAAAAAAAGCCAGAACTAACATCCTGGCGATCCTTTCCTCTTCTGACGTCTTCGCTATGATGGGCGCTCTGTTTCGGTTTCTACCGTTGCGGGTTGCTCTACCTTAACGTCTTTTTCTTTGGCGGGCTTCACTGCGTAGGTGGGGCAGATGGTGGTATAACAGCCCGACAGTGAAAACATAGTTCCTACAAGTGCGATGGTAAACAGTTTCTTCTTCATAACACAAATACGTTTGATGCGACAATTATTTTCATCAAAAGTACCAGTCAACCTAGAATAGTCCAATCACAATCGAAGCCTAATGGTACATCGTACGAAAAGATTGGTTTGAAAGGGCAGATAAGTAGTAACGCTCGCTGTGGGCACAAGTGTCCGATTTCGTACACTTAGTATCCGTAATCGGACGGTTTCTAATTCGGCGAACCCTTCATACAGCCCAGAAACGGCGATTCAGGCCCTGGCATACTTGTTGGCAAAGTGAATCTCAGAAAGTAAGCACGCTAAGCTTCTTCAAATCAGATTTCACGCAGCAGGCTATTCACTTTCTAACTACCAACCTCTAATCAACCACCGTTTACTATGCTTACACTAATCGACGTCGACAAATTTGTGCAATCCCGTTTTAAGAAGACCTTTATTCTGAAGGGCATCGACCTGCAGATTGAAGAAAACGAGTTTGTAACCATCATGGGGCCCAGCGGCGCGGGTAAGTCCACGCTGCTCAACATCATCGGCCTGCTCGACCCGCCTTCGGCCGGAGAGTACTACCTACGCGACCAGCCGGTGCACAAGCTTAAGGAGCGGCAGCGCAGCGAGTTGCAGAAGCACACCATCGGCTACGTATTTCAGGCCTACCACCTGATCGACGAGCTTACAGTGTACGAGAACATCGAGACGCCCCTCTTGTACCAAAACATGCCCGGCAAGCAGCGCAAAGCGCGGGTGGCCGACCTACTCGATCGTTTCAATATGGTGGCCAAGAAAGACCTGTTTCCCGAGCAGCTGTCGGGCGGGCAACAGCAACTGGTGGGCGTGGCGCGGGCCATTGCCGGCCGACCCAAGCTACTGCTGGCCGACGAGCCCACCGGCAACCTGCACTCCGAACAGGGGCGGCAGGTCATGGAGTTGTTTAAAGAACTAAACGACGACGGTATGACGGTAATCCAGGTAACCCACTCTAAGGAGCTGGCCCACTACGGTAGCCGCATCATCAACCTGGTAGACGGAGCCATCGAAAGCGACGAGCGACTTACGGCCGACCAAACCCCCGCTTGATATGAGAATGCACTTACTGAAACGTAGAGAGTCGACAGAGTCCATAGTCCACAGTCGACAGTCGACAGACCACTATCGACTATCGACCATCGACTGTCGACTATGGACTACGGACTATCAACGATGGATACTGGTACTTCTAACCGTATACTGTCTGTTGCCAACCGCACTTCAAGCCCAAACCGATAGTACGCTGACCTACGAGGAGGCGGTAGATATTGCGCTGCGGGAGAACCTGCAGATTCAGCAGCAGAGAAACGTGCTCAACACGGCGGAAGCGGTGCGCAACCAAGCCTACGCTCGTTTCTTACCCGAAATAGGTGCGTTCGCTAACGGACAACGGCAAACGGGACGGGTACTGGATGGCAATACGTTCCAGATAATAGACGCCACCAGCAATTTTCTGTCGGTAGGCCTTCAGGCCTCGCTAACGGTATTTAACGGACTAGGCAACGTCAATCAGCTACGCCAATCAAGGTCGTTGGCCGAAGCCCAGTTTTACCAAATTAATGCCACCAAGCAACAGGTGGTGTTCGACGTGTCGCAGCAGTACTTACAGGTACTACTCAACCAAGAACTACTCAGAATTGCCCGGACCAACTTAGAGCAGCAGGAAGAGTTGCTCGAGAGTGTAACCACTTTTGTGGAAGTGGGCACGCAGAACATCGCCGACCAGTATAACCAGGAAGCCGAAACCAAGCGCGTGGCCCTTACGGTGGTAGAAGCCGAAAACCAACTGGCCATCAGCAAGGCGCAGCTTACGCGTACGCTTCAGATAGATCCTTTTCAGCAGTGGACGTTTGCTGAGCCACAGGTGGAAGAACTGGAGCTCCTCACCGAAGATGTAGATTTGGAAGCGGTGTATAACGAAGCGATACAGCACCGCCCTGACTTGCAGCAGCAGCAGAAACTGGTCGGCGCGAATCGCTTCGGAGTGAGGGTAGCGCAGGCCGACTTCTATCCCTCGATCGACGTGGGTTACTTCTACGGATCGCGCTTTTCTTCTAACGATCCGCTTACGCTCGATCAGCAGATCACCGAAACGAATATCACGTACGGCCCTTCCGTATCGCTGTTTGTTCCTATCTTCCAGAACTTACGAACCCGCACCCAAGTGCAGCGACAGCGACAAATACTGGACAACGCCCGGCTTGACCTGGAAGATTTGGAACGCAGTATTCTGGAGCAACTGCAAACCGCCGCCGCGGATTACCGGGCCGCGCAGCAGCGCATCGTAGCGGCCACTGCCCAGGTGAAGGCCGCCGAGAAGGCGCTGGAGGCCGAGAAAGAACGTTTCCGGCTGGGCGTAGGCAATATTTTGGATTTAAACCAAGTGAATGCAGCCGCGGTAGAAGCTCAAGCCAATCAGGTACAGGCCAACTATACGCTGATCTTTCAAAAGACTGCCCTGGACTACTTTACCGGCAAGCTAACCCCGGAGCAGCTTTAGGGTGCCCTTGACTGCTACGCTAAATATTCGTATTCTTTCTTGATAAAACCAGTGGGACTACGGCAAGTGCCGTTAGCATGATCCTTGATTGCGTTAAGTCATGGAAAGAACCTGTTTAGAGTGCCAGACGCCCCTGCGCGGCCGCGCCGACCAGAAATTTTGCTCGGACGCCTGCCGCAACAGCTACCACAACCAGCTTAACAGCGATGCCTCAGCCCTGGTGCGCAGCGTAAACAACATCCTACGCAAAAACCGCCGAATACTGGCCACGCTTAATCCCGAAGGTAAAGCGCGCGTAACGCGCAAGGCGCTGACCCGCAAGGGCTTCGATTTTAGCTACTTCACCAACGTGTACCGCACCAAAAGCGGTAAAACCTACTACTTCTGCTACGACCAGGGCTACGTAGACACTGAGGACAACTACTTCACTCTGGTAATCAAAAAAGAATATATCGACTGAACGTCCAAACTATTTTACCACGCTGGGCGTTTTGCATCAACAGTCAGTAAGGCGATGAAGGCAATTCAGCCTTGCCAGATTCTGGCCTAACCTAACCTTTCTTATGAGACCCGTCGTCCGATTCGCTCCTCCCAATCGCTCCGCTTTTACCGTTACGCTCCGTCAGCGCGTTAACCAATACTTTAAGGACAATAACATTTCACGCTACGGTAACCGCGAGATGGTGGTAAAAACCGTGGTGCTACTGGGCGTTTACGCGGCCTGTTACCTGCTGGTGCTCACCCTGCCGATCAATCCCTGGTGGCTGCTGTTGCTGATGGTGCCCATGGGGATTAGCAAGGCAGGAATCGGAATGAGCGTGATGCACGACGCGCTGCACGGCTCCTACGCCAAAAAGAAGTGGGTCAATCAGTGGGTGGGCCGTAGCATCTACCTGGTGGGGGCCAACCCATCGGTGTGGAAGATTCAGCATAACGTGCTGCACCATACGTTTACCAACATTCACGGACTAGACGAAGACATTAATACCAAAGCGATTATCCGGCTGTCGGAGCACGCGCCCCACAGCTGGTTCCACCGTTACCAGCACATCTACGCGCTCTTTTTGTACGGCGGCATGACGTTGCTGATGACCATAAACGACTTTTTCAAGCTACTGCGCTACCGCCGTACGGGAATGGTAGAAAAGCAGGCCATGCGTTTCGACCGCGAGTGCGCTAAGCTGGTGGCCACTAAGGTAGCGTACCTGTTTTTTATGCTGGTGCTTCCGGTGCTGGTAACGGCCCTTACGTGGTGGCAGGTGCTTATTGGGTTCATGGTGATGCACCTGATCGCCGGGTACATCCTGAGTATCGTCTTCCAGATGGCCCACGTGGTAGAAGGAGCGCACCAGCCGCTGCCCGCCACCGACGACAGCATGGAGAACGCCTGGGCCATCCACCAACTAGAGACCACCGCTAACTTCGCGCGCGACAGCCGCGTGCTCAACTGGTTTGTGGGCGGGCTTAACTTTCAGATTGAGCACCATCTGTTCCCTAACGTTTGCCACGTACACTACCGGAAGATTTCGGATATTGTGAAAAAGACGGCGGAGGATTTTCAGCTCCCTTACAATATGAAGCCTACCTTCTGGCACGCGTTTCGCTCTCACCTGCGCATGCTTAAGTCGCTCGGGCGCACTTCGGTGCCTGCCTAGACGCAGCCGACGCAAAAAGTAGTTATTATATTCGGAATTCTCTGCCGAACATTTTACATAGTGCGAAGAAATGCGTAGCTTTTGAGGCGTCTCTACGCTACGTTTTAACCAATACACCAACTACCAAATCTTTATTTCACTGAACTAATACGAATCTTAGTCGTTTTCTTTTTATCTTAACGTCAAGTCGGAGGAGAAACCTATGTTGGATATGATACTCATGGGAGTTGCTTACGTAATCATGGTGTACTTTATGGTCATCCTGATGAAGAAGCGCAATTTCCGTTTCCGTGACGACGATGACGATGACGATGACGGTGGCATTTCAATCCACCCTACCCCGGACCTTGATCTGCCGCCCGGCATTTCGCTGCCCGGCGATGGCCCTACGTACCACCGCCGCATTGAGGAGCCGGAAGAGATGCTGGTCTGATACCGTGCGGTGCTCCTGTCCGCTTTCGCGAAACAACTTTCCGCACCTCTGTAACGTTCTAGCCGTAGATCGCTTCTGCGACCTACCGGCCAAGATTTTCTACCTTGCATCGCCCGATCGTTACCGATACAATGCGCTACTTTTACTTCTTACTACTTGTTGCCTGGTGGGGTGGTATAACTCCGCTAGAAGCCCAAATTTCGCAACCCGCCACCTGGTCGTACCACGCCACCCAAACCGCGGTGAAGTCGGGCGACACCGTAGACCTGGTATTTGAAGTCGCTATCGATCCTGACTGGTACCTTTACTCATCTGATTTTGATCCGGAGGTCGGGCCAATGGTTACCGAGTTTACTTTTGCGCCCAACGACGGCTACGAACTGCTGGGGGGTATCCAGCCGGTAGGGGCAAAGCGAAAGTACGATGAGCTGTGGGAAGGCGAGTACACCTACTTCGTTGGTACGGCTGAATTTCGGCAAGCGGTGCGGGTGACGAGCGAGGCACTAAGCGCGATTCGGGGAAACTACGCCTATCAGGTATGTACCGATGTGGACGGGCGATGCATTCTGGGAGAGGGTGAGTTTGCTATCAACTTCACGGGTACGGGCGACAAGGCGGTAGGTGAGGCTCAAACAGAACAAGCTTCCCCCAATGATGCTGAGATTGTGCCCCCGGCCATCAGTAGTGACTTCAGTCAGCGTGCGTCTACCACCCCCTACGCGCTGCCGACTTTCTTTCTAATTGCCTTTGTGGCGGGGTTGGCAGCCCTGGCTACGCCTTGCGTATTTCCGATGATTCCGATGACGGTCACTTTTTTCTCCAGCAGTAGCACGGGGCGGGGCGAAGCCGTGCGCAAGGCGGTAGCGTACGGCGCATCGATCGTGGTGCTTTACGTAGTGCTGGGAGTTGTGGTGTCGGTGCTGTTCGGTCCGGCCTTCGCCAACTGGCTGAGTACCCACTGGCTGCCTAACTTGTTCTTCTTTGGGGTGTTCGTAGTGTTCGGACTTTCTTTTTTGGGTCTATTTGAGATTACCCTGCCCAGTTCGTTGGTCAACACTGTTGACCAGCAGGCTGACCGGGGGGGATACGCGGGCGTGTTTTTTATGGCGTTTACGCTGGTGCTGGTATCGTTTTCGTGCACCGGTCCCATTGTGGGTAGCGTACTGGTAGAGTCGGCCGGGGGGCAGTTTACCAAGCCGATTATTGGAATGTTAGGCTTTTCGTTGGCCTTTGCGATTCCCTTCGCTCTGTTTGCCGCTTTTCCGCAGTGGTTAAGCAGTTTGCCTAAGTCGGGTGGATGGCTCAACGCGGTGAAGGTGGTGCTGGGCTTTCTGGAGCTGGCGCTGGCGCTAAAGTTTTTGAGCGTAGCCGATCAGGTGTACCACTGGGGCCTGCTCGACCGTGAGGTGTACCTGGCCCTGTGGGTGGTAATCTTCACGATGCTGGGCTTTTATCTGCTGGGTAAAATTCGCTTGCCCCACGACAGTCCAACCGAGATGGTAAGTGTGCCCCGTCTGCTGCTGGCCTTAGTAACGTTTTCGTTTGTGGTGTACTTGATTCCTGGGTTATTCGGTGCGCCCCTGAAGGCGCTGGCGGGTTACTTGCCCCCGATGCATACCCACGACTTCAATGTGCCCCGCCTGCTGGCTGAGCAGGTGGGCCGACAGCCGGGCGTAGTAACCCTGGCAGCCGAACAGGATACGCTTTGCGAACCGCCCAGGCACGCCGACCGATTGCACCTGCCCCACGGTCTAGATGGCTACTTCGACTACGAGCAAGCCCTAGCCTGTGCCCGGGCGCAGAACAAACCCCTGTTCATTGATTTTACGGGGCACGGCTGCGTAAACTGCCGCGAGATGGAAGCTACGGTGTGGTCGGACCCTAAAGTGCTGCGTCGCCTGCAGAACGACTACGTGGTGGTTGCCCTGTACGTAGACGAAAAAGAGACGCTACCCGAAGCCGACTGGTACACTTCGACCTATGATGACAAGGTGAAGAAAAGCATCGGGCAGCAGAACGCCGATTTTCAGATCAGCCGCTTCCGTAACAACGCACAACCCTACTATGTGCTGCTAAATCATGATGAGGAGTTGCTCCGGCAACCCCAGGCCTACGATCTGAGCGTACCACGCTTCGTTGAGTTTTTGGACGCGGGCAAAGAGAATTTTCTAGGAGGGAAAACAACTGAAGACTCAGCGCTGGCGCGAAGACAAGGTAAGGAAACTGGTTTCTGACAGAATGGCTATAAAGGTAGCGAGTTGATTTAGGGTTAATTATTGCCTTCTTTGAGGCGTGCTGCTGCCGAATCTTTTTCCCGAATCTCAAGAGCCAATCGTTTGTTAGCTGCTTGTAACGACCGATTGTACTCCATTACCGTTTCTTGCTTTAAACCAGCAACGGTTGCAAAAATTCCTAAAAAGACCGGGGCGGTGTTGATGATCAGCAGTAGGGGGCGGGTGGCATGAAGTTGGATGATGATCGACCGAGTGATAGGCAATTGCTCATGAAGCAATAAAAAGAAGGTGGCGAAAAAGGGAAACAGCAATCCAAATAAAGCTCCGGCAATCAGATACTGGATGCTATGTCTGTCAGTCAATCTTGCCAGGGGTTTCTTCATTTTCTTAATAAATCGATACGAGTTTTTCTTACTATCAAGAATTATGCTAACGACCGACTGTTGTTAGGCACTTTTGTACGGCACGTCAGTAGAAACTTACGTCTTTTAAATTTTTGATGTCTTAATTTATGATCACCTACCGAGCGGCCACACTAGCCGATGCCGAAGCAATTGCGCAACTGCACGCGCAAAGTTGGCAGCAACACTATCGGGGCATCATGCGCGACGACTACCTCGACCATTCCGTACGTGAAGATCGGCAAGCGGTTTGGGCCGAACGACTAAAAAGCCCAACTGTCAACCAGCATATTAGAGGTTATTCTGATAAATTCTTAAGGTTCGTGTCGACATGAACCTCCGGGTAGAAAATTATCAGAATAAAGTTTATTATTCTGGCCATTGACCAAAACGAGCTATGCGGATTTGCCTGCACCTACGCGCAGCATGACAGGCGGTGGGGCGCACTACTGGACAACCTGCACGTATCGGATCACTGGCAGGGGCGGGGTATCGGGCGGGCGCTGATGCGGCGATCTGCCCGGTGGGTGCAACCGCGAGCTTTGCCCGAGGGACTCTACCTGTGGGTATTTGAGGCCAATGTTGCCGCTAGCGCTTTCTACCAACGGAACGGAGGCGTATGCCAAGAAAGAGCGGTGGTAGATAATCCAGGTGGCGGGCAAGCCCCAGTCTTGCGTTACATCTGGCCAAAATTAGCACTGCTTAGCGGCGTAGGGTGATTACATTTTTGCTAACTGCATAACCCCCGCCAACGTTCATCCGGATGCTGTTTGGGTTGGTAGAACTATCTGTTGACAACCGCCATTAATTGCGTAACTTTATCACACACCGAAATTAATCTGCTATGATCACCGTCACCGATGCGCCGCGCCGTTCTGTGGGAAAAGTAAACAGTAAGCCAATTCCCCTGGAGACGTTCAAGAAGAAGTACCTGGAAAGAAAAACTTATAAGTACGAATGGAAGCAAGGATGGGTAGAAAAAAAAGACTACGTGAAACCTGACGAGCGATATATTATTGGCAATATTATCACTGAATTCAACACACTACCTGACTATAAAGAGAGAAACCGTATTATGGCCGAAGCCGATTGCTACTTCAGTACGCTGAAAGCCTACCGCCGTCCCGACGCTGCCTACCTAACGCGCGAGCAGATCAAGCACCCCGATACCGCCCCGGAGGCTCCCGCCCTGGTGATAGAAGTATCATCTCCCTCTAATACCGACCTTACCAACAAAAAGAAACTACTAGAGTACCTAGAGGCTGGGGTACAAATGGTGTGGTACATCTACCCGCAGCTTAAGCAAGTATGGATTCATACTTCGCCTTCGTCGGTCACCGTGTGTCAGGAAGGTGATGTCTGCCAAGCCGACCCGGCGGTGCCCGGATTAGCCATCTCGGTAGAGGAAATTTTTACGTAAGAACGAAAAGTCAGTCAACCCAAAAAGTCTAACTGTCCTGCTGCAATCGTTTCATCACGGCGTCCACCATGTCGGGCGAGCCGATGTAGAGTGGGGCCCGCTGGTGAAATTCGGTGGGGCAGATATCCAGAATGTCCTGGGTGCCATCGGTTGCCTTGCCACCCGCCTGCTCGGCCACCAGCGCCAGCGCGTGGCATTCGTACAGCAAGCGCAACTTGCCCTGGGGCTGCTGGGCGGTAGGTGGGTACATATAGATGCCGCCCTTTAGCAAACTGCGGTGGAAGTCGGCGATCAGTGAACCAATGTAGCGGGCCGAGTAGCGCTGCTCCTTGCATGCGTCGATGTACTGCTGCACACCAACCGGGAAGTCGGAGTAGTAACCTTCGTTGACAGAATATATAGTGCCGGTTTTCGGAATTCTCATGTTCTGGTGCGACAGGAAGAAGTCGCCCAGCGAGGGTTCGTAGGTAAAACCGTAAACGCCGTGACCCGTGGTGTACACCAGCATGGTGGATGAGCCGTAGAGCAGGTACCCCGCAGCCACCTGGTTGCGCCCCGGCTGCAGTAGGTCTTCGCGGGTAACCGCGGTGCCTACCTCCGACTTACGGCGATATACCGAAAAGATGGTGCCGATAGATACGTTTACATCAATGTTCGATGAACCGTCGAGTGGGTCAATGGCGATGATGTATTTCGACTGCTTATTAAGCTCGATCACGTCGCTCTTTTCCTCCGAGATGATAGCGCACACCTCGCCACCATTACGAAACGCGCGCGTAAAGCGCACGTTAGCAATTACGTCGAGCTTCTGCTGCTCTTCACCCTGCACGTTCTGCTCACCAAAAGCTCCCGATAAGTTGGCAAGTCCTGCCCGAGTGATTTCACGGTTCAGGATTTTAGCGGCCAGGCCAATGTCGCGCAATAGTTGCGACAGCTCGCCAGTAGCGTACTCAAAATCTTTTTCGTTGCGCTTGATGAAGCGGTCCAGCGTGGTGCCCACCGGCATGGCGAGTCTTTCTTCTTGTCCCATAATCAAGAAAACGTATTTGAAGGGATTACGGTTGGCAAAATTGATCGGTAGGCTCCTTGTTCTTTAGTATGCGTGCGCAAATAGGGAGAATCGCGAGGTGTGATATACTGCTTAGTCAAACGAAGTCATCTTTCACAAAGCGATAATTTGGTTGTCATTGTCAATATGCAGCACCTGATCTTTAAAAAACCGAGTGCCAATCTTCAGGCTGGATGCGCTATCAATAGTGACGGGTATCTCGCGGTACGGATAGTCATTAATAGATACCAGCGGAAGTATACCCTGATGCTTCGTGGTTTCAACGGTTCTTCCTAGGATCATTTTCTTGCTAGTTTTTTCCTGAAATGAGTACCGGGCCCGCAGGGTATCCGCCAGAGGCGATGTGATTGGTATTGATAGTCCGCCGTTGTAGCCCAGATCAATGAGGGCAGCGTGTTGTTCTCCTTCTACCAACACCAAAGCATAGAACATATCATTTTTCCGTTGACTGCTTACCGTATGCTGGTACGGACCCAACGCTTCGCTGGTCATGGTGATGCGATGCGCCCTAAAGTCAATGATCCAGTTAGCTTTTTTGATCACCGATTGGCCTAGCAAGCCGCCAAATTCCTCTTCGCCCAGTTCTTCAACCGTGGCGAAGGTAGCGCTGAAATCGTGGTAAAAGTAAGCCGTGTTTTTAAAAGTTACCCCTTCAATCGCTAGCGATTCCAGATTGAATATCTCCGAATCAATAGCCTTGCCCTGGCTATTCCCGTTGGAAATAGTGGCAATCCGGGAGCTATTAGGCTGATGATTGAGTCCTGATAGATGATTGCCGGCATCGAAGATCACTTTTTTCGTAACCCCGTCTAGCTGCACCGGAAAGGTAATAAGGTCTCGGTAGGGCTCGTACGGAAACATGACGGTGTAGGTGCGCGGAGTTACTTGGCCCTTATTAAGCGCCAGCGACAGGCACGCACTGGTGATGATAAGCAAGCTTAGAAACACCCAGCTTACTATCCGTGTCCTATAAACCGACTCCGAAGGCTGGGAAGGAGAATACTTCACCTAGTAAAATTTAAATCGTAAAAACAGCTATTTCAGGGAGATACGGGCGTGTTTTCTTGAAAAGAAAAATTTTTTGTGCCCAAGGGGTCACCTTTTGCCGCCCAACGGTATACACTAGTACATAACGCAAAATTCATACACCTGTTTTATAAGAAAACCCGCTTCCTTGAGCGGGTTTTTCTTTTTGAGTTATGGTTAGCGGTATAAGTGATCTATTCGTCTTTACAAAGACCAAGTATTTCCGAATTAGTAACCTTGAATACGGTTTTCAACGTGTCCTAGCCGAGTGCATAACCTTCGCCGAAAAATGCGGTTATAGGGGGCAACGTACTTTTTATCTGAGGCAACCTCATTTTTTCGTCACCCCTTATCTATGGACCCTTACTTTATTAGTATCACCGTGATCGGGATAGCCGCGCTGGGCATGACCTGGATTCCCACCTTGGTAAAGAAAATCAAAATATCCTACTCCATCATTTTTCTGGGGTTCGGCATGCTCGCTTACGTGCTCTTTGATGAGTTGCCGTGGCCCAACCCCTTTCAGAAGCAATCCGAAACGGTGCACCTTACCGAACTGGTAGTGATCGTGGCGCTGATGGGCACCGGTCTGAAGATTGATCACCCCTTTTCGTTTAAGAAGTGGCAAGCGCCCTTTCGGCTGGTGACCATCACCATGCTGCTGTGCATCGCGAGCCTGATTGGTCTAAGCGCTTGG
>JBASAY010000095.1:0-13822 GCA_049650865.1 Tunicatimonas sp.
CTGCTACTGGGCACCTACAGGATTTCGTTTTGATCGAAGTAGCGGCGCAGCACGTACCGGATAGAAACGTAGGAGTTGTAGAGCGCCTGCTGCGCCTCGGGGTAGCTCATCCACCGCACTTCGGTAATCCCCTCGTCGAGCTGGCCCCGCATGTCTGAATCATCGGTGCAGTTCATAGCGTACCAGTGAGTCTTCTTAAGAATTTTGCGTTTGTTACGGGTATAGGTATGCCACGTATGGCAAATTTTGGGCCCGCTTACCACCCGTACGTTACACTCTTCCTCCACCTCACGAATGCCGCCCGCCCGGGGCTTTTCTTTACCCTCGAGTTTACCTTTAGGCAAGTCCCACTTGCCTAACCTGAAGATCATGAGCAGACGTTGGTCTTTGACAACCACGCCGCCCGCGGCCTCAATCACCTTAAACTGCCGCTTCACCTCGTCTACCGTAGCCCGCCGGTCATCCACCAGAAAGGTAATGCGGTCGAGCTTCTTCACCCGCTTCTTAGTAAAGGCATCCAAACACTGCTTAATGTGCAGGTCGGTGGCATTGGTGACCAGCACATCGCCCTTCAGTTTAGCTTCGGTGAGCGTAGCCTCGTTGGGGTCTATAATTCGCTCGTAGGATGAAACATCAGACCGCTTAGATGCGTCGATAATTTCTACCGGGGTATCGTTAACAAAAAGTTTCACTGCAAAGGAGCTTTGAAAAAGAAGGACTGCTGATAACTTTAACCCCGTAAAATTGATTATAAGAAGTACACTGATACCAAACTACAAATTTATGGAATCTCATTTTGAAAAAGTAAAAAAATTTCTGTTTGACCTGGGTTTCGACCTGCAATCAGAAGACGCTGACGAAGAGTTGGTGGTGGTTACCGACGAAGACAAAGGAATTAGTAACCTAATTGTTGATTGTGAAGGAGAAATTCTATTATTGGAGCAATTTATCTTCCCTCTAAAAGATGCTGCCGACAGCGAAACGCTTAAGCGCCTGCTCCAGATCAACCTGAACATCGTGCACGGAGCACTGGGAATTGACGACGAGAATCGGGTAATCTTTCGGGATACACTGCAATTGCAGAACTTGGCACCCAACGAGCTGGAGGGGTCAATTAATTCACTAGGGCTGATGATGGCCGAATACGCCGAAGAATTCATCCGATTCGCTAAGAAGTAGCATGAAACCGGGTTTCAGCATATTTAACCCGTTTGTTGAACATTTAATTAACATTAATCACCATACGTCATGAGCATTTTCAGAAGACTATTTAAAGTAGGCGAGGCCCAGGCCAATTCAGCCATCGACCAGATAGAAGACCCGGTTAAGATGAGCCAACAGGCCATTCGCGATCTAAAGAACGACCTCAATAAAGCACTAGAAAGTTTAGCAGAGGTAAAGGCTTTAGCTATTCGCACCCGGCGCGACCAGAAGAACTACCAGCAACAAGCCGGTGACTACGAGAAGAAAGCGATGTTGTTGCTACAACGGGCGCAGCAGGGGCAACTAGACCCCGCCGAGGCGGATCGTTTGGCCACCGAAGCCCTAAGCAAAAAGGAACAAGCTACGCAGCAGGTGGTGCGCGTAAATGATGAAGTACAGAAGTACGATAATATGACCGGTAACCTAGAAAAGAAGGTGAACCACTTGCGCAGCCAGATTTCTACCTGGGAGAACGAACTGAAGACATTAGAAGCACGATCGAAGGTGAGCACGGCAACCAAAAAGCTCAACAAGCAACTGGCGGGCATCGACTCATCGAGCACCGTGGCCATGCTGGAGCGCATGAAAACCAAAGTCGAAGAAGAAGAGTCGCTGGCCGAGTCGTACGGAGAAATTGCCGCCGCCCCGAAGAGCGTAGACGCTGAAATTGAGAAGGCCCTGGGCGAAAGCAGCCACGCCGGGTCGGATCAGCTAGCCGCCCTGAAGGCCAAGATGGGTATTGAAGGCGGTGATACCAAAAAGTTGGAATCGTAGCAGTGGGACAGTATTGGGTACTTATTTTTGGATTGGTCATCATTGGAATCGCTATGTACTTTTGGCAACGTAACAAAGCGAAGAAATCCCTACCGGAGAATAAACCGGGGGCCGAAGACGAAAGTACCGAACTGCGCCTGGAAAACGTGCAGGCAGGCGGATTAATCCACCTGATGAACGTAGGCCCAAATTTGGAAGAGTACGACGTGCAAATTCTGTCGCGCGGGGTGTACCGAGAGGGAGAGAACTACGAGTGGTACGAACTGGAAGGAGACAATGGTCGCGGAACGGTGTGGCTTAGCCTGCAGCACGACGACGGGCTGGACGTGACCATTGCCACTCGTAAGCTGAAGCTGCGGGATTTGCCCATCGAGCGCGACGACCTGGACCGCATGGATGACGCCGCAGCCGGGCAGTTCGACTTTGAGGGGAAGACCTACTACTACGACCACTCTACCGAAGGCTCCTACTTCCAGAACGGCGAAGTATCGCCGGATAGCGAGGAGTTCTTTTACTACTGGGAGTTTGAGACTGAAGATGAAAGCCAGTTTCTGACCATTGAAGAGTGGGAAAACGGGCGGTTTGAGGTAACCCTATCGTACCCGGTAAAAGAGTCGCAGGTGAAAGTGTATAGTTTGGGCACCTAAGGAAAGGATGCGCTGAGGAAGAACGTTACAGCACGTTGGCAGTTCGTAGAATGGCTAGAATAAGGCCAACCATAATTGCGGTTTGGCCGAGCATAAACCAGTATAGTTTGTCTACTTTAGTATCAATCTTGTTAGACAGATCACTGTACAAACCGTGCTGTAATGCCCTTAACTCCTTATGCAAATCCTCCTTGGTAGCAAAAATGTCTTTCAATCGCTCAATATTCTAACTTTCCAGAGAGGCAACTTCCTCTACAATCGTCTCAGCTTCTGTCGCATCAAATTTACTAAGCAGTGCACGGTACAAGATTTCTCGTCTCATTGGTTAAAGATAATAAAGTAACCGTTCCGAACAAAGTATCACTTCTTCCGCATCTTTTCTAGCTGATCCCACAGTTCACTGGGGACCGCTTCCAAATTATTGAACTCCCCGGCCCCCTGTAGCCACTCGCCTCCGTCGATGGTCACCACCTCGCCGTTGATGTACGAAGCGTAATCCGAAAGCAGATAGGCCGCTAGATTGGCTAACTCTTGGTGGTCGCCCACCCGCTTGAGCGGCACCCGCCGGGCGGGGTCAAACTTATCTACCAGATCGCCGGGCAGCAGGCGGCTCCATGCCCCCTCAGTGGGGAAAGGCCCCGGAGCGATCGCGTTGGTACGAATATCGTACTTGGCCCACTCGACCGCCAGCGAACGCGTGAGGGCTAGCACCCCTGCCTTGGCGCAGGCCGAAGGAACCACAAAGCCCGAACCGGTCCAGGCGTAGGTGGTCACAATATTGAGGATCGTACCCGCCTGTTTTTCGTTAATCCAGTGCTTGCCAACGGCCAGGGTGAAGTTGTACGTGCCGCGCAACACAATGTCCACAATGATGTCGAAAGCCCGGTGCGACAAGCGTTCGGTGGGGCTAATGAAGTTACCCGCCGCGTTGTTTAGTAGGCCGTGCACGCTTCCCCATCGCTCGATGGTTTGCGCAAGCACCTGCTCAATCTCATCGTAGTTGCGCACGTCGCAGGCCAGCGGAAGCACTTCGCCCCCGGTTTTTTCGGTAAGTTCCTCCGCGGTCTTCTGCAGCACATCCAACTTTCGGCTGGTGATCACCACTTTGGCCCCCAGGGTAAGCATGTATTCGGTCATGGCCCGACCCAGGCCGGTGCCGCCTCCGGTCACAATAACGTGCTTGCCAGCAAACGTGTCTTCTTTGAGCATACCTTCTAAACGTTTCATAATCGGGGGGTTGGGGGTAAATATCAGTGGGCTATTACGCGTAGTAGCATACTTTCTAACGTAAGTCCGGGTCCAAAGGCTAATCCTAGTACGCTTTTGTGGTGGTCGGCTTCGCCAAGGTCGGCCATTAGCGACTGAAGCACAAACAAAATGGTGGGCGATGACATATTGCCGTACCGCCGAAGCACTTGGTAGGCATGCCTATTATCTTGCTTTGCCAGAGAAAGCACCTCTTCGATGACCCGCAGGATGCGTTTGCCACCCGGATGAATAGCGTAGTAGTCTACGGGGGTTTGGGGCGAGTTGGTTCGGTGATCGCCAGCAAACTGCTGAAGCAACCGCTGGGTAATCTGCTGAACTTCTTCTTTGATAATTTGGGGCACGTAAGACGACAAGCGCATCTCGAAGCCATGATTACCGATGCGCCAAGCCATGTCCTTTCGCCCGCCGGGAGCCAGGTCGCAGTGAAACTTCTCTAGGCTCAACTGCACCCTACTCAGTTGCTCACCGCTGACCAGGGCGGCTGCTGCCCCGTCGGCAAACAGCGCGTTGGCCAGCAGCGTGTCCTCATCGGTTCCCTTTTGGAAGTGGATGCTGCACAACTCGGTGCACACCAGCAGCACTTTGGCTTCGGGATACGCCCGCACGATGCTATCGGCCACCTTGAGGGCATTAAAAGCGGCGTAGCAGCCCATAAAGTTAACCGCAGTGCGCTGCGTATGGGTGTTCAACCCTAGCTGATGAATCAGTTCAATGTCCACCCCCGGAGCGTACATTCCGGTACAACTCACGTAGATAAGATGAGTAACCTCGGAACGGCGTAGCTCAGGGAGTTGCTCGAGGCAGCTAACGGCCGCCGCGTAGCTCAGCCGAACAGCCTCTTGCTGATACAACTGCATCCGCTGCTGAATATCCGGGAAAGGCTCAAGGTCAGAAGTGTTGGGGAAAAAGGTAAAGTCACCGGTGCGCCCGTAGTCAGCCAGCACCGTATGGCGATGGGCGATGCCCGAAGCCCGGTAAAGCGCCAGTAGCCGCCGCCGCTCTTTTGCGGGCAGCTGCAGGGTATCTGCCATAAAGCGGGCAATATCGCTCTGGGCAATCTGATGGTCGGGCACCGCCGTGCCAATGGCCGAAATATAGCTACTCATGGTTTATATAAAGCTGAAAAAACGCAACTTGTTTTGAGGCCGAAAACGTTTCTAGAACAAGAGGCTACGAGTTGTAACTTCGCCTCCCTCGACGTTCTGTACTTAATATCTTACAACAATTTGTATGGCTAAGACAAAAACGGTGTACGTATGTCAAAACTGCGGGGCTTCTTCGCCCAAGTGGGCGGGCAAGTGCCCGTCGTGCGGCGAGTGGAATACCTACGTGGAGGAGATCATCGCCAAAAATCCCCCCTCGGCCGACTGGCAGCAGGCCGCCAGCCCAGCCAAGAAGACGGCCGCCCGCCCCGTAAGCATCACCGACATTACCTACTCCCAGGAAAGCCGCACGCTGACCGGCGACCAGGAGCTAGACCGGGTGCTGGGCGGCGGCATTATGCCGGGCTCGCTGGTGCTCATTGGGGGCGAACCGGGCATCGGTAAGTCAACGCTGATGCTGCAGATCGCGCTGTCACTGCCGCAACAGCGGGTGCTGTACGTATCGGGCGAAGAAAGTAATCAGCAGATTAAGATGCGCGCCGAACGCTTGCCCACCGCCGAGGGGAGTAAGCCGCCTACCAATTGCTACGTGCTGGGCGAGACTTCGGTCCCCGCCATCTTCCAGCAGATCGCCACCCTAGACCCCCAGGTGGTGGTGATCGACTCTATCCAAACCCTGCAATCGGACCGGGTAGAGTCGGCGGCCGGGAGTGTGTCGCAGGTGCGCGAGTGTACCGCCCAACTGATGAAGTTCGCCAAAGAAAGCAACACCCCGGTATTCCTGATCGGCCACATCACCAAAGATGGTAGCATCGCTGGGCCCAAGGTGCTGGAGCACATGGTAGACACCGTGCTGCAGTTCGAGGGGGATCGGCACATGAGCTACCGCATCTTGCGCACCACCAAAAACCGCTTCGGCTCTACCTCCGAACTGGGCATCTACGAGATGCGCGATACCGGACTGCGGCAGGTGACCAATCCCTCGGAAATTTTGATCTCGCAGCGCGAAAGTGACCTGAGTGGAGTAACGATTGGCGCTACCCTTGAGGGCAACCGCCCGTTGCTCATCGAGGTGCAGTCGCTGGTGAGCACCGCCACCTACGGCACCCCCCAGCGCAGCTCCACCGGCTTCGATGCCAAGCGACTTAATATGCTGCTGGCGGTGCTTGAGAAGCGGGTGGGCTACCGACTGGGGGTGCAAGATGTGTTCTTGAACATCGCGGGCGGCCTTAAGGTAGAAGACCCGGCCATTGATCTGGCGGTGTGTGCTTCGTTGGTGTCTTCTTTCCTGGACATTCCCCTGTCGGGGCGGGTGTGCTTCGCTGCTGAGGTAGGGCTGGGAGGCGAGATTCGGGCGGCCAACCGCATCGAGAGCCGCATTAGCGAAGCCGAAAAGCTTGGGTTCGAGGAGATTTATCTGTCGCGGTATAACTTAAAGGGAGTAGATACCAAGAAGTACGGCATTCAGATTCGCGCGTACAGCAAATTGGAAGAGATGATCGCCCAACTGATGCCCGAGTAGCTTGTCTGCTGACAGTACTTCAGGCGAAAAATGAACAAATGGAAGCCACTACCAAACCACGCGTTAAAATCTGTTGCATCAGCAGTGAGCAGGAGGCACAGCAAGCCGTTCGGTACGGCGCTTCGGCCCTGGGGCTGGTTGGAGCCATGCCCAGCGGACCGGGCGTGATCAGCGACGAGCAGATTAGAGAAATTGCCCGCAGTGTGCCCCCGCCGGTTGCTACTTGCTTGCTGACCAGCGAGACCCGGGCAGCGGAGATCATCCGGCACCAACAGCGGGTACAAACCAATACGATTCAGATTGTAGACGCGCTAGCGGAGGGCACCTACCAAGAGATTCGTAACGCGTTGCCCGGCGTGAAACTGGTACAGGTGATTCACGTGGTGAACGAAGCCTCGGTTGATGAAGCCCTGGCAATCGCTGACCAAGTAGACGCGCTGCTGCTGGACTCCGGGAATCCGAACCTAGCGGTGAAAGAACTGGGTGGCACCGGGCGGGTGCACAACTGGCAACTGAGTCGACGGATTCGGGAACAGGCTAGCAGACCTATCTTTCTGGCGGGCGGATTACACGCGGGTAACGTGCAAGAGGCGATAGAGGCCGTAGCACCGTTCGGGCTGGATTTATGCAGCGGGGTGCGTACAGACGGGCAGTTGGACGTGAAGAAGTTGGAAGCGTTTTTTGCGGCGGTAGAAAGATAGCACGATGATCATCCGGCAGCTGGGTAGATTCAACTTAAAACAGCTCGCTCGGACTGTACGTAAGAAATTCGGGCCAGGGCATTCCTGCTGTGCCAACCAGAAGAACTTTATGGGGAGAAAACTGATTGCGAAAGGCTTGCATCCCGCCCGTCGCGCCTGCTACGCCGCTCTTTACCTCTAAGCCAATCACTTTTCCGTTCTTCTCAATAACGAAATCTACCTCTTGGTTGCCCTGTCGCCAATAAAACAGCCGAAAGTCTTCGGCGAGCGAAGCATTGAGCAGGTGCGTACCTACCACTGATTCTATCCAGCGCCCCCACTGCTCTGGAGCAGCGCGGATTTGCTGAAAGGTTTCTGACGCCTGAGCACTTAGCAATGCGGTGTTATGCACCTGAAACTTTGGGCTAGAGGCCCGTTGCCGTAACACAGTTGGGCTAAACTTCTCGATCCCCGAAAGCAGACCCGCCGTGCCCAGTAGGTTCAAGTAGTGAGAAAGTGTCGTCGTGTTTCCAGCGCCCTGAAGTTGACCTAGCATTTTGGTATAGGAAAGAATCTGGCCGGAATACAAGCAGCCAAGCTCGAACAGGCGTTTTATCAGCGCCGGTTTATCGATACGGGTAAGCATCAGGATATCTCTTGAAATACTTGTTTCAATAAGTGCATCCCGTACGTAGGCTCTCCAACGGGCTTCGTCATGAACCAACGCCGCCGCTCCGGGGTACCCCCCGTACCACACAAACTCGTCGTCACTCATTCCGAAAGCATCATGCATCTCAGTAAAGCTCCAGTGCCCCATGTAATGCGTCTCAAACCGACCGGCCAGCGATTCGGTTAGCCCCTGCTGAAGTAGTAGTCGCGAGGAACCCAAAATTATCACTTTCAGGTTCGTATCGTTATGGGTATCTTGGTCCCACCCTCGCTTTACGAACTCGCACCATTTCTCAACTTTCTGAATCTCGTCGATAATTAACAGGCCACTAGGTGCCTGTGCCTGCTTTAGTTTGAGACGGGCCGTCTCCCACTGTTGTTCAATCCAAACACCGTCAGCACCGCCTACTGCATCGGACGCTGCGAAGTGAACCGGAGTGGTTACTTCTTTAAGTAACTGACGGACCATCGTGGTTTTGCCTACCTGCCGGGGGCCGTAGACCACCTGAATACAGCGCCTTGGTTCTTGTAAGCGCTGAAGAATAAGCTTTTTATGCCGTCGCTCGTACATGATTTAAATTTACTCAATACGTTGAGTAAATTTACGCAGCTTACTGAGTAAAGCAAAAATGGTTATTGAGCGGTGAGGTGTTTGTAGTCGCGCACCACGGTGAACAGGAACTGCAGGGGGCGCATATCTGACTGTACCGCAAGCGTTTGCTGCACCTTTAGCGCGGTGGCCAATACTGGCTCGGTATTGCCGGAGTCGCGGTGCGCCTTAATGACCCGTTGAATGGTGTCAATGTCCGCATCGGTGAGCCGGGTAACCTCCGTAAACGTAGGCTGATAATCATCGTCGGTAGCAAACACGGGAGTAGTTTCTTGCCCTTTCACTTTCACTACGGTGGTGCCCGCCGCCAGGTCGCCCAGGCGCTGGTCGCGGGTGGTGATGGCGATGCACAGCACCGCGATTCCGCCCCCAAATACGTTCATATCGATCAGGCGAAGGATCCAGCGCATCACGTAGGCGCCCAGGCCAGGTGAAGAGCCATCGAGCTTCACCACCTTAATCTTCATCTGCCGTTTGCCTACGCTTTGGCCGTCGAGCAGGGCTTCGCACAACAGATGGTACATAAATGCGGGCAGGGCCAGGAGGATAAAGATAGTCAGGGACGGCTCCAGCGAAAGTGAGGCGAACAATAGCCCAAGCGCACTGGCGTAAGCGACGATAATTAATAAGTCGATCAGATAGGCCAGAATACGGTCGCCAATGCCCGCCAGCACGTAGTCGATCCGGACGTTTTGGGTGGTTTGTATACTAATCTTTTGCATGGGTAGCGCTTGGTTGCAACCGTTTCACCGAGATTTGGGAGATTCGGATAGTAAAAATACGGGAAAAATGATTTACTTTCCGTAAAACTTGCTCCCCTATGAGAGAAGCGGCCTTTGTGAAACAGAACGAGAAGCGCTGGGAGCAGTTCGAGTCGCTGCTTCGCCAACCGGACCGAGCCGACCCTGATACCCTGGCCGACTATTTCGTGCGGCTCACCGACGATCTGGCCTACGCCCAAACTCACTATCCGCAGAGTAACACGGCTCGCTACCTGAACAACCTGGCAGCCCAGGTGCACCAGGCGATCTACCGCAACAAGAAGGAAGATCGCGGCCGGGTAGGGAGGTTTTGGAAGGTAGAGTTACCGCAACTGTACTACGACGCCCGCCGTCCGATGCTCTACGCCTTCCTGATTTTTGTGCTCTCAATGGGGATAGGGGCGCTGTCTACCGCCCACGATGACACCTTCGCGCGCCTGATCCTGAGCGATAGCTATATCAACATGACGCTCGACAACATTGAGCGGGGCGACCCGATGGGGGTGTACAAAGATATGGGGCAGAGCGACATGTTCTTTGCCATTACCTTTAACAACGTACGGGTATCGTTTCTGGCGTTCGTGCTGGGGCTGCTGGCGTCGGTGGGCACTGGCTTTATGCTGTTCTACAACGGAGTGATGGTGGGGGCGTTTCAGTACTTCTTTTACCAGAAAGGCTTGCTGCTTACCTCGTTCCTCACCATCTGGGTCCACGGCACCCTAGAAATTTCGGCCATCGTGCTGGCCGGGGCGGCTGGTATCGTGATGGGGAACAGCCTACTGTTTCCGGGCACCTACCCGCGGGGCGAATCGTTTCGGCGGGGCGCCCGGCGGGGGCTCAAGATGGTGATCGGACTAGTGCCGATCTTCATTGCGGCGGGCTTCCTGGAAGCTTTCGTGACCCGCCTTACCGAATGGCCCACGGTAGCCAAACTGGCTATTATCGGAAGCTCTGCCTGCTTTATCATTTACTACTTTATTATCTATCCAGCCCAACTAAATAACTATGGAACTCACTCAAAAGATTAACTTTTACGAGAAGCGCGACTTTGGCGAAAAAATCAACGTGACCTTTGCCTTTCTGCGGCAGAACTTTGCGCCCCTTGCCAAAAGCATCTTGTTTATCGCCGGACCCGCCATTCTGCTCATCGCGGTAGTTGCCGGCATCTATCAAGCATCCATCATGGGTATGGGGGCCGGGGCAGATCCGTTCGATTTCGCGGAGATTCTCTCGCAGAGCAGCCTTACTTCCTTCTTGTCCATCTTTGTGTCGGCCCTGCTGGTCACGGTGGTCTACGCGTACCTGATCCTGTACACAGAGCGAGCGGATTATGACAATATTACGGTGGCCGAGGTGTGGGAACGGGTGAAGCGGCACTACCTGGTGGTAGTGGTAAGCACTTTTGTGTACAGTGTGCTGGTAGGATTGGGTTTCTTACTATTAATTATTCCAGGGTTTATTGCGCTGGCCGCCCTGTCGTTTCTTTTCATCATCCAGATGAAGGAAGGCCTGAGCCTAGGGGCTGCCTTTAGCCGTTGCTTCAAACTGGTGTCCGACAACTACCTAAGCACGCTCGGACTCATCTTCGTCATTGCGGTGCTGATCACGATCATTAGCATGGTGGTGATGCTTCCGTTTGGTTTGGCACTCGGCGTGCCTACCT
Source organism: Tunicatimonas sp. (assembly GCA_049650865.1). Classification (GTDB taxonomy): domain Bacteria; phylum Bacteroidota; class Bacteroidia; order Cytophagales; family Cyclobacteriaceae; genus Tunicatimonas. The sequence goes on from JBASAY010000095.1 coordinate 10,902, forward strand.
TTTTCAGTATAACCGAGGGAGACGGGCTAGCCGACAGCGGAGGAACTCTACAGGTGGTTCTGATTATTTTTCAGGCGATTAGCTCGTTGCTATCGTACCTGCTGTACGCTATTCTGTTGATTGCGGTGGCCTTTCAGTACGCCAACCTGGTGGAGAAAAAGGAAGCCGCCGGGCTGCTGGAAAGCGTGAACACCATTGGGCAAACTGAACAGCCCACCCGCAACCGCGACGACGAAACTTACTAAGCATGAGGCTTGCCGTTGGTCACGTCCTAACCGCTGCTATCAAGAAAAAGGTGACAAATTACCAGTCCGTAGTGCGCCATGTTGCGTTGATAGTCTGGTGCGGAATGATCTTTTTTGAGTTTGAGGCGGTAGCACAGGTAGAGGCATCATCGCTGCGGTTCAACGACTCGGTGCGGGTAGAAGCGCGTACGTTTTCGGAGCAGGCCCTCCGAAGCTTTCGAGAAGACGGAGATTTTGACTATGGCCTCCGGCGGCGGGCCACGCTTTCGTGGTGGCAGCGCTTTAAGTACTGGTTGGCACAGCAGTTCGCTAAGCTCTTCCACCACACCTACTTCGGCACAATCTACGATATTTTGTTCTACCTGTTTTGCTTCGCGGTGCTTACCTTTGCCATCCTGAAACTCACTGGTACCAACGCCCGGCAGTTGTTCTTCGGAAGCCCTCGTCGCCAAGCCACCGAAAGTCCGGCCGAAGATAACATCTATACGATCAATTTTGATCAGGAGATTGCGGAAGCGCAACGCCAAGCAGACTACCGAAGGGTGATCCGACTGCGGTACATTTACGCGTTGCGCAAGCTTGCCGACCGTCAGTTGATCCGCTGGCGACCCGGCAAAACCAATCACGATTATCAGGCCGAGCTATCGAACACCGCCCTGCATGAACCGTTTCGGCGGCTGAGCTACTACTACGAGTACGCCTGGTACGGCAACTTTCCGGCCGACCAAGCAATGGCCGAGCGGGTAGAACGCCTGTTTCAGCAGATCGAAGCCCCTTCTAAGACCCCCGCATGAAATCAGAACACCGCTACGCTGCGTACCTGATCGGCGCACTTGTTCTGCTGGTGCTGGTAGAGTACCTAACTCCAAAGCCCGTCGACTGGTCGTTTACCCTCGAGCGGCGCGACAAATCTCCCTACGGAACCTACGTACTAGACGCGGTGCTGGAGGATGTCTTTCCCGATCAGGCGGTCGTTCGTTCGCAAAGCAGCTTGTTTGATCTGCCGACTGATGAAATCAGCGATACCAACTTACTAATCATCGCTACCGAGTTTAGTCCCGATTCGCTGGATGCGGCGGCGCTTTTGCAACAGGTCGACCAAGGGGGGGGCGCCCTGGTTGCCGCGAGCTTCTACCGGGGCTACTTCGCCGATACGCTGCAGTTAGAGGTAGACATTCGCCTGGCCCCGGCTCTGCAAGCAGACACGCTGCCGCAGCAAACCTTCGACCAGACATACTTTACGGCCTACGATTCGGCGCGAACCACCGTGCTGGCGCGCGATGGCGATGCGCACCCGGTGCTGCTGCGGATGCGGCTCGGGGCGGGAGCGCTGATTCTAAGCAGTGTGCCCTATCGCTTTACGAACTACCACCTCCTGAAAGAAAATGGTGCTGGTGCCACGTCTCGGATGCTATCGTATCTGCCGGTGCGGGATGTGCACTGGACAGAATACTACCAAACGGGGCGCCGTGAGGCCACCACGCCGCTGCGCTACGTGCTCAGTGAACCGGCGTTGCGCTGGGCGCTGTACCTCACGCTGGGGGGGCTGCTGTTGTTTATGGTGCTAGAGGCCAAGCGCAAGCAGCGTGCTATTCCGGTGGTGAAGCCCCCCGCCAACACCACGCTGGAGTTTGTGGGCACGGTGAGCAAGCTGTTCCTACGCACGCGCGACCACAAGAACATTGCCGATAAACAGGTTCACTACCTACTAGACGAGCTACGCACCCGCTACCGACTGGACACCAGCACGCTAGACGAAGCCTTTGCCGATCGGCTAGCGCACAAGTCGGGCAGGTCCAAGGAAGAGGTACAACGCTTAATCGCTACCATCCGGCGGGTGCAGCAGCAAGAGACGCTATCGGAAGAAGAGTTAGTGGGGTTGCGTCGGGAGATTGAGGGGTTCTCGCTAAAGGCTACATAAACCAGGCTATTCGCAAATTATAATCCCCCTGTGGTCTCAGGCCGGGTGGAAGCGGCTCTAAGAAATAATCAACCTTCTTGTACGAATCGTGGCGGATGTTCACCTCTTTTACGGGGGGAAGGAGTGGTTTTTGTAAACCATAGTACGAAATAGAGCAGTACCAAAAAATGGAAAACACAGACGAATTACCTGTAGTAGAACTTTATTCAGATGGAGGAGCTGATCCCAATCCCGGAAAAGGTGGATTCGGGGTGGTTATGTCTTACAAAGGTAGAAATAAGGAATTTTTCAGGGGTTACCGACTAACAACAAACAATCGCATGGAGCTGATGGGAGTAATCTTTGGACTAGAGCGCCTGAAAGTTAAGTCAATCGTCAAGGTGTACACAGACTCAAAATACGTAATCAATGGAATTGAACTTGGATGGGCCAAGAGGTGGCGATCAAAAGGTTGGTTACGAACAAAGAGCGAAAAAGCGGTCAACCATGATCTTTGGGCTAAACTTTTGAACCTGATTGAGCAACAAGAGAAAGTTGAATTCTACTGGGTGAAGGGACATGCGGGGCATCCCGAAAATGAGAGGTGTGATGAACTGGCAACCCTAGGAATAGACGCAAGCGAGCTATTAGCTCGACTTTACTACTAAGCGGCCCAAGCGATTGTTTGCTGCCATAGTATGAGCTGTGCTCTAGGTATTTTCACCATATCGGTATCTTTCTGGGACATGTAAAAATTACTTTTTTGCCACAAATGC
>JBASAY010000096.1:0-17442 GCA_049650865.1 Tunicatimonas sp.
CGCTTTCCACCTGTTCTGCGTTGCTTTCGGCGCCCGATGCCTCAGCATCGCGCTTCTCAAGCGCCTTAATCAGACGAAAACCGTCCTCAAAATCTCTCGTTAATCTATATGTCAACACGCCCTAGAACTCCGAACCTTTTGACTCCGAACCTAATTTTCTTTCCCTTCCGCCAGGGCGTACCAATCTATTTTTCGAGAGAAGTACATCACCAAAGCCAACACTCCGAACAGACCGATGCTGCCGATCAGTAGCGCGTAATCCTGCAACTGTAGCAGCGTGAACACAAAACCGTAGAGCAACACCAGCAGCAATCCGACCAAGGCGGTGAGCCATCGCTGCCGGAAAATACTGTAGCAGTACGAAGTGATGAGCACCGTGACCGCCACGCTGGACAGCAAAAACGCCAGATTAAAGCTCAGTTGCTCCGAAATGGCCACTAGCAGCGCGTAGAAGATGCACAGGGCCAATCCCACCAGCAGATACTGCACTGGGTGAATTCGCTTCCGGTTGAGGGTTTCCACAAAGAAGAACACCAGAAAGGTAAGCGCAATGAACAAAATAGCGTACTTAGCCGAGCGCATGGCCTTCTGGTACTCATCCACCGGCCGCAGCAGATTCACCCCAAAACCGTAGCCCGACGCCTCGGCATTGGCCGCTGCTGCAACCTCCATCGGACGATCATAGTAGTGCTCAACTGCCGCAGCGGAGGCACTGGACGAGGTGAAGCGGTACTGGCTACCCTTCCAGGCCTGCGGGAAGTTACGGTTGAGGTGCAGTACTTGCCAGTGGGCGGTGAAGCCATTTTCGTCTACGGTGCGCTCGTCAGGCAAAAAGGCCCCGGCGAAGCTAGGATTGGGCCAGTCGGACTGCATAGTGACCTCAGTAGTGCGGCCCAGGGGCATAAATCGCAGTGACTGGCTGCCCTTCAGGGTGGCGTCGAAACCGTAGGCCAGGGTGCGCCGGGCCGAGTCGAGGCGTACCGGAGTGTTGATGCCCGTGGTGAACAAATCGGTAGACCCAACGCCCGGATCGAACGGATAGTCTTGCTGCTGCCACCGGAGGGTGACCGCTTCTTCAATACCACGTAGGTCTCTGATACCGATAGACACGTAGGCATCGTCCCACTGCACGTTGTCGGTATCGAGGTTGAGCAGGGCAATGTCGGGATAGGCAAACTCGCCCGCACACTCCAGGCGCGTGGTGTACACCACCACGTCGTAGATGCCGCGGTAGCGGGTTTCGGGCGATAACTGGGCTTGTACGTTGAGCGCTTCGGGCAAGAAGTGGGCGTATTCGGTGGTGGTGGTCACGCGCCCTTCGTTGTCCTTGAAGTAGGTGGTGTAGGGCAGGGTGAGTACCGGGCCGGTGATGGTCTGGGCTTCGCCCCACTTGCTGCTCACCTCGCGGATGGCCGCGTCGCGGTACGAACTGCGTTCGCGGATCAGGTCCTCGATCATGGAGGCCGGGATTAGCAGCAGCAGCACCAAGATAGCGATAGAAACAATGCGCAGCATGATCGAGTGGCGCGTCCAGTCGCTAAAGCGTTCGTAGAAGGTTTTGGTAACCATGGGTAGGTAGTTGATTGGTTTCTGATTGATGATTTTTGCGAAGACGATTAGAGAAGGTTGCCTTTGCCATTTATTACTGCCTGGAAGAATATTGTCTGCTAGCTAATTTTACAACAGTATGTCGCCTTTTTACGTATATTTGGAATACAAAAAGGCATCAAATCGCCAAGGTAACGTATATGGAGACTGCAGAAATTAGATTTTATAAGCTTCTAAAGAAGTATAATTTTTCAGAGGAAGATGCCGGAGAATTTGTAGCACTCCAGAAAGAAATGCAGCTTGAGAATTTAGCTACTAAAGCTGATGTGGCTGATGTTAAAAGTGCACTTACCTGGCGCATGTTCATCTTTTGGCTAGGCCAGGTAGCCGCTACGCTGGCTATCGTTCGATACGCTATGCCTTAGCTGCCATGATTTGAGTTCGGTTGTCCTCTGCATAGCCGGATTTTTTTGCTTTGTAACCAGTCCCATTGATTTTATAGTTGCTCATGCTTAATCTCGCCCTTATTCGCGAAGACAAAGTACCCGTTGATCGCCGGGTGCCCATCACCCCGGCGCAGGCGGCTGATATTCAGCGGCGCTTTCCGCACGTTACCGTTTACTGCCAAAGCAGCAAACACCGGTGCTTTCCCGACCAAGACTACCGTGATGCGGGTATTGAGGTAGTCGACGACGTGCGCCACTGTGATATTTTGATGGGCGTGAAAGAGGTGCCTATCCCGAACTTAATCGCGGGTAAGACCTACCTGTTTTTCTCGCATACCATCAAAGAGCAACCCTACAATCGAGAGCTGCTGCGCACTATTCTACAGAAAGATATTCGGTTGATCGACTACGAGCGGCTCACCGACGAGGGGGGTAATCGAGTGGTGGCCTTCGGTCGCTTTGCGGGCATTGTGGGCGCCTACAACGGACTGTACACCTACGGCAAAAAGTTGGGACTGTACGACATTCGCCGGGCCAAAGATTGCTTTGATATGGACGACATGCGGAGCGAGTTTAGCAAAATCACGCTGCCCCCGATTAAAATTGCCCTCACCGGGGGCGGACGCGTGGGCGGTGGAGCCGCTGAGGTACTGGAGGGTGTGGGCATCCGCCGTGTGTCGCCCGCAAAGTACCTTACGCAAACGTTTTCAGAGCCAGTATTTACCCAGTTAGAAGTTACCGACTATAACCAAAAGGCCGATAAAAGCTCGTTTGCCGCCGAAGAATTCTACCAGCATCCCGAGCGCTTTGTGCCGGGCTTTCAGCCGTTTACCAAGGTCACCGACCTGTTTATCGCCGGGGCGTTCTGGGACCATCGGGCTCCGGTGCTCTTTCATCGCGAGGACATGCTGCAGGATGACTTTCGCATTCGTGTGATTGCCGACATTACCTGCGATATCGAGGGCTCTATTCCCTCGACCAAGCAGCCTTCTACCATTGCCGACCCCGTGTATGATTACGACCCGCAACAAGACCGGGTAGCCGACACCCTGTACCAAAATCCGGCCCTTGTATCAGTGATGGCGGTGGATAACCTGCCGTCCGAACTGCCCCGCGACGCTTCGGAGTCGTTCGGTAGCAGTTTAATGGAGCACGTGATGCCCAGTTTAGTGAGCGACGGCGACGCGGGAGTGGTTGAGCGGGCGACGATCACCGAAAGTGGCCAGCTTACCGAAGCGTACCAGTACTTGCTCGATTACGTCACGGGGGAAAACGGCCAGTAGCTATTTTTCGTACCGCAGCCACCGGGCTCCGTGCGCGGGCAGCGAGATGGGTTCGCTCAGCGAAACCGCTTCACCACTCACTGCATCACTGGCCCGCCGATAGCCATAGCCGCTAAAGGTGAGATCCGCGGTCTGCGCTTCTCCTTCGTTTAGCAAAAAATAATGATCGGCCTCAGGACTCGCCAAACGGTACACTATTGCCCCTTCCGAATGGAAGGAGGGCTTTAGGATTCCTAGCGTGTGGTTGCGTAGTAGGTTTTCTAGGGTAGTGCTGCCTGGTGCGAAGCACATGCGGGCCGCTTCGTAACCTAAAATTACGGCGGTTCCCTTACCCAGTTGATGCTCAGTAATGGCTGGTTTCCCGTTGCTAAAGGTCGCTAATGGCTTTGCCTCCGTAAGGTTTAGTGATCCAATTGATCCCGCTAATTTTTCATCGTTTAAGAACCAGCTACGGTTGGGTCCCGAAAACTGGTACTCGCGGAGCACTACCCCAAACAGCTCAGCGAAGGGTGAATCTTCGCCCCGGGGCAGCAGTGCCGAGTAGGTATCCATCCACGCGCCGGGCATGTCCAGTACCAGGCGGCCGCCCTGCTTCACGTACTCGGTAAAGATTGGTAGCAGATTTCGATTGAGCGCAATAACTCCGGGTAGATAGATAACCGGATAGCGCGGGGCTAATCCGGCCCGTAGGTCGTCGGGCGTAACGTACTCGAAGGGAATGTCACCGTTAATAAGCGCCCGCGACACTCCTACCCGGGCCTGCATCGGGCGATAGCGAAGGCTGTCTTGCCCCTTAAACGACATGGCGGTCCACATTGCTTCGTTGTCCCAGTCGAAGAATACGCCCACCGTTGGCTCCTTGTGGGCCGCCCACAATTCCTCGCGATAGCGCTGCATCCCCTGCGCGATCTTCCCCACCGCCACGGCGCGGTCGGTCACCTGATTTTGATGATCAAGCAGCGCGTACTCGCCTACCTCGGCACCAGCCGTGCGCACACTCCAGCTCCACAAACCCCACCCCTTAAAACCCGCCGCTAGCATACTGAGCGTGAACTGCTGCATGGTGCCCGCATCCACGGTGAACCCTTTGTCGCTTCGCCCGAGGCTTTCGCCGCCAAACTGTTGCGGCCCTCCCGAGGTTTCCCAGCCGCCGCTCCATCCCCCCTTAAACATATCGTTGATGTAGCTGGCCTGCATATACAGGGTGGGACCGAGTTCGTCCTGCACCTGATCGAAGTGCCACACAAAATGAATAGACGGGTAAAAAGAACCTACGTCGCGCATCACGTCGGCAATGCCCGGAAAGTCTACCCCAAAGTAGGCGTGCGGACGAAACAAACCTAGTTCGCCCCCGGCGCGAAAGGGAGCGTTAGCATCAAAAGCCTTGAACGTTTCTGTCTTTTTACGTAACGTCTTCAGTCCGTGATCGGCCTTAAAGCGCAGGATGTCCCGCCGAATGCGGTACTCACGGTGGTTGTACTGCTCCCAGCGCTGCGCAAAATCGTCCCACGAAGTAAAGGCCCCGCCCGCCGCTTGCAGCCCGTGATGGTGCTGGTTATAAGCATGGTTCAGGGTGTCAATGCTACCGTACGTATCTCGTGCCCAGTCTACGAACAGCACCTTCCCCTGGTCACTTAGTGCTAGGCCTCGTGGCCCTACGATGGGGTCGAAGGCAGTGTTGCTTCCCCTAAGAGCTGGTTCGCCCGTTTTTTCTCGGCGAGCGATAATCTGCTTTATACGTTGCTTGAGTACGTTGTTTTGATAAGCAATCATCTTAGGGTGCCGACGCACTTCCTTTAGACTTAATTTGGACAGACCGAGTTGCTCGATAAGGGCATCGGTAATCGGTTCCCAGCCTCCTTCGCTGTACCACCACGGAATAATCCCCTCTTCCAGGGCTAGGAGCTGAATTTGCTCATCCGTCCAATCGGGCAGCGACATAATCTGCTTCAGATTGGTGAAGCCCAACGCCTTCATCTGACGAAAGTGCGCTCGGATTTCCGCTTCGCCCTCGCCAGGACGCTGGATGTACACCACTCCGGCAGGCACCGGAGCAATCTTTCTGAACTTCTGCTGCTGCGGCGAGTCGTGCCGTTGGTCGTACAAATTGTGCCGAAAATCATGGTCCGGTTGGCCGAAAGCCGAAGGCCGGAACAATACAAGCAGAAGCAAGGAAGGCAATAGCAACTTAACAGACATAGCTAAGAGTAGGTTGGTCAAACTTTCTTGGAAGAGGACTACTCAGCGGGTCGATACACCGCTTTAAAGGCTGAATAGTCGACCGTATAGCCCTGCTGGCCATCGGTGAGGGTCATTTTGCCCTTGCCGGTGGTAACGTACGGACTTTGGTAGCCTTTGCCATCGGCCCAGTTATCAAAGTTAAGGGGCTGGCCGTCAATACTACCCGTACAGCGAAAACTTTGGGGCTGATACTGCATGCGAAGGGCTACCCCCGAACTGGTTTGATAGTGTAGTCGCTGTGCGCTCGTGTCCACCGTAAAGTTGCTTCTTCTGCTAACCGCCTGCGCAAAATCTTTTAAACTAGTAAAGTTGGTCTTCTCATGTGCCTCCAGCGCGTAGCCCGAAAAGGTGCCAGGCACCACCAGCACCCGGTTGTCCAGCAGCTTATCAGCGCGTTTGTCTACCGGAATAGCCGCCTTAATCGCTAGCGTATCTGCCTCTAGCCAGTAATAGTTTGCGGTGGTTGGAGTGACGGCAACGTAGGCCGAATCGGCGTCTATGAAGATGCTTCCGTTCTTTTCCAGAAGTTGATTTACCGCCTGGGGAATAAAAAGCCAGGTGGCGGCTTGGTACTTCGCCTGTTTCAAAAAGTGCCCCAGCGAATCAGAAGTAGGTTTGGCCAGCGACCGTAGTGGCTGGTTGGCGATTGACTCTTGCCGACTTGTCTGCTCATCGGTCTTCTTCCCCCGAGTAAACATTGTAGGGGCCGTCGCCACCAGAATTACGTTTTTGCTTTGTAGCGTCTGCGTGTACGGACTGTAGCCGCCCGGCGCGCGGTGGTAGGGTTGCAGCCCGCCGAAGCTTAGCGGGCCGTGTTTACCCTTCATGACCAGCGACCAGCTAATTTGCTGGTTGGGATTGTCGACCTGGGTAATGTACACGCTACCCAAACCGAAGCTTTTACTGCCGTAAAAGTATTCCTGAAACCGATTGGAAACGTCCATGTGATAATACGGACGGGCCATCCGGGCCTCGAAGGGCACATCAATATTTTTACGTAGAATATTGTAGATGACCCGGTTCGGGCGATACGATGAGGTGATTTGGTGCAGCGACGTATGAAACTTATCCTGGTTGCCCAGTGAGCTGCCGAACCAGTGATAGAGCATTTCTCGCATTTCTCCGGCGTAGTTCAGGTCGTACGGGCCACGCTTCTGCGCCCCGGCAATGGCCCCGTCGTAGGTTTTTAGGGCGTAGGTGGCCAGATAATAATCTAAGGCTAGTTTAGCCAGTGCCTTGGTTTCAGGATCAGGCGAGAAGTCGTACAGGTTCAAAAATGCCTCAATAGAGTGCGGGTAGTAGATCTGTGAGTCGTACTCGCCGTTTCCGGTGGTAAGCATCTTGCCCACGTAATCCTTCAGCATTACACTAATCTTCTGCTCGGCCTCGGCCGCTGGGTAGCCGGAGATTTCGCTTCCGGACGGAAACAACTGCGCGTACAGGAGGCCCGAGGTGCGCCACATAGTTTTGTGGTTCTCGGTGCCGCCGTCCTCTTTGTTACCCCCCAGTAGTTGGCCCGTTTCGCCTATCAGGTCGTGGGGTACAGACAGATCAATATACTGGCGGGCAGGACCGTCCGAGGGAAGGCGTGCCTCCTGATAGTTTGCTACCGCCACCCGGAAATTAGCCGACCACTTGGGTCCCATCTTCTGGCCGAACAGTGGGTAAAAGCGCGCCCAATTTTTAGCAGCGAAGTGGTACTGCTGTCGCAGGTTGCCCGGAATGCTCAGGTACGCCCGCGCCGCTACGTCGGAGGGGTGCAGCATGAGGTGGGCGGTGGCCGGAGGAAGGTCGCGCTTCAGTGGGTCACCCCCGAAGCGGACGATTTGACCGTCGGAACCGCGTTCTTTCGGACCGAAGTATCCGGTTTCGCCCTGAACGTAGGCACGTCCGGTAAAGGGTGAGGTCACCGTTTCGCCCTTTACCGCCCAGTGGCGTACGGATAAACCGGTGTCGGGGCACCGTGAAGCCGCTTTGCTTTTAAAGGCAAAGGGCTGGGCGGCAATGTTGGCTAGCTTTCCGGCAATCCGGCGCTGGTAACCGCTTTCGTCGGGGTAGGTAGCCACGGACCAGGGTTGTTGCGCCGAAGCGATTAGACTACTTCCTAAAAGAGAGAGAAAGAGAAAAATAGGGCGCATAGCGGTTGCTGGTAGGTTAAACCGACCGGTTGCAATCCAAACGCCCTAATCGGTACTTTTGGTGGTAAGCTACAAGAGGAATTACCCGTTCATGGAGATCAGGAATTCGTCATTGTCTTGGGTGCCCTTCATGCGTTGCAGCAGAAACTCGATGGCTTCGCTGGAGTTCATATCGGACATTAGCTTGCGCAGAATCCAGATGCGCGACAGCTCTTCCTTCTCCATCAGTAGGTCTTCGCGGCGGGTGCCGGACGCTGGTACGTCGATGGCCGGGTAGATGCGCTTGTTAGACAGCTTACGGTCTAACTGAAGCTCCATGTTGCCGGTACCCTTAAACTCTTCAAAGATTACCTCGTCCATCTTCGAGCCGGTCTCGATCAGCGCGGTGGCGATGATGGTAAGCGAGCCGCCGTTCTCCACGTTGCGGGCCGCTCCGAAGAAACGCTTCGGCTTGTGCAGGGCGTTGGCGTCGACTCCACCTGACAAAATTTTGCCTGACGAAGGAATGGTCGTGTTGTAAGCCCGTGCTAATCGGGTAATAGAGTCGAGCAGGATCACCACATCGTGACCTGACTCAACCATGCGCTTGGCCTTCTGCAGCACGATACTCGCCACTTTCACGTGCTTCTCGGCCTGCTCGTCGAAGGTCGAGGCAACAACCTCGGCGTTCACGCTGCGGGCCATGTCGGTCACTTCTTCGGGACGCTCGTCGATGAGCAGTACGATGAGGTACACCTCGGGATGGTTTTCGGCAATGGCGTTGGCAATCTCTTTCAGCAGCACCGTTTTTCCTGACTTCGGTTGCGATACAATCATACCGCGCTGCCCCTTACCGATGGGCGAGAACAAGTCTAGGATGCGGGTAGAATAGTGTCCCGCTTTGGTAGACAGGGTCAGGCGTTCGTTGGGAAACAGGGGCGTAAGGTACTCGAAGGGAACGCGGTCGCGGGTTTCTTCGGTGGTTTTACCGTTTACTGATTCTACGCGCAGCAGCGCGAAGTATTTCTCGCCTTCCTTGGGCGGGCGAATCTGGCCGCGCACGGTGTCGCCGGTTTTCAGGCTGAACAGTTTAATCTGCGAGGGAGAGACGTAGATATCGTCCGGGCTGGCTAAGTAGTGGTAGTCGGATGAGCGTAAGAAGCCGTAGCCGTCCTGCATCATCTCTAGAACTCCTTCGTTCACGATCAGGCCGTCAAACTCCTTGACCGGCACGGTCATGCTATTGTCGTTGTTGTTATTGCTTTTAGTTCGTCGCTGGGTGTTGCCCGGGTTATCGTTGTTGCGCCGGTCGTCACCGCGCCGGTCGTCACCGCGACGATCATCGTTCCGGTTACTGTTGTCGCTCCGGTTGCTGCTGTCGCTTCGGTTGCCGTTATCACTCCGGTTATTATTGTCGTTCCGGTTGTTATCGCGGCGGTTCGACTTGCTGTTATTGTTGTTATCTCCTCCGGATGAGCGGCGGTCGTTCGAGGGGCGGTCGTTTTTGGTTGATGTACGCTCGTTGTTGTCTTTTTTGTTGCTGCTGCCGCTACGGGATTCAGCCTTGTCGCCCCCCTCTACTTCCACGTTGAACGACTCCATTAGTTCGTTGGCTGCGGCCTTCGCTCCGCGCGACGGATTATCTTCTTTATCTTTATCGCTGCGGTCCTCTTTTTTGCCACCGCTCTGTTCGTCGTCTGCGTCAACGTCGGTGGGTTCGGTTACGTTTACGCGCTTGCGGGTGGGTGAAGGTGCTTTCGCTCGCTTATTGGCGGCGGGCCGTCGGTTCTCCTCCGATTTCTCCTGGTCGGGCTCAGCCTCCGCCGTGGCGGCAGCGGGCACTTTCTTTTCGGGCAACTTGTCTTCCGGAAGAACCGCCTGCTGGTCCAATATCTTGTATATTAGATCGCCTTTGTTTAGCTTTTTATAGTTCTTTAGGTCTAATTGCTCCGCAATTTCGCGCAGCTCCGAGAGCAGCCGTGCTTGTAACTCGTCGATGGTATACATAGGAAAAGTAATAAGTAATCGATGTCTAGCAGGGCGCTAGATCAGGGATGAGAATAAAGATTTAAAAGGGAAATGCGATGAAAACGTGGTAACAGGGAATGGACTCCCTCTTATCAAGGAATGCTGACGCAATAATAGGCTAAGAAATCCTAATTATCAAGAAAAAAAATTATTTTGCGCCCGCTTTACGGTACGTCCCGACGAGGAAACGCCTTAATCTACTGCGAACCTAAACCCCCAACGAACCACGCCTTAGCATGTTACAAACCGCCCACATTGCCGAGAACCGAGATTTAGTAGAGAAGGGCCTTGCCCGGCGGGGGTTTTCGCAGGCCCGCCCGGCCATCGACGAACTGCTGCAAACCGATACCCAGCGGCGACATACCCAGCACGAACTTGATACGCTGCTGGCGCAGTCGAACCAACTATCCAAGCAGATCGGTGACTTGATGCGCCAGGGCAAGAAGGATGAAGCCGAAGCCGCCAAGCAGCAAACCACCACCCTCAAGGAGCAGACCAAGGACTTAGCTGAGCAGCTACGGGAGCACGAACAGTCGCTGCAACAGCAGCTCTACCAAATTCCCAATGTGCCGCACCCCAGCGTGCCCGACGGCCACTCGGCCCAAGACAATGAGGTAATTTACGAATACGGTGCCCAGCCCGAACTGAGCGAGGATGCGCTGCCCCACTGGGAGCTGATCGAGAAGTACGACATCATTGATTTTGCGCTTGGCAACAAGATTACGGGAGCGGGCTTTCCGGTGTACAAGGGGCAGGGTGCCCGTTTGCAGCGGGCGCTCATCAACTTCTTTCTGGATGAGGCCCGGGCGGCCGGGTACCTCGAGGTGCAGCCCCCGCTGCTGGTAAACGAAGCCTCGGGCTACGGCACGGGGAATTTACCCGACAAGGAAGGGCAGATGTACGAAGTGAGCGATGGTCTGTACCTGATTCCGACGGCCGAGATTCCCATCACCAACCTGTACCGCGACGTGCTGCTAAAGCAAGATGAGCTGCCAATTATGAACGCGGGTTATACCGCCTGCTTTCGCCGAGAAGCGGGCTCGTGGGGGGCCGACGTGCGCGGACTTAACCGGTTGCACCAGTTCGACAAGGTAGAAATTGTGCAGATTCGCCGGCCCGAGCAGTCGTATACCGCCCTAGAGGAGATGGCCCTGCACGTGCGGCAGCTGCTCGAGAAGTTGGAGCTGCCCCACCGGGTGCTGAAGCTCTGCGCCGGTGACCTGGGGTTTACCGCCTCGCTCACCTACGATATGGAGGTGTACTCGGCCGCGCAGAAGAAGTGGTTGGAGGTGAGCTCGGTAAGTAACTTTGAAACCTACCAGTCTAACCGGCTGAAATTACGCTACAAAGATGATGATAATCAGAACCATCTGCTTCATACGCTAAACGGCAGTGCGCTGGCGCTACCGCGGATTGTGGCGGCCCTGCTCGAAAACAATCAGAAATCGGATCACGTTAAACTACCCGAGGTGCTAATTCCTTATACCGGCTTCGATTGCATCACTTAGTTCGCCGCTGATCTTCTACTCTAACTATTCTATGGCAATGGCCTATGTTGAAATAGCCCTCTACGCACTGGGAAGTTTCTTTATCCTTGCTACCCTGCTTCCCCTCATCCGAAGCGACCACTGGCTTATTCGAGATTTCGACTTTCCGCACGTTCAGATTACGTTTTTTAACGCCGTTATCTTTATTGCCTTTCTGATATTGGTTCCTATAGAAGGGTGGTGGCCTACTTTGTTTATGGTAGCGCTGGCTGCTTGCATTATCTACCAGTGCTATATCATCTACCCCTACACCTACGTGGCCCCTGAGCCCGTGAAGAACAGCCAGCAAACGACGGGCAAAAACAGCCTTAGTCTTATGGTGACCAACGTGCTAATGACCAATCGAAACGCAGCGCATTGTTTGGAGATCGTTCGCGACGTTGACCCTGACGTACTCCTGATGGTAGAAACCGACGATTGGTGGTGCCAGCAGATGCAACCCGTAAAAGAATCTTACCCCCACGCAGTTGAGTACCCGCTGGATAATACCTACGGAATGCTACTCTACTCGAAGCTGCCCATTGCGGAGTGCGACATTAAGTTTTTGGTGAAGCCCGAAATTCCTTCTTTTCATGCGCAAGTTGAGCTGCGCTCGGGCCAACTGGTTCACCTGCACTGCGTACATCCTGAGCCCCCCAGCCCCACCGAGAGCGAAACCTCTACCGAACGCGACGCCGAATTGCTCATTGTCGGCAAAGACCTCGTTGATGCCAACCGCCCTACCCTGGTGGCCGGCGACCTTAACGATGTTGCCTGGTCGTACACCACACGCTTATTCATTAAGATCAGTGAGCTACTGGACCCTCGTATGGGGCGGGGATTTTTCAATACTTTCAATGCGAAGTATCGCTTGCTGCGCTGGCCGTTGGATCATGTATTCCTTTCGCCGCACTTCCGGCTGTTAGCTATCAAGCGCTTGCCGTTCTACGGGTCGGATCACTTTCCGATCTTTCTGGCCGTGAATTACGAGCCCAAGCCGGGTAACGACGAGTTTCAAGAAACCGCTAACGAAGAGGAGCGCGAACTAGCTGATGCCAAGATTAGGGCCATCCTGTAGCTACCGATAGCGGATCGCCGAAAAGACTGTTACTTCTTGATTTACGATTAATCTGAGGGCGCAGAGGGTAGAAGGGGGAACGCGAAGAGTAAGCTCGTGGAACCCACTCGTTAGATTGGTCTGAGTAGTTGTTTGCATCACCTGGCCCGCCGCGTTTATCACCTGGAGCGTTACGTGGTTGCGCTTATCTTTGAGGTGCAGCAGCACCGCATCACCCTGGTGGTGCAGCACGAAAGAGGCGGAGGTGAGCGACGTAGCGGTAGAAGAAGTGCGAGGAGGGCGCACTACCGGATCGGGCGAAGGTTCGCTTGCCGGAGTCACCCAGGCCATTTCCGCTAGATGGCGTTCGGACTGTTGAGCATTGGCCGACCATCCTACGAAGCAGCTAATGAATAAGAGTGAAACCTTTTTAAGATAACGCATACAACAAAGCTAGTTTTGTTATATCCGTTATAAAAATTGTTTAATAGTACTCCGCTCAGGTGTAAGTAATTCCGAAAGAGAGGAGGCAAACCAAACGTATCCTACGCATGCGCATTATCGGAGAAGTACCGCACCCCTCGTGTAAAATCACGCTTTTTTCGTGGAACGCGAAGTACTTGGTGAAGATAGAGCGGGGACTCATTGAGCAAACCTTCAAGGTTCCCGAGCTAGAAGTAACCGGTGAAGAGGACGTGCGGGAGATGCTGGCTGGAGAATTTCTGGAAGAAGCCCTACAGCGCCTCGACGAAATGGATGCCTCGCTGGGCCGTGCCTTGGCCAAGGTAAACGGTTATTGATAAGCCTCCAAGGCAGGCGAACGGCGGTACTCAAGCACGCTCTAACACAACAAAGGCGTAGGGGTGAGGATTTTTTTCGTCCGCAGTGTGCTCTTCCCGCTTCACTTCTTTCCACTGCGTAGCGTCAATTTCTGGAAAGTAAGTATCTCCCTCGAACTCCGCCTTGATTTCGGTAAGGTAGATACGGTCGACCAGTGGCAGCGTAAGTTCATAAATCTGAGCTCCGCCCAGCACAAACAGTTCTTCTTGCCCGTGCTGCTTCCCCAGTTGCAAAGCCTCTTCTACCGTATGCACCACCAAGCAGCCCTCGCGGTAGTAGTCCGGCTGGCGGGTCACGATGATGTTCAGGCGGCCGGGCAGGGGCTTGTTCACCGATTCGTAGGTCTTGCGGCCCATCACCACAAAGTGCCCGGTGGTGGTTTCCTTAAAGTACTTCAGGTCGGCAGGCATGTGCCACACCAGGTCGTTGTCTCGGCCAATCACCCGGTTGTGGGAGCGGGCCACCATAATGGATTTGATCATAGCGAGTTTCCGCGTAAGAATTCTTCAATGGATAAGCGCCGCTTTCCTTCTAATTGTAGGTCGTGCACCGCCACCAAGCTATCGAGCGCCTTGATGTGTAGATAGGTTTTGTTATCCGTGGTATGCTGACCGGGTTCCAAAGTGCTGTTGGCCTGCCCAATAGCTGATACCGAGAAGAGTTTGGCCTGCCGCCCGTTCAGTGTGGTCCAAGCGGCGGGGTAAGGGGATAGCCCGCGCACAAAATTGTGGATAGTTTCGGCGGGTTGCTCCCAGTCCACGCGGCAGGTTTCCCGGTGCAGTTTGGGGGCTTCTTTCAGGTCGTCGGCCTCGGGCTGGGGGGCTAGCGAATAGTCGCCCGACGCGATGGCCCGTACGCTGCGCACCACCAAGTCGGCTCCGCGGTGCATCAGCCGTTCGTAGAGCGTTCCGGCGGTGTCATCGGGATGGATGGGCTCGCGCTCCTGGAACAGGATATTGCCGGTGTCGATGGCGTGCTGAATCTTGAAGGTGGTGACACCAGTTTCTGTTTCTCCGTTGATGATAGCCCAGTTGATGGGCGCGGCCCCGCGGTACTGAGGCAGCAGCGAGGCGTGCAGGTTGAAGGTGCCCCGGGGCGGCATGTCCCACACTATTTCGGGCAGCATCCGGAAGGCCACCACGATTTGTAAATCGGCTCGGTAGCCGCGCAGCTCCTCCAGAAAGTCCGCAGACTTTAAATTAGGAGGTTGCAGCACGGGCAGGTCCTGCGCCAGCGCGTATTCTTTGACGGGCGAATGGCCCAGTTTGCGACCCCGCCCCTGCGGCTTGTCGGGAGCGGTGATTACGGCAACTACTGAGATATTCTGCTCAACCAGCGCTTGCAGCGAAGCCACCGCGAACTCGGGAGTGCCCATAAAAATAACGCGCAACGGGTTGTCGTTCATAGGGTATATAAAAGCTCCGGTGCGTAAATTGTTTGCGGTTCGCTAGTTGTTCACATTAGCACGCTATTTGAATCCCGGATTAAGCAAAAACGCTTGTCATGATGAAGTTACTTAGGATTGTATTTTTGGTGGCGTTTCTGTTCCCCTTTGGGTGTAACGACGATGATTGCGGCAGTGACGTGCCGCGCTACCTGGACGTTACCGGGCTAACTGGCCACCCGATGCGGTTGCTCACTGACAACTACCGCGACACAGATTCGCTAGCGACCCAAGCGCGCGTTTCTTACGAGCAGTACGCCCTACAGCTATTTCCAGTGGTAGAATACACCAATCAGCGCGCTGAAGTCTTCGGTAGTTGGGGAGGAACTGCTTACGCCTGCGACCCGGTGCCTCCTCAGCCCTTTGAGTCGGTGGCAGACATTACCGTGTCTAGCAACGCTGCCTACCCGCAGGCTGGTAGCGACCAAGTGATTGCTGCGGGCGAACGACTGAACAGCATCGTTAAAATCTACAGTTATCGCGGCAGCCGAATGATGGACCTGCCCGATTTTCTGCTGGATAAGCCGCTGGCCGCCGAGGAAGGGTTTCTGCTTCAGTTTACCACCGCCCCTACTCAAGAGGCAACGCATACGCTCACGGTGCGCTACGAACTGGACAATGGCGAGACCTACGAATTTGTTGCCCCACCGGTTACCATCACCCCTTAACCAATATCTACTAAAGGACAAATGCGCGTAAGGTTTAGCGAGAAGTAGCTGAAATACCAATTACATTGGGAGCAATCCTTGTAATGGCACTAAGAAAGAGGGCAACATAACAACCCCTCTGTAGACTTCATTCGTATGGAAAAGATTGTAAAAGCACTCAGCCACGAAGACCGAATCCTCGGAAGAATTGTTTCGGGAGGAAGTCAGGTTTCGTCCCAGAATGAAGTGGGACAAATTTTAATTCAGGAAATCAGCAAAGGATTCTTTGAGCGAAAGCGCACTGACAATGTCCGCTTTGCTTGTCGTCTGCATCTCCCCTTCACGCTGTTTCATACGTTTAGAAACACTTCGGCCAACTAAATCCTGCCGTACGAAGCGCACTTCTGCACCCAAGCGACTATCTTTTAGTCGCTTTTTTGCTTCGTACCCATCCATATTTGGTCAACAATCGGTAAGTAGACGGGTTAGGACAGTACTTTTTTTAAACCCTAAACTTTTTAACCGATGAAAGCTCTCGTATACCACAAGCCCAAGCACTTTAGCGTCGACACCGTTCCCGATCCCAAGATAAAGGACCAACGCGACGCCATTATCCGCGTCACCGCCACCGCCATCTGCGGCTCCGACCTGCACATCTACAACGGACTCATTCCTGACACCCAGAATTTCGTGGTGGGTCATGAGTTTATGGGCGTGGTGGAAGAAGTAGGCAACGAAGTGAAGAACCTGGCGGTCGGCGACCGGGTAGTAGTTCCCTTCCCCGTCAGCTGCGGACAGTGTTACTTTTGCCAGCACCAGCACCTACCCACCCAGTGCGAAAATTCTAACCCGGAGTTTTACGGCCCCGAAGGTGACATCACCAAGGGCAAGGGCGGCGGCCTGTTTGGCTATACCCAGCTCTACGGCGGTTACGACGGCGGGCAGGCCGAGTTTGTGCGCGTGCCCTACGCCGACGTGGGGCCCCGCAAGGTGCCCGATAATCTTACCGACGAGCAAGTACTGTTCTTGACCGATATCTTTCCCACTGGCTACACCGGCGTCGACTGGGCCAACGTGCAGGGTGGCGAAACGGTGGTGGTGTTCGGTTGCGGTCCGGTGGGCATCATGGCCCAGAAGTCGGCCTGGCTACGGGGAGCGGGGCGCGTGATTGCCGTAGACATTGAGCAGTACCGCTTGGACAAAGCGCACCAGACCGCCAACGTAGAGTTTATTAACGGAGCCGAAAACGACGTGGCCGAAGTAGTGCGCAGCATGACCGACGGCCGCGGCGCCGACGTGTGCATTGATGCGGTGGGGATGGAGGCGCACCGGACCATCGTGGACAAAACGCTGCAAACGCTGGGCGGGCAGGCCGGTACGGCCGACGTGATCGTGAACGCGCTAGACAGTGTGCGTCGTGGCGGAGTAGTGTCGGTAGTGGGAGTGTACGCTTCTAACTACAACCAGTTTCCACTGGGCAAAATCTTTGATAAGGCCATTACCCTGCGCGGAGGGCAAGCTCCTGTGCAACGTTACATCGACCAGCTGATGCAGCACGTGCAGCAGGGCGACATCGTGCTGGACGATATTATCACCCACCGCCTGCCGCTGTCGGAAGCCGAACACGGCTACAAGATCTTCAACGAGAAAAAAGACGACTGCGTAAAGGTGGTGCTGCAACCCTGAACATCTTGCAGGCAGCAGGGTTACTCCAACGGGCGCGTTGCAAACGCGCCCGAAATCAATCATTCTTAATCATTAGAATTTACCAAATTATGGCCGATACCACCATCAAAAAAGTAGACGGAACCCACTCGCCCACGAAGGGCGACGAGAAATTTTTAGCTTCTGGCAAAAACGTGGCGATGCGCCTGTGGGAAAACGAACAACCCGGCGCCGACAAACCCGAGCATAGCAGCCCCTACGAAACGGTAGGCTACGTGATCAAGGGTAAAGCCGAGTTGCACTCCGAAGGGCAGAAAGTTACTTTGGAAGCGGGTGACTCGTACCTGGTGCCCAAAGACGCCAAGCACACGTACAAAATTCTGGAGGCTTTTACGGCGGTAGAAGCCACCTCGCCGCCCGCGCAGGTGCAGTAGCATTCTCCTCTCCTTGGTTTTAGGGCGTGTTGACATATAAATTTGAACAGCGCTTTTGGCATGCTTTACGGCTATTCTGCGTTACTTTCGGCGCCCGATGCTCTGCATCGCGCTTCTCAAGTGCCTTGCCTAGCCTAAAATCATGCTCAAAATCTCTCGTTAATCT
>JBASAY010000097.1:0-4239 GCA_049650865.1 Tunicatimonas sp.
GCCCGCCTCAAGCGTCTTGACTAGCCAAAAACCTCGCTCAAAATCTCTCGTTAATCCATATGTCAACACGCCCTAGAACGTTTTAGCCGATTTGTGCGTAAATTCGTAGACCTTACCCAAAAGTCAACAGTTATGGAAAGTCTGATTATTACGCCTGCCGACAACGAGGAACTAGCACTAGTTAAGGCGGTTTTAGAAAAAATGAACCTGAAAATTAAGGTGCTAAGCGATGAGGAGAAGGAAGATATGGGCCTTGCTTTTTTAATGAGCCAAGCAGATCGCAACAAGACTATCCCCCGAGAAGAGGTGATGAAAAAGCTGGGTAAATGAACGTTGTTTTTCTCGACAGATTTGGGAGAGACCTGGATGCGATCCGTGATACCAAGATGCAGACGCGAATAGCAGCTATCATCGAGGAGATTGAGGGGGCGGATACGCTATCAGCTATACAGAACCTAAAGAAGATGAAAGGCTACGCGGTTAGCTACCGAATCAGAATCGGCGACTATCGCTTGGGTATCTATTTTGAAAATGACACCGTTGAGCTTGCCAGAATTGTTCATCGCAAAGATATCTACAAGTATTTTCCTAACGAGTGAGCGACTTCTCCTACCGCCACGCAAAGCCGTCTAACGCCCAGTGGCCTACGTCCGAGATGGTAAGTCCGGCGAAGAGCACCAGCCCGTGCTGCCAGTACTGCTGCGGCCAGGTGAGCAAGTCTAGTTGATAAAACTCCCGCGCCACGCAGTGGATGATCACGTAGCACACGGCCAGGTAGCCCACCCGCGTGAGGGTGCCAATTAACGGCACGTGGCTGATGCCCCGGTGCTTGTGCAGGCAGGCGTAGGGTTTCCATAACACCATCCACAAGTAGCCCAGCACTCCCAACCAACGAATCACCACCGTTTCGGAAATAGTGCGATTGGCCATGTCCAGGTCGGGACTAATCAGCACGCCGCTGAGGCAACCGGCACTGGCCAGCACCGTGGTGGGCACATCTCCTCCCGTCAGGTGCCAGGCCAAGCCCGCCGTCAGGGGAGTGAGCAGCAAGGTGCCCGTGATATGGATTTTGCCCGATGCCATGGAAAGAAGCTAACAAAAACTGCCGCACACTGTTGGCGCGGGGGGTTAATGTAACGTTTTGTGGGGGATTTTGGTATACCTTAACGATTCGCCACGTACACCCCGCCCAGGATCGCCCCCATGCCCACCAAGTGCCACACTGACAAGCTCTCGCCGTCCAGCACGCCCCACCCGATGGCCACCATCGGCACCAGATAGGTCACCGAACTGGCGAACACCGCGGTGCGAATTTGCACCAGTTTGTTAAACATAATCAGGGCCAATGCGGTGCCCACCACTCCCAGCAGCACCATGGCCAGCAGGGGCCAACGCGCCGCACCACTCACTGCCTTTTCGGCAAAACCCGGCACGCTTAGCAGGTAAAACACCGCCGCCGGGCCCGCCAGCAGCAGCGACACCGCCGTGATCACCGTGGGTTTCAGATCGCCCAGGTAGTTTTTGATGATGTTGGTGTTGAAGCCGTAACAGATGGTAGCCGCGATGATAAGCAGCGCGTAGTAATTGATACCGCCCAGACTGCCCGAACTACCGGCCAGCATCAGAATAACCGTGCCTACCAAGCCCGCCCCCAGTCCGACCAGCTCCGGGCGGGTGATGCTTCGGCCGAAGAAGGCGGCACCCAGCAGGAGCACGTTGAGCGGCGTAACCGCGTTCAAAATGCCCGTGACCGAACTGCTCAGCTGCGTTTGCGCGAAGGCGAACAGGAAGGCCGGACCCAAACTGCCGAACAGTCCAATAAAAGCCAACAACGTCAGATGACGGCGCGACAAGCTGTGCAGCGCGGGCAGGGCGACAGGCACCAAAAAGACAGAAGCCGACGCGATGCGCAGCGCCCCCACTTCAGCGGCCGAAAAAGCGGTAAGTCCTTGTTTGATCAGGATAAAGGAGCTGCCCCATATCAAGCCCAGTAGCAGCAGGAGTCCCCAGGCCAGCGCAGCGGGATTGCGCCGTACTTTGGTTAGCATGCGGCCAACGGCACCGGAGCAAAAGCATCGGCTACCTCATCCAGAATTTCTAACACCTCACCTTCCGTCATCGCTTCCACCAAACGAGCGCGGTAGGGTTTGATGCCGGGCAGGCCGCGGAAGTAGTTGGTGTAATGACGACGCATCTCATAGATGCCCTTGCGGTCGCCCTTCCAGCGCACCGAAAAGTCAAGGTGCTGCTTGGCGGTGGCGATGCGCTCATCCATCGTGGGCGGGGGCAGGTGCTCGCCGGTGGCGAAGTAGTGCTTGATCTCGCGGAAAATCCAGGGATAGCCGATGGCCGCCCGCCCGATCATGATGCCGTCTACGCCGTAGCGACGGCGGTAGTCGAGGGCCTTCTCGGGCGAATCAATGTCCCCATTGCCGAAAATGGGAATGTGGATGTCGGGGTGGTTCTTTACCGCGGCGATGGGGTTCCAGTCGGCCTCGCCCTTGTACATCTGCTTGCGGGTGCGCCCGTGAATGGTGAGCGCCTGGATGCCCACGTCTTGCAAGCGTTGCGCCACCTCCACAATCTTGATGGTGTGCTCATCCCAGCCCAGGCGGGTTTTCACCGTTACGGGCAGGTTTACGCGCTTCACAATCTCGGCGGTCATGCGCTGCATTTTGGGCAGGTCTTTCAAAATGCCTGCCCCGGCTCCTTTGCAGGCCACCTTTTTTACGGGGCAACCGTAGTTGATGTCGACCAGTTCGGGACCGGCGGCTTCGGCCAGGGCAGCGGCTTCGCGCATCGAGTCTATTTTATCGCCAAAGATTTGGATGCCGATGGGCCGTTCGTAGTCATAGATGTCGAGCTTCTCCACGCTCTTGGCCGCATCGCGAATCAGGCCTTCTGATGAGATGAACTCGGTGTACATTATATCAGCCCCGTGCTGTTTGCACACCGCGCGGAAGGGAGGATCACTCACGTCTTCCATCGGCGCCAGCAGCAGCGGAAACTCTCCTAATGAAATATTATCAATGTGTACCACAATCGGCAAATATACGGCTTTTAAACGCTAAGAATACCCCAGCGAGCCAGAAATGGTTCCGAGATATCATCTACTGTTACCAAACTTTTCGCGAAGCAGCGCAAGTATGAAAACCCTATCCGCAGGTAAAAATAGAAAAGGGTGATAACAACTATTTACCGAAAATATATTTTGTTCTTAAATTTTAGAGATATAATTGCTAAATTTTGAGCGCTATTCGCGAAAATTGGCAAAACGTTGTAAAGCGTTGTTTTTAGACTGTGGCATGAACGGTAAAGACATTTTTTCTACGCTTACCCCCCCGAGCGCGGCGGAAGAGAGCCTTCACTACTGGAATGGCCTTAGAAGCGGGAAGTCCGAATCTTTCACGGCGCTGTACTACCAGCACATCGACGCGCTCTATCACTACGGCGAGCGACTCACCGCCGATAAAACCCTTATCGAAGATTGCGTGCAGGATTTGTTCGCCGATCTATGGACGCGGCGGAAGACCCTTCCGGAGGTGCTAACCGTAAAGTTCTATCTGTTTAAAGCCCTGAAGCGAACCATCCGCCGAAAACAAAGGCAGCAGGCCAGACTTTTGTCCGAAGCATCGGTGGGGCATGATTTTGCGCTAACGCTCACCGCGGAGCTGGATAATGAAGAGCTACTATTTTCTCCGGCTCAGAAGACCGCCCTTTTGCAAGCGGTGAATCAGCTAACGCCCCGCCAGAAGGAAGCCATTACCCTGCGGTTCTACGATAACTTCAGCTACGATGAGATCGCCGAAATTATGGACTTAAGCGACCGCTCGGTGTATAACCTGATGTATCGCGCCCTGGCGGTGCTTCGCCAGCGTGTAGACGTTGGCCTCTGGCAGCGGGTGCTGCTGGCTTTGCTGCTCATTCAGTAACTTCTGTCGTTCGTAGGCACTGTTGTCCTTACCCCCTCCTTCATATCATTGCCAACCGACGTAGATAATCTGGTCTTTTGATGCATTATTTCTAATAGAAAAGCATTTTTTTTGAGCGTGCTGCAAAAATGAAAATTTTTACCCGATTTTTGGTGTAGTCCGGTTTGCTGGTTGCACTTGGGATAAAGGATGAACCTGAACTTTGTCCTCACTATCACAACCGCTATCCTATGGATCACGAGCACGCCTCGGTTGTCCGCCTGCTAATGGACGACCGTTTCCAGGCCTGGGTAAAGCACCCTACGCC
>JBASAY010000098.1:0-67343 GCA_049650865.1 Tunicatimonas sp.
TTGCAGTTACTCAAACAGATGGACGATAAGCACAGTATCAAGGTGAGAAGAAAAAAAGCAGGGTGGGATGATGACTACCTCAGACAGATTATACGCCACTACTGCCCCGGTTAGTGCGTTCAACCTACAACGAAAGCGGTTTCAAGATTGAACAAAAAGCTTTTGATTACTTTGCCGCCGGGGTGCAGGTGCTCTGGCAAATCTACCCCAACGTGTGCATGGTGAAGGTGCTCACTTCGCCCCAGTCCGTCACTGTCTGTCTGAAACAAGACGTATGCACCGCCCCCTCCGTAATCCCCGACCTAAAGATCACTGCCGACCAGGTGTTTGGCTAAGTGCCGGATGTTGGCCTAAAAAGTTTGTCACTAGTCATTTGTCCTCTGTCCCTTGTAAATTTGACCAGTGATCGTTCCACGACGGCCAGTGACCGTTCCACGGGTAACCGTTGCCCGGTGGCCGGTTTCTTAACTTAGGTTAACAAGTTCTAGGGCCTTCTCTTTCTATCTTTGTTGCAGAGACAAAAACACCGCGGGCTTCGTATATGGTCCAAGGTTTGCTTAGTCTGTTCGAAAAACCGTTTGCCTGATAACCTTCGGATGGAATTAAGCTAACCCCCCACCCGTTGTTCCGTAAGCAAACTCAATTCACCAATGTTCTTACAGTTCCTCGCATGAATTTATTCCCGAAGTGGTTACTGGCCCTTCAAATCCTCCTAATCACTGCCCTTCCCTCGCTGCTATCGGCGCAGAACCAAGTAACCCTAAGTGGGTACGTCCGGGACGCTGCCAATGGCGAATCGCTCATCGGTGCTTCCGTGTACGTGCAGGAGGTGGGCAACGGCACCGTTACCAACGTATACGGCTTCTACTCGCTTACCGTGCCCGCCGCTGAGTATCAGGTTACGTACTCGTACGTGGGCTACCAGTCGGTGAGCAAGCGGTTGCCGCTTACCGAAAACCTGCGGCTAGACATTGAGCTAACCTCTACCAGCCAGGAGCTGCAGGAGGTGGTGGTTACCTCCGAAGGGCTCGATGCCAACGTGCAGAGCACCGAGATGAGCGTGAACCGCCTTGATATCCAAACCATCCAGAAGGTGCCCGCCTTCTTGGGAGAGGTAGACGTGCTGCGCAGCATCCAGCTACTGCCGGGCGTGGCCACGGTGGGCGAAGGGGCCTCGGGCTTCAACGTGCGCGGTGGCGGCGTAGGCCAGAACCTGATCCTGCTCGACGAAGCGCCGGTTTATAACTCATCGCATCTGTTTGGCTTCTTCTCGGTATTCAATCCCGACGCGGTACAGGACGTAAAGCTTTACAAGGGGGCCATCCCGGCCCAGTACGGCGGCCGCATCTCTTCGCTGCTCGACGTGCGCATGAAAGAAGGTAATAACAAAGAGTTTGACGTGAGCGGCGGCATCGGCACCGTGTTTAGCCGTCTGACGGTAGAGGGCCCCATTGTGAAGGATCGGGCCTCGTTTATTGTGGCGGCGCGCCGGTCGTATATCGACCTGCTGATTCGTCCCTTTGCCGACCAGATTGGGATTGGCAGTGACTTCGGACTTAACTTTTACGATCTGAGCGCGAAGACCAACTACCGCATCAACGACAACAATCGGGTATTTTTGTCGGGCTACCTGGGGCGCGATGTATTTAGGTTCGACGCCAACCAGGGCTTCAACTGGGGTAACTCTACGGCAACGGCCCGCTGGAACCATCTGTTCAGCGACAAGCTGTTCTCGAACTTCACGTTTGTGTTTAGCGACTACGACTACGAGCTACAGTTTGGCGAGGATGACCTGGACTCTTTCAGTTGGAACTCTTCAGTGTCTAACTTCATCCTGAAGCCTCAGTTCTCGTACTTTCTGAACAGTCGCAATGAGCTATCGTTCGGGGGCGAGGCTACCTACTACCGCTTCGAGCCCGCCAACGCAGTAGGGGTAGCCGACGGCAACGTGATCGACATTAGTCTGGACGAAAAGTTTAACCTGGAGACGGCGGTGTACGCGGGTAACAAACAGGATATTGGTTCGGCACTGTCGCTAGAGTATGGACTGCGTTTTTCGGCCTTCCGCTACTACGGTCCGGGCACGGTATATACCTACGGCACGGCCCCCGCCGGTCAACGCCTGCCGGTGCAGGGTGTGGAGACCGTAGAGCGGGGCGAGCCCATCGCTACGTACGCTAACCTAGAGCCGCGGGCGTCGTTTAAGGCCCAGATCGATGAGCAGAGCTCGGTTAAAGGAAGCTACACCCGTACGGCCCAGTACATTCACCTGGTGTCGAACACCACCGCTTCTAATCCGCTCGACGTGTGGGTGCCCAGCTCTAATAACATTGCACCCCAGTTGGGCGATCAGTTTGCCCTGGGCTACTTCCGCAACTTCGGCACTTCGTCCGCCCCCGATTACGAGACCTCGGTAGAAGTCTACTACCGGGCCACCCAGAACCAAATCGACTACATCGACGGGGCCGACCTGCTCATTAACGAGTTTGTGGAAGGAGACCTGTTGGTGGGGAAAGGACGTGCCTACGGCTTGGAGGTGTACGCCAAGAAAAATGTAGGGCGCCTGAATGGCTGGATCAGCTACACGTTGGGTAAAACTGAGTTGCAGGTAGACGGCATCAACCGGGGGGCTTGGTACCCCACACGCTTTGACCAGCGGCACAATTTAAAGCTAGCGGCCTTTTACGACCTCAACGATCGCTGGTCGTTGTCGGGCAACTTCACCTACCTAACGGGCACCCCGGCCACCTTCCCTACCTCCCGCTTCGTGGTGCAGGGCATCTTAATTCCTTATAACGCCAACGACTCGCGCAACAACACCCGCATCCCGGATTATCACCGGCTGGACTTATCGGTACGGCTTGATTTAATTCCAGACAGGAGCTACTGGGTCTTTTCGCTCTATAACGTGTACGCCCGCCGTAACCCGTTCTCGATCTTCTTCTCTCAGGATGATACCCGTCCTACCGACTACTTTTCGCCCGGCGGCCAAGCCACTGCGCCGGGTGCTCAGCCCGCTCCCCAGTCGACGGCTACCCAGCTTTCTATTGTGGGTTCTATTATTCCCTCTATCTCGTACAACTTTAAATTTTGAGCATGCAACGCTTATCAATAATCATCTGTTTAGGAATTATACTGGGCGCCTGCGAAGACCAGATTAGCCCCACATTGGAGGAAGTGGATCCGGTGTTGGCGGTAGATGCCTGGATCACCAACCAACCGGTGGAGCAGGTGATCCGCCTGAGCAGCACCCAGCCCTACTTTGATACGGTGGCCAGTCCGGTGACCGGTGCTACAGTAGTAGTCAGTGGTTCGGGGGGAGAGGCCTTCACTTTTCAGGAAGACGAGCGGGAAGCAGGAGCTTACTACTGGAAGTCTCCGGTTGCCGATCAGGGTTTTGGTACGGTGGGAGAAACCTATCAGTTGCAGATAGAGGCTAATGGGCAGTCGTACACTTCTTCTACGCAGTTAAACCCGGTGCCCCCTATCGACAGTATTACCTACGAACTGGTAGAAGCCAATGCGTTCTTTCCGGAGACGTACATCGCCGAGTTCTGGGCCACCGACCTACCCGAAGAGGGCAACGCCTACTGGATTAGGGCGTATCGGAACGGAGCGCTACTGAACCGGCCCGACGAAATATCGCTGGCCTACGACGCGGGCTTCTCGCGCGGGGGCAACTTCAACGCCACCGTGTTTGCCCAGCCCATCCGAAACAGCATCAACCCCATTGATGGCGACGGAGACGGTGGTTTTCTACCTTCGTATAACCCGGGGGACTCCGTCTACGTGGAGTTGCAAAGCATCTCTGATGAGGCATTTGACTTCTTGAGCCAGGTAGCCATTCAAACCAACCGCCCCGGGGGGTTCGCTGAACTGTTTGCCAACCCCATTGCCAACGTTTCTACCAACATCACCAACACCGACCCGAACGGACCGTCGGTGGTAGGCTTCTTCAACGTAGCCTCCGTATCGGGACTGGGCGTCCGTATTGATGAATAGAATATCGGTGGCAGAAAAACGAATGCGGGGTTTTGGTTGTTAATAGGAATCAACCAATGCATTCCATTAATAAGATGAAACTACGTTCCCTCCTACTCTTATTGGGCACCCTGGGCTGCCTAAGCCAAACCCGGTGCGGCGATTCCGATCCAGAAGCCCCGCTTACCGATAGCACCGGTCGCGCGGTGACCTATCGCGTCGTTGAGGCTTATCCCAACCTAAGTTTTACCCGCCCCGTCGACTACCAGCACGCCAGTGACAATAGCAATCGGGTCTTTGTGGTAGAACAGCGGGGCGTGATTTCGGTGTTTGCCGATGATGCAGCAACCAATGAGAAGCTGACCTTCTTGGACATTTCAGATAAGGTAGACGACGGCAGCAATGAGATGGGGCTGCTCGGATTGGCTTTTCATCCGGACTTTACGAGCAACGGCTACTTCTACGTAAACTATACCGTTGGCAACCCGACACGTACGCGCATCTGCCG
This sequence comes from Tunicatimonas sp., assembly GCA_049650865.1. Taxonomy (GTDB): domain Bacteria; phylum Bacteroidota; class Bacteroidia; order Cytophagales; family Cyclobacteriaceae; genus Tunicatimonas. The sequence continues at coordinate 4,490 of JBASAY010000098.1, forward strand.
CTTCCGGGTGTTTAACGGTAATTCGGCGGTAGCTGATCCTAGTAGCGAGACGTTATTACTGGAGTTTGCTCAGCCTTACAACAACCACAACGGAGGGCAGTTGGCCTTTGGTCCGGATGGCTATCTGTATATTGCCGTAGGCGACGGGGGCAGTGGCGGCGACCCGCAGGGGAACGGGCAGGATCGGACTACCCTACTAGGCAGCATCTTGCGCATTGATATAGATCAACGAAGCGAAGGGCGGGCTTACGGCATTCCCACGGATAACCCGTTCGCCGGAAATAGCGAAGACTACCGGGAAGAGATTTACGCTTACGGACTGCGCAATCCCTGGCGCTTCAGCTTTGATACAGAAACCGGGCAACTGTGGACCGCCGACGTGGGACAAAATGAGCACGAAGAGATTGACATTATTGAGCGCGGCGGCAATTACGGCTGGAATGTGCTAGAGGCAAACGACTGCTTTGAGCCGGACCAGGGTTGTGACCGGTCGGGACTTATCAGCCCAGTATGGGAGTATGATCATTCAAATGGTGACCGCTCAATCACTGGTGGATTTGTATATCGCGGCACGGCGCTGCCCAACTTGGTAGGACAATACATCTACGCGGACTACGCGTCGGGCCGGGTGTGGGCGTTGAGCTCTCCTGGAGGATCTGAGACTGAGAACGCCGAACTCTTTAAAGCTGACTTTCGCATATCTTCTTTTGGCGTAAATGCGCAGCAGGAACTCTTCCTGTGTGGATTTGATGATTCTATCTATCGTTTAGAGGTGCAGTAGCTTTCTAAGGAGTATTGAATGATCTTGACCGTAGCCTATGAATTTACTCATGGCTATGGTAACCACTGTTTGATAAGCTACCTTCAGACTTCCTTCTCTCTGAGCAGAAGTTTAACCTATTACAGCCTTAACCCATACCCGCCGTGAAACGCCTTCCTGTTCTACTCATTGCCCTCATTATTTCGGCTGCTTCGTTTGCTCAGTCCAAAGAAGCTATCTACAATGCTGAGTACCCCGCTGTGGTGCCTATTTGGCACCGGGTAGCCGACGTATCCCCGCAACTACGGGCGGTTGAAGCGGCGGAGTTCTCACCCGACGGGCGTTACGCCGTGTCGGGTTCTAAATTTGGCTACCAAGTGATGCTGTGGCACGTAGCGGATGGCGCACTAGTGTGGGAGCGAGCGCACGAGTCGGAAGTAGAGTGCGTGGTATTCTCACCCGATGGAAAACGCATCGCCACTGGCGGAGAAGATTACTTCGTGCGCATCTGGGACACCGAAACCGGTAAGCAATTGCATGCCTGGGAGCACGATAGTGGACTGGACGGAATCACCTGGTCGCATGATGGACAACTGATTGCCAGCGGCTCGGAAGCGGGTGAAGCCTTTCTGTGGGACGCGGATGACTACAGTTTGGTAGGACAAGTGAAAGTTGGTTCAACTATTAATTCACTGGATTTTACAAAAGATGATACCAGGTTGGTGGTTGCCGGAAACATTCAGACGCCCGACCCGGCTACCGGGCAGACGCACTACGGCGGCTTTGCTTCGTTGATCGACGTGACATCGCAGAAGGTAGTACAGGAATACGCGGGCCACACGGCTTCGATTAAGTCGGTACGCCTCTCGCCCGATGAGAAGTACATCGCTACCGGCTCGTTCGACAGCACCGCCCGGGTATACGACGTAAAGAGCGGCGAACTGATCAAAACTCTCAAGGAACCACTTCGCATCGAGGCCGTTGCCTTTTCGCCCGACGGCAACTACTTGCTCACCGGCGGACACCAGCTGTCGGTTAACTTCTACCGCACCAGCGACTTTGAAGTAGCCTTTACCCTACCCACCCCCCGCACCGAATACCTGGACTTCTCGTCGGATGGACGGCTGCTGCTTACCGCCCATGAGGACAGCGGTTTGCTATCATTGTTTATGTTGTTGTCGGATACGCAGGGCAAGCAGGGCTTTTACCAACGGGTGGCTAACGAACAGCTGAATAACCGGGACTTAAAGAAATAAGCTGTCGGACAAAGAGTTTGCCCCCTTGATTATCGCTTTTAGTAGAAACGCTACAGCCCGTCCGTATCTTCGTATACTTGGGCGAGGGGTGAGCGCAGAACAACTTCAGCCTCTTCGCCTTCGTGGTAGGCCATCACCCAATCGGCAGTTGCCGAACTACGGTAGCGCACCTCTACAGCCGGGCGGTCTTGCTCAATTAAAACGTATTCTCGCAACGAAGGCAAATGACTATAATACCAGAACTTCTGTCCTCCCGCCGTGGATACGGGGTCGTAGTTAGCCGAACCCTCTGAGATCACTTCCACCAGTAACACCGGATTATCGATGGCGTTGATCTCATCCGGACCGGTAATGGGGCGGCACGCTACGGAGACATCCGGATGAAAGCCTTTGTTAACTGCTTCAACGTACACTTTCAGGTCACTATCAAACGTGCGGCAGCCTTTAGGAAGTATGTTACCTAAATTTCTGCCTACATTAGAAGCAATGGCGCTATGCTTTCGAGCCGCGCCCGACATAGCAAACACCTCCCCATCGTGGTACTCGTAGCGGGTATCGGTTTGTTCTTCCAGCCGTTGGTAATCGGCCAATGACAATTTTTGGTGGTTTAAGGCTTCGATAGGAGTGATCATACCAATGACTACGGATGACAAGCCACCCGGTTGCTAACCGCTTTAGTTACGGGCAGAGAATTTATAAACCGTAGTAGTTTGGTAGGTTTCTCCTGGGCGCAGCTCAGTAGAAGGGAAATCAGGCTGATTAGGAGAATCCGGGAAGTGTTCGGTTTCCAGGCAGAAGCCCGTGCGTTGCTCATACACGGCGCCGCCCTTGCCGGTGAGGGTGCCATCTAAGAAGTTGCCGGAGTAGAATTGTACTCCCGGTTCGGTGGTGTGCACTTCCATAAACCGGCCGCTGCTCGGCTCGTACACGGTAGCGGCGAGCGTAAGTTCATTTGGTTCTTCCTGGTTAAGCACCCAGCAATGGTCGTAGCCAATGCCGTAGTCCAGCTGCTGATGCTCCGCTTCGATGCGGGCACCGATGGTAGTAGGTTCTCTAAAGTCAAAGGGTGTGTCCGCCACCCCAGCCAGTTCGCCGGTGGGGATCAAGGTGCTGTCTACGGGCACAAAACGGTCGGCATTGATCATCACCTCGTGATTTAGGATAGAACTACCGCCCCGACCGGTCAGGTTGAAGTACGAATGGTTAGTTAGGTTCACTACCGTAGGCGCATCGGTGGTAGCGCGGTAGTCTATGCGCAGTTCGTTGTTATTGGTAAGCGCGTAGATTACGGTGACGTCCAGCATACCGGGATAACCTTCTTCCCCGTCGGGGCTTCGGTAGCGAAGCTTTAGTCCGATGCTACTGCTATCGCCCGTTGTTGGTTCGGCTTGCCACAGTACCTTATCGAAGCCCCGCAGTCCGCCGTGCAGATGGTTGCCCATATTGTTTTGGGCCAGCGTATACTCCCCTCCGTCTAGCGTAAACTTGCCCTGCGCAATGCGGTTGCCATAGCGGCCAATCAGCGCGCCGAAGTAGGGCGAGTCTTCAAAATAAGGTTCTAGCGCGTCGAAGCCCAGCACCACGTCGGCCAGCGAATCGTTGCGGTCAGGTACCTTTAGGGCAACGATCACTCCACCGAAATTAGAAATTTGGACTTCGGTACCCGCAGCATTGGTGAGCGTGAACAGCGTAGCCGAATCGCCGCGGGGGGTGGTTCCAAAATTAGTAGTCGAAATCGTGGGTGTCATAGGTTCTTCGTTGGACGGAGACGGTGAGCAGCTTGGCAGAAGTAATACAATAAATGTAAGCGCAAACGAACCGTTTACTAGCTGATCATAAAATAGGCTTCTCGGAACAGACCAACGCCACGTGAGGAAGGGGAAAGTTGGTGACATACTATACGGAATTAGATTTACGCCCCAAAGTAGACAAATCCTAATGAAACCGAGTACGTTGCGCGCTAAATCAACAGATTTACAACGACTGACTCAGAAGTCCCACGTCACCTGATCGCCCACTGCTTTGGTTACCAGTTTCTTTTTAGAAACCTGAGCATTGGTGGCCTTCGGTTCGGGCGTGGACTGGGCGGCTTTGATCGGTTTGGCCGGAACGCTCACCGACTTTATGCTTTTCACTTTGTGCTTGGTAAGTCGGTTGCCCAGGGCCTTCCATCCTTTAATGTCTACCAGCACGTCTAGATCAAACACCTGTTGTTCGTGCTTGCGGCTACCGTCGCGCACAAAGGTAACCTGCGCTTGAGGCTGCGCTTCGGTGGATGATAGTAACAACTTGGTGCTTCGCGCGTCGGTGATAAACGTAAACCGCTTGTCGGGAGTGGTGGTCTCGATCAAGAAACGCTTCACGTAGTGCTGTTTCGAGTTTCCGTCGTAGTACACCGCGGTAAGGGGCGTGTCTGCACTAAATCTATTGACCAGCATGGTCTGTTCAGGATCGAACTTATGGGTAAGTTCGTAGCTCTTGAGTTCGTAGGTGCCGTCGCGGTACACGGCGAGCAGCTGGTCATCACCCTCGAACGAACCCAGGTAGTTTCCTCGTTCGTCGGTGTTCAGGGTGCCGACGATGGGATCGTACCAAAGCTCGATGCCCCCCAGCGTAGACTCTCCCTCGGCGGTTTTCTCGATCTTACGGATAGGATACTTGGTGAGGATATTACCCGCGGCCCCCCGCCCCTTGATCTCTAGCGTGGCGAAGTCAAAGTCAAATTTGTTTACGCGCGCCCGCGCCCGCGCCGAGAGCAATACCGTAACGGTTTCGGCTTCGGCATTGGCGTTGGCCGTAAAGTACAGCACCTTAGAACCCGGACTACCCTTGGTCAGGTCGTACGCCTTGTCGCGGGTAACGGCGAGCATCTGGAAACGTTTGGCCATGGCCCGCCCCGTTTTGCCGTCTAGGTAGATCAAGTTATACACCCGGCGCTCGTCGTTCTTGCGAAACACGTCGATGTGGATAATGTCTTTACCGACGAACACCTTATCGGCAATGCGCGACACCTGGCACTTACCGTCAGAGCGAAACACAATGATATCGTCGATGTCGGAGCACTCGGTAACGAAATCGTCCTTCTTGAGGCCGTAGCCCATAAAGCCATCCTTACGATTCACGTACAGCTTTTCGTTGTTCGCCGCTACGATCGTCGCCGAGATTGTGTCAAAGGTTTTGATAAGGGTTTTTCGTTCTCGTCCCTTGCCGTACTTCTCCAGCAGCCGCTGGTAGTAGGCAATGGTGAAGTCGTTGATATGCTCCAGGTCGTGGCGGGTTTGCTCCAGAGTTTCCTGAAACCGTTTCATCTGCTCGTCGGCCTTGAAGCTATCGAACTTAGAGATGCGCTTAATCTTAATCTCGGTGAGTCGCACCAGGTCGTCTTCGTTGATTTCCCGGTAGAACTGCTTTTTGTAAGGCTTGAGTCCCTGGTCGATGCGGCGGAGCACATCTTCCCAGGTTTCGGCTTCCTCAATGTCGCGGTAGATGCGATTCTCGATGAAGATTTTCTCCAGCGAAGCAAATAGAATCTTTTCCAGCAGTTCGGCCTGCTTGATTTTCAGCTCCTGCTCCAACAGATCGACTGTTTGCTGGGTAGATCGCTTCAGCAGTTCGTTCGCCGACAGGAACACCGGTTTATCGTCTACAATCACGCAGGCGTTGGGCGAGATAGACACCTCACAGTCGGTAAACTTATAAAGTGCGTCTTTGGTGATATCAGGCGACTGCCCCGCGGCCAGCTTCACCTGGATTTCTACTTCCTGGGCGGTGTTGTCGACCACTTTTTTGATCTTAATCTTCCCCTTGTCGTTGGCCTTGATGATTGAGTCGGTCAGGCTACTGGTGGTCGTGCCGTAGGGTACTTGCTTGATGAGTAGCGTATTTTTATCCTGCTCCTCGATGATCGCCCGCACCCGTACCTTGCCGCCGCGGAGTCCGCCGTTGTAATCGGAGAAGTCGGCCATGCCCCCGGTGGGAAAGTCGGGCAGTATATCAACCCGCTTATTGCGGAGTACCCCAATGGCCCCCTGGATCAGTTCGCAAAAGTTGTGGGGCAAGATTCGGGTGGCCAGTCCTACGGCAATACCCTCAACGCCCTGGGCCAGCAGCAGGGGAAACTTTACCGGAAAGGTAACGGGCTCACGCTTGCGGCCGTCGTAAGAGAGTTGCCACTCGGTGGTTTGGGGGTTGAAGAGCACCTCCTGAGCGAACTTAGAGAGGCGCGCCTCGATGTAGCGCGGGGCGGCGGCGGGGTCACCGGTGTGGATGTAGCCCCAGTTGCCCTGGGTATCGATCAGCAAGTTCTTTTGACCCAGCCCGACCATCGCTTCGCCGATCGAGGCATCACCGTGGGGATGGTACTGCATGGTTTGCCCAATGATGTTGGCCACCTTGTTAAAGCGGCCGTCGTCCATCTCCTTGAGGGCGTGCATAATACGGCGCTGTACGGGTTTAAGTCCGTCTTCTACGGCGGGCACCGCGCGTTCTAGAATCACGTACGAAGCGTATTCCAGAAAGTAATTTTCGTACATCCGGTCGATGCCGTCGTCCGAAGGATTAGGTAAGGGTTCGTCGTTTTTCATATCGATAGAGAAGCGATTAATCGCGTCTGTACGGGATTAAAAATCAGAGATCAGGCCACGTCGGCGATGAGGTCTTTCTCGATGTGCAGATGATCAATAATGAAAGATTGGCGGCTGGGAGTGTTTTTGCCCATGTAGAAGCCCAGCAGGCGCTTGATGCTGGTTTCGTCGTCCAGGATCACGGGTTCCAAGCGGATGTCGTCGCCGATAAAGGCGCCAAATTCGTCCGGTGAAATCTCACCCAGACCTTTAAAGCGGGTAATCTCCGGATTGGCTCCCAACTTGGCGATGGCCCGTTGCTTCCCTTCTTCGCTGTAGCAGTAGATGGTTTCCTTTTTATTGCGCACCCGAAACAGGGGCGTGTCCAGAATGAATACGTGGCCATTGCGCACCAGGTCGGGGAAGAATTGCAGGAAGAAGGTAAGCAACAGCAAGCGAATGTGCATACCGTCTACGTCGGCATCGGTAGCGATTACGATCTTACGGTAGCGCAGCCCGTCCAGACCGTCTTCAATATTGAGGGCGTGTTGCAGCAGGTTAAACTCCTCGTTTTCATAGACCACCTTCTTGGTAAGCGAAAAACAGTTGAGGGGCTTACCGCGCAAGCTAAACACCGCTTGGGTTTGCACGTCACGCGACTTGGTAATCGACCCACTGGCTGAGTCGCCCTCGGTGATAAAGATCATGGTATCCTCGCGTCGGTCGTCGGTGTCGCTTCGGTTATTGAGTTTGTCGTCGAAGTGCACCCGGCAGTCGCGCAGCTTTTTGTTGTGCAGGTTAGCCTTCTTGGCCCGCTCGTTGGCTAGCTTCTTGATGCCGGCAATCTCCTTGCGCTCCCGCTCCGACTGCTCGATGCGCTTGCGCAGGGCTTCGGCTACCTCCTTGTGCTGGTGCAGGTAATTGTCGAGTTCGGTTTTCAGAAAGTCGCCCACGAATAAGCGCATGGACGGGCCCTTGGGAGCCACCTCAGTAGAGCCCAGCTTGGTCTTGGTTTGCGACTCGAACACCGGTTCTTGCACCCGCACCGAGACCGCGGCGATCACCGAAGCCCGGATGTCAGCCACGTCGTATTTTTTATCAAAATGGTTTCGGACGGTATCGACCAGCGCTTCGCGGAAGGCGGCCAGGTGCGTGCCTCCCTGGGTGGTGTACTGGCCATTTACAAACGAGTAGTACTCTTCGCCGTACTGGTTGCCGTGCGACAGGGCCACCTCAATGTCGTGCCCCCGCAGGTGGATAATCGGGTAGCGCAGGCTTTCGGCTTCTACCTTTTTGCTGAGTAGATCGGCCAGGCCGTTCTCCGAGCGATACTTCTTGCCATTGAAGTTGATCGTGAGCCCGGTGTTGAGGTAGGCGTAGTTCCAGATTTGGCTCTCAATGTACTGCGGCCGATAGTGATAGTTCTTAAATACGCTCTGGTCGGGCTTAAAAACGATTAGCGTGCCGTCGCGCTCATCACTTTTTTTAAGGCGAGCATCGGTTCTAACCTCTCCTCGCTCAAACTCTGCCAGCTTGGTTTTACCCTCCCGAAACGACTGCACCCGAAAGTAGTCCGACAGGGCATTCACCGCCTTAGTACCCACGCCGTTAAGTCCGACGGATTTCTGGAAGGCGGCTGAGTCGTACTTGCCCCCGGTATTGATCTTGGAGACACAGTCTACCACTTTGCCCAGCGGAATGCCCCGTCCGTAGTCGCGCACCTCTACCTGGTGGTCGGAAATCTTAACCTCAATCGTTTTGCCGTGTCCCATCACGTATTCGTCGATGCTGTTATCGATTACTTCCTTCACCAGCACGTAGATGCCATCGTCGGTCGCTGAGCCGTCACCGAGTTTGCCAATGTACATGCCTGGTCGCAACCGGATGTGCTCCTTCCAGTCGAGCGAACGGATACTGTCTTCGTTGTAGATTGCCATGGTGGAGTAAGTTAGAAGAATGCTTGGCGATGATACTGCCCTTGGTGGCAAAACTATTAAGGTAGTACCTACCAAACAAGTAGGCACCTCAATTTATTCTCATAAAAAGCATTGCGTACTTAAAAAAAGAACAAAATATTTTACCATCCCTCAATATTAACTGTTACTCGACCTATGAAGCCCCCAGATGAATGGTTAACCCATCGTAGGCCAGCGCTACGTTGTCGGGCAATGCTGACTCCACCTCGCGGTGCAGTCCCAGATTATGGCTGATGTGCGTTAGATAGGTCTGTTCGGGCTGTAGCTCGGTTACCAATTCCAGGGCTTCTTCTAGCGTCAGATGCGAGATATGCTGTCGGTGTTGGAGCGCGTTGAGCACCAGCACCCGGGTTCCTCGGATTTTTTCCTTCTCGGCCGCTGAGATTGTCTTAGCATCGGTGATGTAGGTGAAGTCGCGCACCCGAAACCCAAACACCGGCAGCTTATAGTGCATCACCTCAATAGGAGTTACGGGAACGCCCTGCGCCTTAAAGGCTTCATTTTCAATAAGATGAACCTCTATCTGTGGCACGCCGGGGTACTTATCCTTGGCGAATACGTAGGCAAACTCTTGCTCAAGCTGTTCTACCACCGCTGCGCGGGCGTAGATGGGCATGGCTTTCTTCTGCAAAAAGTTAAAACTACGCACATCGTCCATACCGGCTACGTGGTCTTTGTGCTGATGCGTGAACAGCAGCCCGTCGAGTTGGGTGATGTGGTTGGCCAGCACCTGCTGCCGAAAGTCGGGGCCGGAGTCAATAATCAGGCTTTGCCCATCTACCTCCAGGTGCACGGAGGTGCGCAGGCGGCGGTCCCGAAAGTCGAGTGATTGGCACACCGGACAGGTGCATCCGATCACGGGGACGCCCTGCGAGGTGCCGGTACCTAAGAACGTGATTTTCAAACAGGAGACGATATTTCTAACAGGCCGAGCAGCAGCTTGCGGCTTTTGTCGGTGAGTGGTTCTGGGTTAACATCAATCTGGCGAAGAATGTCGGTGAGGGCGTTAATCTTCCCTTCGGTGGGGTAGTATTTATTAACGATCACCACCTGCGTATCGCGCAGGATGCAGTAGCCCGGCTTGAAGTTTCCCTTCTCGTAGCGCAGCACGTAGCCTAGCTCGCCGAGCAGTGTTTCGAGCTTCCGCAAGAAACCCGGCGTATACTTAATCAGCATCCGAGGTTTGGGTAAAGCGGTTCACGGTTTCTACCAGCACGTCGAAGTCGATGGGCTTGGGAATGAACTCATTGATGCCTACCTCTTTGAAATCGTCTTCTGAGTAATTGCTGGCGTTGCCGGTAATGGCAATAATAGGAGTTTGCGCCTTCTTGGGGTCGCTCAGGGCCCGAATCTGTCTGCTGCACTCCATGCCGTCCATCTTGGGCATGTTAATATCCATCAGAATCACGTCGAAAGATTCCTTTTCTAGTTTATCGATCACCTTTTGGCCGTCTTTGACCGACTCAATGTCGTAATTTTGAAACTGAAGCACCTTTTTGGTAAGGTTTTGAATGACCGAGCTGTCTTCGGCAATCAGGACGCGTTTTTTATCAGACATGGGATTGTAGGTTATAGCTAGCGCGAAAAGTACGTTGAAATTCTGCAAATAAAGTTCTTAAATGTAGTAAATCTTCCGAGAGTTCACCGTATTTTTTTTGCTTCAGCTGAGCTTCCGCGTGGGCGGCTCGCTCCGCCAGGCGCTGTACACCCAGGGTACTGGCGTTCCCCTTTAGGGTGTGTAAGCTGCGCTGCACCACTTCGTAGTCCGCTTGCTGGCAGGCGGCTTCGGCTTCCTGAAGCAATTCTTGAGTTTCCTCGTCAAAGTCACGCAGCGAGGCCACCACCAACTCCTCCCCTCCGTACTTGGCCAGCTTATTCAGCACCGTCTGGTCGATTACGCTCGGGGGGGCAGCTGACGCATCGGTGGGTACGCTTGTCGACTGCTCCAACGTAAAGCCGCTCAGGCTTGCTACCTTGGGCAGCATGGCTTCGGGGCGAATGGGCTTACTGAGGTAGTCGTCTAACCCGGCAGCGACGAATCGCTCCTGATCGCCCGGCAGCGAGTAGGCCGTCATGGCGACTACCGGGGGTTGCTTCTTTAGTGGTAAGGCTTTAATCTGTTGGGCGGCTTCTATCCCGCTCATTCCGGGCATCTGAATGTCCATCAACACCACGTCGTACGACTGTTGCTCAACCAATGAAATGGCTGCCTCGCCGCTCTCAGCGGTATCCACTGAACAGTGGGCGTTGCGCAAAATTTCGTAGGCCACCCGCCGGTTAATGTGGTTGTCATCAACCACCAGTACGCGCGGTCCGGGTTGGGTAAAGGTTAACTTCTTCGGACTGGATTCGGGTAGTACATCGTCGGTCCCCACCGCCCGGAAGGTGAACCAGAAAGCACTTCCTTGTCCGGAAGATGAGTCAACGCCAATGTCTCCTCCCATCAGTTGCACCAGCTGTCGGGAGATAGACAAGCCCAAGCCGGTACCGGCGTAACGCTTGGTGGCCGAGGCGTCTACCTGGCTAAACTTCTCGAAGAGTGTCTTTTGGTCTTTCTCAGATATTCCGATCCCCGAGTCACGTACCACAACCCGGATAAGGTGCTCATCCGGCAGGGAGTCGGTGGGCTCAGCGGCGGCGCGGGTGACTTCAACCCGTACTGAGCCGCTGGCTTCGGTAAACTTAAGGGCGTTACTCACCAAGTTAGACAATACTTGTAGTAAGCGGGTTTCGTCTACCCTAAGCACCGGGGGCACCGACGCATCGATGCGCTGGCTTAGCGACACATCTTTCTCGGTGGCCTGGCGAGAAAAGAGGTTCAGAAGATGATCAAACGTAGCTGATACTTTGGTAGGCTTCGGTTGTAGGGTCATCTTCCCGGCCTCAATCTTCGACAGGTCTAGGATATCGTTTACGATGGTTAATAACGTTTCGGACGAGTTCTGAACCGTCTGCAGATAGTCCTGCTGTTGAACAGTAAGCGAAGTACCCGCCAGCAGGTCGACCATATTCATCAGGCCGTTCATCGGGGTGCGTATCTCGTGGCTCATATTGGCCAAAAAAGCCTCTTTCACCTTGAGTGCTCGTTCGGCTTCGTCCTTAGCTTTTTGTAGCGCCAGGGTTGCCTTCTTAAGATCGGTAATATCGCGCACCACTCCTTCTATCTCCCGGTCTCGGCCGTTCAGACTGTCTACCAAACGTACGTTACAAATGCACTGCACCAGGTCACCGGCACTATCGATTACGGTAGCCTCGAAGTTGCGCACGCTCTTTTGATTCACCAGTTTGCGAATCAGGTTCTTCGTCCGCTTGTCGTACAGGTAGTAGTTGGTTACGTTTTTTCCCAGCACCTCGTAGGTTTGGTAACCACTTAGATCCTTTACCGAGGGACTAATCAGCGTGATCGTACCGTCGGGGCGGCACCGGAAGTAAATATCCTGGAACGACTCGAAGATGTTTCTAAACTTTGCTTCGCTCGTTAGCAGCGCCTGCTCCGATTTCTTGCGCTGGGTGATGTCGTGGGCGATACCCGATACCTCGTGGATGGTGCCATCCGGCCGATAGATCGGATTGATAAACACCATTTTCCACAGTTCGGCCTGGGCATTGTTCGATAGGCAGGTTTCAAACTGTACCAATTTACCTCTAAAGGCCTCTTGGTACTTTTCTTGCCAGTTGTCGAGGTAGTGGCGCGTTGCTTCGGCGTGGTCGGGGTGGTACTGAGCGCCCATCTGCGGATTTGCCGCGTACTGCGCACGCATGGTCTTCTCAAAATTACGATTGAAGGCAGTAAGCTCCAGACGCTTGTTCACCGACCAAACCAGGTGCGTACTGCTCTCGAAGATAGCGTACTGCCTACTTTGTTGCTCTGCCAACTTTTCCTCGTCGGATTTGCGCGTAACGGCCAGGGCCAGTTGCCCCGACACAAAGTCCAGTAGCTTTAGATCGCGAGTAGAAAGGAAACCCGCCTTTCGGTGCTGCACAAACAGCACTCCGATGGTTCGCTGGGCACTATTAAGCGGAATGCCAATCCAGGTCTGAGGAACCACCGGCAGGGGGCGAATGGTGCCCCGGGCGATAAGTTCGTGCAGGTCGGACGCACTGAGCAGCAGGGGTTTGTTGATCCCCACCGCGTAGCTCACCAGGTCTTCGTACCCCTCCCGTTGGTCGCCGCTGGCGGGTGGGCGCAGCGGGCCGTCCCAGTAAGAAAAACGCGTCCGACCGGCTTCCCAGCGGGTGATCACAATGTCTTCGGCCGATACTTCTTTTTTGAGTTCACGGTAGATGTTGTGGTACAGGTCGTTGAGGTTAGGACTCCGCAGCGTGTGGTTAGCGATGTTGTTATAGAGGTGGCGGGCCTGTTCATCCCGGACCTGCTCGGTGATATCCTGAAAGATTCCCCGGTAAATCTGATCGCCCCGCTCATTAACGTAAGCCGCAATGTTGCCGGACACGTGGACAAGCGCCCCGGAGCGGGCCACCAGCACGGTCCGGAATCTGGCTCCGCCCCCCGGCTGCTTAACCCGGTTCAGTTGATCAACCGCCACCTTCCGATACTGGGGGTGCACCAAGTCCAGAAAATAAAGATCTTCTTGCGCGGGCTGGTAGCCTAGCAGTTGGCACCATGCCTGGTTCGCGAACAGCACCTGCCCCCGCCGGTTACACACCTGCACGAGGTCGTGGGCGTCTTGGTAGAGCTCCTCGAGGCGCAGATTGCCCAGCGTTATCTGTTCTTCGCGGGCCTGGCTAATCGCAAGCTCGTGACGCAGACGTTCGACCTCCCTAATGAGTGCTTCCTGCGGCGGGTGTCCTGATGGGTGGCTAGACATACCAACGAAAGTACGCATTCTGCTTTGACCAATCAATACGCCGACTATTTCGTTGTTATCAGCATGAGGCCAACGTTGATCGTGGTGGTAGGCCCCACGGCGGTGGGGAAAACCGCGTTTAGTATTCGGCTCGCCGAGCACTACGGCACCGAGATTGTATCGGCTGATGCCCGGCAGTGCTTTCGGGAAACGACCATCGGCACCGCCAAGCCTACGGCAGAAGAACAGCAACGGGTACGACACCACCTGGTAGACCACCTGTCGGTAGCGCAATCGTACAACGTTAAGCAGTTCGAGCAAGACGCCCTAGCCGCCCTAGCGCACATCTATCAGCAGTCTTCGTGGGCGGTGGCCACCGGGGGTTCGGGCTTGTACGTAAAAACCCTGTGCTACGGCATCGATGAGCTACCCGAGGTATCCGCTGAGGTTCGGGAAGCGCTTCGGCAACGGTGGCAAAACGAAGGGCTAGCGGCACTGGTAGCCGAACTAGCGCAAGTCGACCCGGCCTACCACGCCACGGTAGACCGGCAGAACCACCGCCGGGTGCTGCGCGCCCTAGAGGTGTACTACAGCACCGGTACTCCTCTATCGGATTTTCAGGGACAGAAACCGGCGGTGGCGCGCCCGTTTCGCATTTGCCCGGTAGGACTTACCCTGCCGCGGGCCGTGTTGTACGAACGCATCGAGTACCGGGTAGACCAGATGATTGAGGCCGGGCTGGTGGAGGAAGCGCGTACATTGTATCCCTGGCGAGCGCAACAGGCGCTGCGGACGGTGGGCTACCAAGAGATTTTTCCGGTTTTTGCGGGTCAGTACTCCGTGGAGGAAGCCATCCGGCTGATCAAGCGCAATACGCGGCGCTACGCCAAGCGGCAGCTTACCTGGTTTAGACAGGATTCCAGCATCCGTTGGTTCGACGCTACCCTAAACCTGGAAACCCTCGTTGATAAGATTACCGCCTACGTTGAAGCCCGCTGAACCTTATTTAGCTAATATGCACAATAACTACTACTTCCTGCGTCAACTTACCCCCCGGTTATCGGACATGCTTAGTGGCAGCCAGCTTCAGTCGGCGTTTAGTCAGCACCGCGATGAGTTGATCCTGGAGTTCGCGCTGGCCCCGCCCCCCGGCAGGTCGTTTTACCTAAAGGCCTACCTAGACCCAAAGTTTTGCTGCCTGCACATTCCGGAGCGGTTTAATCGCGCTAAGAAAAACGTGGTAGACTTATTTCCCGAAGCACGGGGCGCTCGGGTTACCCAGGTGCGCCAGTTCGATAATGAGCGAAGTTTTGTAATCACCCTGCGGGCCGAAGATAACACTGACCTTCAGCTACTATTTAAGATGCACGGCAACCGGGCCAACGTGATTCTCTTCCGGGAGCAGCGGTTGGTTTCATTATTTAAAAACGTGCTGGCTAAAGATGCTACCCTACGGCTCGATGAACTCGACCGCCCGATTGAGGTGAGCTACTCCGACTTCGAGCGCGCTTCCGGAAAAGCCTCTGTCGTATACCCAACCCTGGGGAAAGTAGTAAAGCAGTACTTGCTCGAGCACGGGTACGATGAACTGCCCCGCCCCCAGCAGTGGCAGTTGTTGCAAGAAACCGTTCAGCAGCTAGAGAGCCCGCCGCAGTTCTACGTAACTGAGATTCAGGACGAAATCGCTCTAGCGCTGCTAAATTTTGGGAGCATACGATCGGCTTACGATGATCCGATTGCCGCCCTCAACGCCTTCTTTGGTACGTACGTGCGGGAAGCCCATCACCTTACGCTCGAGAAGCAACTAACGCAGCAACTAAACAAAGAGAAAAAGCAGACCGAAAACTACCTTCGTAAAGCGCAGCAACGCATCGAGCAGCTCACCAGCGGACTGAGCTACCAGCAAACGGCCGACCTGATTATGGCCAACCTGCACGCCATCCCCAGCAATACCAAGCACGTTGAAGTGCTTGATTTTTATCACCAGCAACCGGTAACCCTTTCCCTTAACCCCCGGCTCACCGCCCAGAAGAACGCCGAAAACTACTACCGCAAAGCTAAGAACCAAAAGATAGAGCTCGCGCAGGCGGAAGCGGCAACAGAACGCAGCCAACAGCGGCTTCAGGCCATCACGGATCATCTACTAGCCATCCAATCGCTGGATAGTCCCCGGAAGCTACAGGCTTACGCTGAAGAGCATCAATTACTCAAAAAGGCCGGTGCTTCAGAAGTAGCCCTTCCCTACCACCGTACCCAGATTGAGGGATACGACGTATTTATTGGCAAAAACGCTAAGAGTAACGATGCCCTGCTGCGCGAGCAGGCGCGCAAAGATGACCTGTGGCTGCACGCCAAAGACGTGAGTGGCTCGCACGTACTCATCAAACAACGAGGCAACCAGCCGATTCCGCGGCCGGTGATTGAGCTAGCCGCCCGCTGGGCCGCCTATGCTTCCAAACGAAAGCACGACTCGTTAGCTCCGGTAATTTACACACCCAGCAAGTACGTGCGCAAGGGTAAGAATATGCCCGCCGGGGCGGTGCGGGTAGAGCGGGAAGAGGTAATTTTGGTTGAGCCGAAGTCGTTTAGCGACCACCTCACGTAAGCCCTACCGGTCGGGCTCAATTTCGGGCTGCTCCTCGCCCTGGTCTAGGTTGAAATGCAGGGTGATGCGCAGGGTTTGGGCCAACGGATGGTTGGCGCCCCGGGGCAGCATGTAGGCAAAGTCTACCCCAAACACTTGGTAGCGCAGCCCCAGGCCGGCGGTGAAGTAGCGCCGGGCTCCCTTGTTCACGTTTTCGTGGAAGTAGCCGGTACGTACCGCAAACAAGTCATTGTACCAGTATTCCAGTCCCGCCGAGATCATCAGTTCCTGTAATTCTTCGCTAAAACCACCGGGCGCATCGCCGAACGAACCAAACATGCCCGATAGCAGCCCCCGATCGTTTCGGGGGTTAATTCTACCGTTCGCGTCGATTACCGGAGTGGGCACCATTAGCTTATTTATATCCAGGGCGAAGGTGAGCTTGTTAAATGGATCTAGGTCGGTGGTAAGGGCCGTACCGAAGCGTAGGTTGGTCGGCAGAAAGTCAGCGGTGCTTTCGCTCAGGTAGGTAATTTTAGGACCGATGTTCGAGATATCGGCACCAAACGACCAGGTACCCTCTCGGGCTCCCAGCATCACATCGGTGGTGTAGAACACCGCGATATCGGCGGCCGCACTGATGCCCGCCCGCCCGGCTGAGTTATTGATAACAGCTCCAGAGAGCAGATTAGAGTGGATAAATCGAGCGGTGAGCCCGGCACTGAATTTTTCGCTGAGCCTGAGCGCGTAAGTGGCTCCAATAGCAAACTCACGGGGACTAATTAGGTTGCCCAAATCGCCCAGGATATTTGTGGTCTGGATATCGCCTAGATCAAAGTAGCGCATTTCAAGAGCAAGCGTCTGTCCTTCAGCGATCCTTTTATAACCCGCCAGATACGAGATAGACATATCATCAACTACCGTTGACAGCCAGGGCGTAAAGGAAAGCGATAAGCCAAAGTCCGACTCCAGGAAGGCCAGTTTGGCAGGGTTCCAGTACACTGCGTTCGCATCGGGCGAGATTGCCACTCCGGCATCTCCCATTCCTGACGAACGGGCGTCGGGCGAGATCGCTAGAAAAGGAACGCCGGTAGTGATTACACGAGCCGAGTCCTGCCCCAACAGGGCCGCCTGTTGCGCGTAGCCAGAAATAGATAACAACAGAGAAGTTGTTATAGCAATGTAAAAGCGAATAGAATACAACATAGGGATGTTTAGTCTGACGGTGGTAAAATTAAGGAGTTATAATGAGTTTGTGAAACTTTCGACAAGCTTGCTGGTCGGTTAACGATCGGACGGTGATTCGTGCTACGTAGACGCCCGGTTGCCCAATGCGAGCAGACTGGCTTCCCCTGCCCCAGGTGGCTTCCAGCCGGGTGGCACTCTTCGGGTACTCTTGCGCTAAAGACGCTGCAACTCGGCCCTGCCCGTCAACAATATCAATCCGTACCGAAAGGTCATCCCCCGGTCGGTTGTGATCCAGCACGAAAGTGGTTTCCTTACCGAACGGATTCGGAAAATTATAGACGCTGCGCAGTTGTAACTGCTGCTCCTCACCCACCACAAAGGTAGTCTGCGCCTCGCTAAAGTTGTTGTACGTATCGCCCGCCCGTAGGGTCAGGGCGTAGTGTCCATCGGCGAGGTTATCGAGCGGGTACGTAACCGAGCCCGAGCGGTAAGTATCCATATCGGCCACGTAGAACTCGTCCAGCTCCCACTCGGTGGTGGTGCCCGTTTCCTGATGCGTTAGGGTAGCCACCATCTCTTGCCCAAGTGAGGTGGTCGCAATATTGATGCCATGGTCGTCTGACAAACGCGCTACCAATTGGGTGCGGCTGCCGGTAAATCCACCGGCCACAAAGGTGGTATCGTCCATGTATAGTCGTATCTGGGGGGGAGTGGTATCCTCGCTGATCCGTCGGCTCGTGCCACCTATCGCAAAGGTTTGGTCGGCCCCGTGCGCATCCGACGCGCCCCCTTGGGCGTAGGCACTAATTTTTCCGGTACCGGCTTGGTAGACAATGTTTTTGGGCATTACCAAGTGAAGAACAAAGGAGCCATCGCGCACCCGAGCGCGCCCTCGGTAGAGAACGGAACTTCGCTCTGAAAATTGCATAGAGGCATCGCTACTTCCGCGGGTGCTGGCCTGGGTGGCCTTATCCAGCACTTCTACCAGCACGCTTCCCGTAAAGTCGGTTAGCAGGGCGCCACTACCGCGCCGCACCACCTGGCCCGTGAGGCGTACTTCGTCTAGGGCGGCCAGTGTGTCGGAGCTAACGTACGTACCGTCGGCCTGCCGTACTTCCGGGCGCGCCAGCACCACCCGGTCCTGGGGGTAGTTGAGTCGCATCGATGGATCACCCAGCAGCGAGAAGTTGCGGTTGACGGGCCCGCTCAGGGCGTTGTTCTTGGTACGCCGGAAGATTTCTCCTACGGTAAGAAACTCGCCATCCCGCGGAGCGAACACCTGGGCGTAGAAGGCCCGATTGAGCAGCAGATTCGTATTAGAATAAACCGGGCGCGCCGTAGTTACCAGGCCAATAGCCCCGCCGCGCTCGCTCAGCACCAACTGCTCCGCCCCCGACACCCGGTCGGGATCATCGTGGCGACCGAACTCGCAGGTGGCCGTCACAAAAAAGGGCAGTTGGTCGTAATTACGCAGTTGGCTGATGGTATTCACGTTGAAGATATTCTCCTGCGCCCAGCGGGTTTCGCTGCCGTGGCCAGTGTAGTTCATGATCAGCGCCCCCTGCTTCAAGTCCCGCTCGATGCGACGGTTGACGGCGGGAGCCGCCTCGCCGCCCGGTAAAGCTTCCTGCGGAAACGCATCTAAATAAATCTTTGACGTGGTGAAAGCAGCGTAAGCAGTGTCTACCACGCTGGCCAGTTGTTCGGCATCGCGCTGGTGCTTGTTGCTATCCCCGTCGTCGGCGACGAACACCACCCGGTTGCGCCAATTGCCCTGGGTTTGGGAGCTGGTTGCGTAGTGAATCAGTTTATCAACCACGGTTCGGGCCTCAGCTACCGATTTTACCGGCAGTCGGCCCACTCCGATCTCCATGGTATGGTCGCCCGCAAAGTCTTCTTCCCAGGCTCCCTCGTTGTCTTCTAAAAATCCGTAGTAGTCGTCGGATGAGTAGCTAAAGATCGGGTGCACCGAGTTACGCGATTCGTAGGTAGGCACAAAGTTGGTATTCGCCGCCCGGTAGTCGCGGTAGTCGTACGAGCCCTTACCGAACAGCAGCAGGTACTTGATCTGCGATGCTTCTGTATCGTAGAGGTACTTCAGATAGTTACGAATGGCACTCACATCCTGCCGACCCGACGAAAACTCGTGGTAGATTTCCGGCAGACTCACCACCCGCACCCGCAGCTTGTCGTGGGTACGCCGCAGTTCGGCCAGCCGCTCAGCCTCAGCACGGAAGGCAGGCGGACTAACGATAACCAAATTTGGCACGTTCCCATCCTTAAGGTTTTGCGGAGTCACCGCCCCGAGTACGGTAGCAGTCGGCAGGTCACGGCGGGCCGCCGCGGCAAACTCCCGGAGGGTACCCGAGGGCACCGTAAACGTAGCCTCCGCCTCCCGGAAAGTAAGTTCGGAGCGAGACGGTGCCTGCGGATCGGTCACATCCCACACCATCAGGTCGGTGGGGGCCGTTGCTAGGCGGAAGGTAGCTTGGGCTTGATCGGCACCGGGCAGACTACGAAACGTAAAGGGCTGCTCGTAGCGCAGCGGGCGCGATGCCTCTACGACGATCTTATTCAGGTAAGCAGTGCCCCCCCCCTGGTAGGCAAGTCCCACGGTCAGGGCGGCTCCCCCAATAGACGAGGTAGGCAGATCGAACGTGGCGCGCGCTTCGGCTCCTTTGGCGGCGTAGCGCGCCGTAGCAATGGCCGCTACCGGCAGGGTGCCCAGGGCAGTTCCGTTGAGACTTATCATAAAGCTCGATGCGGCGGTCGACGTGCCCAGCACCTCGACTGACACCCTAACCGGCCCATCGGTGATACCGGCCAGCCCGAGGGGAATGGTGCGCGTTTGCCCCTCCGAGAAGCTCTCTCCGTACCATTCTCGGCCCGATCCGGCGTCGGACTTGCGCAGGTTGAAAGCGTCGTTTTCGTAGGCGGCGTAGGCACTGTATTCGGTGATTATTCCGCCTACTTCGGAACCAGAAGGTACAGTCGCAACGCGCTTACCGGGCTTTTCGCCTACCGTTAAAAAATAGTACGACGAGTCGGCATACAGGTTTTTTTCGTAGTGCAGTGCGTAGCCAGAACCCGCCGGACGGTAACGCAGGTGCCCCGGCGACTGCCCGTAAAAAATGATTTCGTCCTGCTCATCAAACCGGTTATCCTCGGCTCCGGCAACCCAGATAGCGTTTTCGGGCGGGTCGGTAAAGTAAGCGCTGTCGAGCGGTTGGGGCAGCATGCCGCCGCCGTAGCCGTAGAGTTGCAGGTGATGGGGGTTGATTTGCGCGGGGCTCCATCCGGCCTGCCGTAGCTGGTCGGCGGTGATGCGGTAGAGTCCGTCGGCGGCCACGGCAACCTTGAGCCACGGCCCGCTCGCCAGCACCGAAGGAGTAGACCAGGTTTGGTCAGGTGAGTTAGCCGAGGGTGGCCCAGTCGAGTGCGGCCCCGCCAAACACCACGGGCCAAGGCTTATCGCGAGCGCGACGACATTAATGCGAACCATCATACGTAGCGCTTTACAGTTGTTACGCTCATCGGCCAAAAATAGTGCCTGACTGCCGTACGAAACCACCGATTCCCTTACGCCATCTCTTGCAAAGTAAACTCGTAGCTTTCCATAATCAGATTGGCCAGTAGCTTCGTGCAGGCCGACTCTACCCGCTCGCGGGCCTGCGCTTCGCTATCAGCCTGTAGGTTCATGGTGATGTGCTTGCCAATACGCACGTCACTTACGGTAGAGAGTCCGAGGTTTTCCAGACCCAGTTTCACCGCCTTGCCCTGCGGATCAAGAATCTCGGGTTTGGGCATGATATTAATATGCGCCACAAAGTTCATAAGAGAGGATTTAGTAATCGGCGCAAAGGTAATAAAAGGTAGCAAAGAAGCGGTAGCCGCCCGGAGATTGCGCCGGTCTTAGCCCGCGTTGCTGCGCTGCCGGGAGTTAAGCACTACGGACAGAAGCACGTAAGCGATGATGATAATTGGAATGGCTACCACTTTTAGTAGGACGAACAGCAGCGCCGCCACCACCAAAAACACGTACTTCACCTGGTTGCCCTGCCAGGCCTTGCTCTTAAACTTAAAGGCTAGCAGGGGCACCGGCGCCACCATCAGGTAAGACAGTACGGCTACCACCGACAGCAAAACCAACGGTTCTTGCACCAAACTGCGGAATATCGGCAGGTCGCCGAGGGGAAGCGCACTTACCAGCAACGCGCTGGCGGGCACGGGCAGTCCGATAAACTGGTCTTTCTGCCGGGTATCTACGTTAAAGATCGCCAGGCGTAGTGCCGAAAATACCGCTAGTGAGAATCCCAGATACGCCACCAGCGACCATTCCGAATCAGCACCACCCTCGATCAGGCGGAACATGATGAACCCCGGCAGCGCGCCAAAGCTCACCATATCGGCCAGCGAATCAAGGTCGGCCCCAATGGGTGAGTACGCGTTTAGCGCGCGGGCGGCCAGTCCGTCGGCAAAATCGAAGGCCGCGGCCGCCCAGATCAGGTAGGCCGCCAGGGCCAAGTTCCCTTCGGCCACCGCCACCAGTCCGGCGCAGCCGCACAGCAGGTTAGACAGCGTTAGGGCATTAGGAAGGTGCCGAAGAATCATACGGAGACAGAAGTTAGTGGAAGCAAAAGAGGTAGCCGTTTCGCGGGCTGCGGTAAATATGGTAGATTCGCACACAACAAACAACGCCATGCCTCCCCCTCCGGTCGACTTTTTGGTAGTAGGTCAAGGATTGGCCGGTTCGCTTCTGTCGCATCACCTGTTAGAACAGGGATGCTCGGTGGTGGTGCTCAACACCCAGCAGCATCGACCTTCGGCCTCGCGGGCGGCCGCCGGACTGTACAACCCTATTACCGGGCGCAAGTTGGTGAAGACCTGGCGGGCCGACGATCTATTTCCTTACCTGGAAAGCTGCTACGCCGAACTCCAGCAACGCTTGGGCGCGAACTTCTTCCATCCCACCCCCATCTACCGGCCGCTGGCCACTGCCGAAGACCAAAACGCCTGGGCGGTGCAGGCGGATGCTCCTGAGTTCGCCCAGTTCGTAGAACAAGTGCATTTACAGAGTCACTACGGCAACCTGGTGCACGACGAACGCGGGGGGCTTCTCCTTCGCCGGTGTGGTTACGTAGACGTGCCCGAACTGCTGCGGGCCTACCGGACGTTTCTGACGGATCAGGGGCGGTACGAAGAATTAGTATTCGACTTTGATCAGCTCGAGATTGGCGCCAATCAGGTGAGCTACCGGGGGTTAACGGCCCGGCGGGTCATCTTTTGCGAGGGAGCTACCGCCCGCCACAACCCCTACTTTTCGTGGCTACCCTTTCGGCCGGTGAAGGGCGAGATGCTTAGTATCCGTACCGAAACCCAGTTGCCGGTAATTATGAACCGGGGAGTATTCGTTATTCCGAGGGGGAACCACTGCTGGGCGGGGTCTACCTACGACCACCACGACCTAAGCGATACGACTACCGACCGGGCGCGGGCCACGTTGCTGCAGAAATTAGATCAGCTGCTGCTGACGCCCTACGAAGTTCTTGACCAGTGGGCGGGGGTGCGTCCGGCTACCCGCGACCGGCTGCCCCTCATCGGAATGCACCCTCGGCACGAACCTTTAGGAATTTTTGGTGGTTTTGGCAGCAAAGGCGTGTCGCTGGCTCCGTATTTTGCTCGACATTTCGTACATTGTCTGCTAAAAAATGAGCCGGTAGACGAAGCAGTAACTATTCTACGTTACTACCCAAAGCACTATCCGTCTTGAATCCCTCGTCCATGGCAAAAGTATACACAATCGCCTTTTTTCTCCTGGTCCTGCTTTTTCCGGCTGCCGCCCAGATTCAGCCCGAGCAGTTCGGCAAGAACCGCGTTCAATACCGCAACTTCGACTGGAAGTTCTACAGCACCGATAACTTTGACATCTACTTCTACGAAGGTGGACAAGACAACGCGTTGGTAGCGGCTAAATTCTTGGAGAAAGAGTTTGAGCGGATCACCGATGTGATCGGCTACGCTCCTTATACTAAGACCAAGATTTTCCTCTACAACTCTTCCAAAGAGTTGCAGCAGAGCAACGTGGGGGTTAAGGGCAAAAGTTTTACCGTGGGGGGGCAGACCAACTTTGTAAAGTCGCAGGTGGAGATTGCCTATCCGGGCACCATGATTAATTTTAAGGACGAGTTGGTGCTACAGATCGCCAAAATGCTGATCAATGATATGATGTTCGGCGGCAGCCTGACCGATATGTTCCAGAGCGCCTACCTGCTCTCGTTGCCCGAGTGGTTTATCGAGGGTGCGGCCCGGTACATTGCCGAGGGGTGGAGCATCGAGATGGACGATTTTGCCCGGGAGCTTTTTCACGAGCGGAAGCGCGTTAAACTGAGTCGCCTGTCGGGCGAAGAGGCGGCCCTGGCGGGGCAGTCGGTGTGGAACTTCGTGGCGGTACGCTACGGACGCAGCAGTATCTCCAACATCCTGAACCTTACTCGCATCATTCGTAACGAAGAGAGCAGCATTGTTAACACTCTGGGCATTCCCTTTAAGCTGTTCACCCGGCAGTGGCAATCGTTTTACACGGAGATGGACGCCCAAATGATGGATCGGTACGCCTTTCCGGAGGCTGATGACCGCCTGCGCCGCCGCAACCGCCGCGGTTACACCTACAACCAGGTCGCCTACAGTCCCGACGGCCACTACCTGGCCTACTCCGAAAATCGGAACGGGCGTTATAAGGTAAAGGTGCTCGACACGAAAAGAAATAAAACCCGTACGGTGCACACCTCCGGCTACCCCTCGCTCGATCAGGAGCTTGATAACAGCGTGCCCTTACTCAACTGGGGAAACGACCAGACCCTGGGGATAATTGGGTACGAAAAGGGGAAGAACTACCTATGGCTAAGCGACCAGGCCACCAAGAAAAAGCGCGCGGTGGCATTGCGTCGGTTTAATCAAGTGAAATACTTCGACCTGAGCAGCAACAACCGGCTGGCCGTGATGAGTGCCGACCTGAACGGACAGAACGATCTGTTTATGTACAATCCTAACCGTAACACCTTTAAGCGACTCACTACGGATGTTTACGACGATCTGCACCCCCACTTTATGCCCGACAACGAGCAGGTGGTGTTTAGCAGCAACCGCCCGAACGATTCGCTGTACTTTGCGCCCGTCAAGTCGCGAGATATTGACCTTAACAATTCGGTCGACGATAACTTTAATATCTATCTTTTGAACCCCAGCGACGACGCGGCTGACTCGTTGCTTCAGCAGGTAACCAAAACCGTAAGCAGAGACGTGCTTCCCCTGCCGCAGGATGACAACACGATCTTCTACCTAAGCGACCAGCAGGGAGTATACAACCTGTATCGCTACCAACTGCAGGACAGTCTGTTTAGCCAGGTGACCAACTACGCGGTAAGCGTTCAGGACTTCGACATCGACTTTGCCAATCAGCGTCTGGCGGCTATCATGTTGTCTAATGAGCGGGACTACGTCTTTGTGAAAGACAGCTTTGATCCGGCGCAGAGTATGTTTACTCCCAAGACGCAGCGGCAGCAAGCTATCCAGGCGCAGTTAGTATCGCAACGCCTTCTGGAGCGGCGGCAGGCCAATGCCCAGGCCGATTCTCTCCCCGCTACCACTACAAACCAGCCGGATGCGGCCCAGCCAAACGTGGCCCAGCCGGATGCGGTCCAACTACCGCTCGACAGCGCCCAACAAATATCCGGTTCGGGAGTGGTGGATACCAACGACTACTCCTTTGGCACCGCTGACTCGGCCGGAGTTGATGATGAAGACTACATCGATACTGAAAATTACGCCTTCAATACCCCGCCAACTACTAACGAGCAGCAGGTCTCTACCGACGACTACGCGTTCGAACAACGGGAGGATAGCCGCCCCGAGGCTGGAAATTCGTTCTTATCGCGCTACCGAAAACTACAGCGGGAGTCGCGCATTACCGGGCCGCTACCCTACGAAACCCGCTTCAGTGCCGATAACATCATCACCTCGCTTACCTTTGACCCCTTACGAAAGCTGGGTTTCCACGTAGAGGTGCAGATGAACGACATGCTGGAGAACCACCGCTTCTTCGGGGGACTGGTGCAATTTACCGACCTGCGAAGTGCGAGCTTGTTCGCGGAGTACCAGTACCTCAAAAACCGGCTAGACCTGAAGGTGCGCTACGAGCGAGAGGGCATCGAACGCGAAGCAAACGAACGTAACATTCAGAAGTACACCTCCAACCACTTATACGTGGGTGCTGCCCTTCCCCTGAGCGTGGCCACGCGGTTGGAGTTTAATCCCTTCGTAGCCAATACCCACTACGTTGATCTTTCACCCAACCCCAGCCAAGTGCCCCTACCCGGCACACAAAGCACGAATTACTTTGGCGGCTTCGAGGCCGGAGTAGTGTTTGATAACACCCACACGTCGGGCCTTAACAAGCGTCTGGGTACCCGGGGTCGGGCCATGCTTACGCACTACCAAGGGGTTAACAACGCGCAGAAAAGCTTTAGCAACCTAGAGGTAGACCTGCGGCATTATCAGAAGGTACACCGCTCGCTTACGCTGGCCACCCGCCTGTTTTACGGCAACTTCTTCGGCCCCAATCAGCAAAACTACTTACTGGGCGGCTTGCAGACATGGGTAACGACCCGTAATCCTGAAAATCAAGAAGAAAACGATCCATTGGCTATTGAAAGTGGCGTTGATAATAGCAACGTACTCTTCGTCGACTTTGTCAATTTGAGAGGATTTGATTTTAATAAGTTCAACGGCACCGACGTGCTCACCTTTAGTGCCGAGCTGCGGCTGCCGGTCGTGCGCTACTTTTATCAGGGTCCCATCGCTTCCAACTTCTTCCGCAATCTGGAGTTTGTTGGCTTCTACGACGTCGGCTCTGCCTGGACGGGCGTGAGTCCCTTTAACGAGAAAAATAGCATCAATACTGAGGTTGTGCAGGATGGACCTCTTTTCCGCGCCGAGATTCAGAATTTTAAGAACCCTTGGCTGCAAAGCTACGGCGCCGGTATTCGTACGGTACTGCTCGGATTTTACGTGAAATTAGACGCCGCCTACCCGATTGAGGACAACGTTGTCGGAAAACCTCGCTTCTATTTGTCATTGGGGTACGATTTTTGAAAAAGTTAAAAAGTATCCTATTTATTACATCACTACGCAACCCATGAAAAACGTTCTTATTCTGGCAGTATGCCTCCTCATCAGCACTGCCGCATCAGCACAATTCTTTACGCTGGGGCCCAAGGTAGGCTTTAGCAGCTCTCGGTTTTCTGTGGAAGAAGCCCAGTTGGTGCGGGCGGGCAACGCTACCATCGGCTTCCACGCCGGTGCGTTTACCCGGCTCTCCGTTCTGGGTATCTACCTACAACCTGAAGTCCTCTTCACCCAGGCGGGGGGCCAGATAGAGATTCGTGATCGGGTGGATGACAATTTTAATCAGGTGCAAAACCTTACCTACAATAAGCTCGACGTTCCGGTGATGCTGGGCTTTCGCATTGGCGAGGTGCTGCGCATCAACGCGGGTCCTTCGTTCAGCCTTATCCTGGGGCAAGATGCCCGTACTGAGGGCACTACTGCCGAGGTGCGTAACAACTACGAGAGCTCAACCGTTGGCTATCAAGTTGGGGGCGGCTTAGACATCGGCCGCCTGGTGCTCGATGTTCGCTACGAAGGCAACCTAAGCAAGCTGGGCGACTCGGTGCAATTGGGCGGAAGGCGCTTTGACACTGACTACCGCAACAACCAGTTTAGTGTGGGGATTGGGTTCAAACTACTCTAAGAGTGGCTTACGCTAGCCTTAGCTTTATCAGCGACTAAATTGAAGAGCTACGCTACATCCCAGCTGTTCTTCACCAAGCTGCCTCGCTCGCGGTGGTGTTCAATACGGAGGTAAACGTCTATTTCTTGTTGCAGCTCCTCAACGTGCGAGATAATGCCGACAATGCGGTTCTCCTGCCGGAGGGTTTTTAGGGTGTCAAACACCACCCGCAGCGCATCTTTGTCTAACGAGCCAAAACCCTCATCCAGAAAGAAGAAGCTTTGCTGAGACTGGTTGAGCGACCGGATATTTTCGGCCAGGGCAAGGGCCAGACACAGGGCCGCCTGAAAGGTTTGTCCCCCCGATAGGGTCTTTAGCAGCCGGGTTTTGCCGCCGTTCAGGTAATCGCGGACGATAAAGTCATTATCTTTGTTTAATTCCAGGCTAAGGTTGTTCTTCGTTAGCTTCTTGAAACGAACGTTGGCCCCCCGACACACTTCCTGCAGCAACACCGTAGAGGCGTAGTTTACGAATCCGCTGCCCCGAAACAGACTGACTAACTCGCTTAGGTTGCTCTCGCGATCGCGCTGCTCGCGCAGCGACTGATTTAGTTGCTGGACCTTCAGTAGCCTGGTCTGTTGATCCTTTATTGATTGCTGGGTAACTGCCCAAACCTGCTGCAGTTGTTCCCTGGTCTGCCGTAGCTGAGCCAATCGATTCTGTGCTTCCTGGTGCTGATCGGCCCGGTAGTGCTTGCCTTGGGTTGCCCGCGCTAACTTTTGGTGATCTTCCTGGGCAGCGTGCAGGCGGTTTCGGTACGATAGTAGAGCGCGCTGCTCACCATCGGTATCTAGGGCAACCTCCAGAAGCTCTTTAACGGAGTCGGCACTATCAAACTTTTTTAAGCAGCATAAATCGTGTATCTCTTTCTCAGTGGTAGCAACCCGCTGGCACAGCGTATCCAGTATAGATTCTTCCGACCTCTTTTTTTCTTCCAGCACCACCAGCGCCTTCTCGTACGCCTGGCACTGCTGGCGGGCGGTTTCGTACCCCTGTTCTACTTCGTGAAGCTGCCGCTCACACTCCTTTTGCTGGCCAAGCACCTGCGCTTCGGTAAGGTGAGCGTGGTCGTCGAAAGAAAGCGCGCGTAGGAGCGAGCGGTAGTTAGCCACGGTACTTTTAGCACTTAGCCACTGCTGCTGACGGTGCTGCCAGTGCTGCTGCGCTTCAGCAATAGCTTTCTCCTGCTCTTCTAGCTGGGCTGTCTGATCGTTGCGAAGCTGTTGCAGACGCTTGCTCTGATCTAGTTGTTGCGTACATTCTGCTAGCTGAGTGGCCAGCGCCTCGGACGGGTGGTTCCGGTAGGCTTCCCACGAAAAATCCGCTTTGTGAGCGGTTAAACGCGCTTCGCTGGCATCATGAAGCTGCCGAATTCCGTCCAGCTTTGCCTGAATACTCTGTTCGCTACCGTGCAGCGTACGAAGCTCTGTTTCTAAGGTATCGTACTGAGCTTCCTGCTCCTGAAGTTGGGCTAGCTTCCCCTCCTGCTGCTCGATCTCCTGGGTGAGTTCGCTGGCGGAAGCAACGGCCGGATGGTGCGTGGCGCCACAGAGGGGGCAAGCCTCTCCCGCGGTTAAGCGTTGCGCCGCGTCGGCCAGTTCGTGCCGCACCCGCAAATCGGCTAGTTGCTCAATTACTTCCCGCAGGTCCTTTCTCAGCGCAGTACTGGCCGTTGCCAAGCGATTAAGGAGTGTGACGAAGGATTCGTCGGCAGGCCAGGAGGTTGGCTTGATGATCTGTTCTTTTTGTGCTTCAACCTGAGTTAAGCGCTGTCGCTGGGCCACCTCTTCTTGCTGCTGAGCCTCGCGTTCCGCTTCGTACGCCCGGCGTTGGTTGTGCCACTGCACCACGGCACGCAGGGAAACCTGTTGTTCGCTAATGGATACTGTTTGTTCCCGCCGCGCCTCGGTTTCTTTAATCTGCTGCTTGAGTAAAGCACCGGCCCTTTGTCGCTTCTCGAGGGCGGTGCGGGCGGCTGCTTCGTCGGCCGCCCACTGGTTTAGGTCGCCACGCACCCTGCTAATCCGAAGCATATGCTCCCAGTCATCGCGCCGGGCCCGGATGGCATCTCGGTTGGCGTAGTGCTGCTGGGCCTGTTCGCACTGCCGCTGCGCCTCCTTGAGCTTCTGCTGGCCGGTTTGAATGCGAACGCCCATGTGCTGATGGCGGGCTTCCGCCTGGTTTCGCTCGTCTTCGGTAGCGGCTAGGGTGTTAAACTTTTCTCTAAAGTGAGTGGCTGCTTCCTGGTACCTGCGCAACTGCTCCTCCCGCGCCTGGTAGTGAGGCTGCTCGGCGAGCAACGACTGATACTGCTCCTGAGCGGCAGCCCGGTCGGCAAACAACTTGCGCCAGCGTTCGTAATCCTGGCACGCAGCTTCTGCCTGGGTAAGCGCCGCCGCATTCTCTCGCAGAGAAACTTCCGTCTCGTTCATCTTGCGTCGCGTCGCGTCAACGTCTTCCGCGCTTACCGAACCAATCTCCGACAAGCGTGCTTCCAATCCGGTGATGGTGTGGCGAACCGCCGTCAGCAGGTGGACTGTTTTGTGCGAAAGGTCAAACTTCTCCAGGCGAAAAAGCTCCTTGAGCATCTGGGTGCGGTCGTTGGGTTTCTGGTCGATGAACTCCCGAAACTTACCCTGCGGGATAATCACCGTTTGCATGAAGTTCTCGTAGGTCATGCCAATGATCGGCGCCGCATCGGCCACTTCAATCGGGATCCAGGCGTCGTTCTCCCAGCGGTACTGCCGCCGTTCCTTTATTTCTACCTTTTCGTAGTCCTTTTTCTTGCGGCGGGCAGCAACGGTAAACCGGTACCGGGTGGGCTGGGGGTTCGCTACCCGAAACTCAAAGTCGATAGCAAATTGATCGCTCTGCAGATTGAGCATATTGTAGTAGCGGTTGTCGCCGCTTCTGTTGAGGCGCTCACTGCGGTCGTAAAGCGCAAACACGATGGCTTCTAGTACGGACGACTTCCCGCTTCCCACCGCGCCGAATATGCCGAACAGCGGGGAACCCGCCAGGGATTCAAAGTCGATAACCTGGGTTTCTTTGTACGAATATAACCCCTGTAGGGTAAGGCGTAACGGTATCATGCTGGTGAATAGACGAAGATGGACTAACTACTTTCGGTGCCAAGCACCTCATCAAAGAGCGTGAGCAACGCATCATTAGGCTCCTGCCCCCGCCTCGCCCGAAAGTAGTCAACAAACAGAGAACGCAAGTCTTTACTAAGATCGATACTCGGAGCTACTAATGCGTCTTCTGAGGTGGATACTTCGGGAATGATGCTTACGATACCGTCGTGGGCAGCGTAAAGGGCCCGCTTGAGTTTACTATCTAAAAAAGAATCCGCTACTAAGGTAAGCTCAACAAAGGTGTTGGGGTGATCTTCGAGCCACCGGATAGCCGCTTCTACCTCGGTAAACCGCGGACGACACAGACGGCGCCCCGCCCGAAGCGCAACTGGCCGCACCCGGGCGGCACTTCCGGCACTTACCTCGACGATTACCACCTGCTTTTGTTGGTCTGCCTCGCTAAAGCTGTAGGCCAGCGGACTACTGCTGTAGCAAACCGGGCACGGGGCGGAAGCCACCGTATGGTACCGGTGAAGGTGCCCCAGGGCAGCGTACTGCACCTGCGGCGGAATATCTTCGGTGAATACGGCCGAGGCGCCCCCCACGTGCAAAATAGGCTTCTCATCGTCCGGTTCTTCGGGGGCGGGTCCGTGGCGCTGCTGGAAGTAGAGGTGGGCCATCAACACGTTCACCCCACGCGCATCGCAGTGCTGGTTGGCCCGGCGTTGCCAATCCTGCCGCAGCGCCTCGCGCAGGGACTGATCTCGGTGGTCGTCGCCCAGAAATCGCTTCAGGGTAGTTTCGCTGGCGTAAGGGGTTAGGATAAGCCGCAGGGGGTCGGGGCAGTTCGGCAGTTGTAGTTCGACGAAGCCCGGTGCGGTGTTCAGGGTAGTGATGCCTACGTTGGTGCTCACTGAGGAAACCACCGAATCGGGTCGACCAACGAAGAAGATACCGCACGTTCGGGCCAGGGGGTCGGGAGCCTCCACGCGGTCGGGCGAATCGTGATTACCGGCGATGGCCACCACCGCCCGGGCCCCGTTATTACTGAGGCGGTGCACGGTGCGGTAGAAGAGCTCCAGCGCCTCGTTGGGTGGATTGTAGGTGTCGAATAAATCACCGGCAATAAGTACTGCGTCGACGGCTTCGGTTTCGGCAATTTCGCAGATTTCATCGAGCACTTCCGCTTGCTCGGTGAGGCGCGAGTAGTCGCCCAGGCGTTTGCCCAGATGCCAGTCGGCGGTGTGCAGTAACTTCATGGCCTAAATGTAGTTAACCCACTAACAGGCGACAAGCGGTCTTACTGAAAACTGGGTGTGTTAGATAGAGTTTAACCTATCTGGCTTTGCTTACCCTACTTTCATTCTCATTAAAATGTAATTAAAAGAGCATGCAAATTTTTCGTACTCCCATCAATTTCTGCTTGATTCTGGTTCTTATTGGCGCTGCGTTTACCGCCGGGTTTGCGCAGTCTATGAAGCCCTGGATGCTAGGTCCGTTCGAGCGGTTGCCCAACGCCCGTCCCATCATCCAGAAAGACAGTAGTTCTACGTTTAAAGACCCCTTGTCGGGCAACGTAGTAGCTTGGGAGTCGATGGCGACCTTTAATCCGGCGGCAATTGTTAAGAACGACACGATTCACGTGCTGTACCGGGCGGAGGAAAAACTGGGTGAGAAAGAGATCGGGGGGCACACCTCACGGATTGGGCTGGCGACCTCAACGGATGGCACCACCTACGAACGGCGATCCGAACCAGTGTTCTACCCCAGCAAAGACGATCAACGGAAGTTTGAGTGGCCCGGCGGCGTAGAAGACCCCCGCATCGTAGAAGCCGAAGACGGTACCTACGTGCTTACCTATACCCAGTGGAACCGTAAGGTGCCGCGTTTGGCCGTTGCCACCTCTCCCGATCTGAAAACCTGGACCAAACACGGTCCTATCTTCGAGGATTACGATAAGTGGAAGTACCACCAGCGAGAAACTAAGTCCGGGGCCATCGTCACTCGCCTAGTAGATGGCAAACTGAAAGCCGCTAAGATCAACGGAAAATACTGGATGTACTTCGGGGTGCCCTACGTGTGGCTGGCCAGTTCGGATAACCTGCGCGACTGGACCCCGGTAGAAGACTATACGGGACAACTGGCCCCGGTACTGAGCCCGCGGCCCGGTTACTTTGATTCGTGGCTGGTGGAAGCCGGGCCGCCCCCCGTGCTTACCGATGATGGCATCGTGGTGCTCTACAACGCGGGCAACTCGCAGAACATTGGTGAGGAAGCGTTGGGCAACCGCGTGTACACGGGCGGGCAGGCCTTGTTTGACGCTCAGGAACCCTGGAAACTACTGGACCGGTCGGACGAACCCTTCATCCAACCCGAACTGCCGTTCGAGAAGTCGGGACAGTATATAGACGGAACTACCTTTGTGGAAGGATTGGTATACTTTGATGACCACTGGTATCTGTACTACGGCACGGCCGATAGCATGGTGGGGGTTGCCCGAGCAGACAGTCAGTAGCTACTCGGTTTCTAGCACGGTAAACTCTACCCTCCGGTTCACTTGCCAGTTTTCTTCGCTGGTATTGGGCACTTCGGGCTGCGTTTCGCCGTATCCCACCGCCGTTACGCGCTCAGGGTCGATAAAGTTATCCAGTAAGTACTGCCGCACGGCTTCCGAGCGTCCCTGCGATAGCTCTCGGTTGTATTCTTCCGACCCACGGTCGTCGGTGTGTCCGCCAATTTCAATGGCCAGCTTCGGATTGGCTTCTAGCATTTCTACCACTTTGTCCAGTTCAGGGTGCGACTCCGGGCGCAGGGTGGCTTCGTTGTAGTCGAAGAAGATATTGTTTAAACGAACCGAAACGCCGACCTCTAGCGCCCGCAGCGTCAAATCCTTGTATACGGTCGTGTCAGCCGAAAAGGGGGCAATCTGGATACTGTCGGTACGCGACAGATACCCGGGGGCCGTGATCAGCAGGTGGTACCAGCCGCTTTCCAGCAGGCGGGTACGGTACTCGCCCAGGGCAACATCAGATTGGGTGATCCCTAGATCTTCATCGCGCTCGTAACGAACGGTAGCCGCCACAAAATTGCCCGAAATCTCATCAGTGACAAAGCCTTCCAGATGCAAGGTGGGCTTTTCTTTCTTTATCGTTCGCAGTCCGTAAATGTCCAGGTGCCCCCCGTCGGCGGTCATTAGCGCTCGGGTAGTGAATACGGCAGTATCAGAACGCCCCACCGCGTAGTAAGCGTCAAATCCCTTGGTGTTGACCGGGGCACCCACGTTCTCAGGCTTCGACCAGGCCAGCCAGGTATCGTCTAGCCGACGGGTGCGGTACACATCGGTGCTTCCGAAACCTCCGGGACGCGCACTAGCAAAGTACATAGTCTGGTTGTCGGGAGCCAGGTAGGGTCCAAATTCGTCGTAGCGGGAGTTGATGGCGGTAATGGCTTGCGGACGGGTCCACCGGTTACCTCCCTGTCGAAAGCTTACGTACAGATCGCTCAGTTTGCCATCCTTGGTTTCGCTAAAGTACAACAGCAGCGCACTACCGTCGTAGGCCATAAACCCCCCGTTGAACTGCCCTCGGCACATACTGCCAAAGCCCTCAATGTTTAGCTTCTGGGGTTTCTGCCAAGCTTTCCCGACCCGGGCTACCGTAGCAAACTCCCAATTGCTTTTGCCCTCACCGGTGCGAATAAGCAACTGGTCGCCATCGGGCGAAACGCTCGCCACTTGGTTATAACGGTGCGTATTAAACGGCTTTGGCATGTGCGTGGCCCCGCTCCATTCGCCCGTGATGGAGTCTCGCTGGGCGAACCAAATGTCCTGGGTCTGCTCGGTACCCTTGTGGTTTTCGGGATGGTTGGTAATTACGAAGTAGAGCGTTTGTCCGTCGGGAGAAATCACCGGGGCCGATTCGTGGTAGATGCTGTTGAGGGGTCGCCCGAGGTTAACCAGTTCGTAGGCTACGGAGCCATCCCCCGGCGGATCGCCGCCCGGCGGATCGCCAACCGGTGGGGCGTCATCCCCTGCTGGAAATAGCCCTAATAGCAAGCGTAACAAAAGAGAAAGAAGTACGGTAAAGTAAGCGTATGTCATGCCGGAACACTGTGGTTTGCTAGTGAATATACCTAACAAACCCTAGTCGACCAATCGGTTTCCGCCAGAACGGTACGTCTAACAGACTTTGCATCAATATCAGTATTACCCGGACTGTATATAATTATTTTGCGGAATTGCGCTAGCTATTTCAGAGAGTCTTCGTATATCTTACGTTGGCGGCCACTCGGCACGTCGATTGTGCGATCTAGTAGATAGTACGAACAAAAGAACCATTCGAATGCCCAACGTAAACACAATTTTAGTTATAGATGATGATCCCATCGCTAGCTTAATTATGGAGCGAGCCAACCACATGGTGCAGTTGGCCGAACAAGTACACTGCTTCTACAGTGCGGTCGACGGACTCGACTACCTGAACGACTTAAAAGCCCGTCGGCAGAAGTTTCCTGAAATTATTTTCTTAGACATCTGTATGCCTATTGTTAGCGGATGGCAATTTTTAGAGCAGTTAGAGGCTCTGGGGGGAACCGACACGTCTGTGTATATGCTGGCTTTATCCGCTGACCAAGAGCACATGAACCGGGCTATGAACGTGGCGAGCGTAAAGGATTACATTGTGAAACCAATTACCGTTGAGCGGTTAAAGGCGATCAAAAGCCAACGGGTTGATCAGACGTCCGGCGTTCCTGCGGTTACTTAAAGTAGCGGTAGTGGGGATAGTGAGCCAGCGTTAACATCTCTCGATCTCCTGAACTATCACCGTACGCGTAGACCGCCGAGTATTGCGACAGTGCTAGTTCTTCTCTGATCCGGCGAACCTTTTCGGGTCCGTGGCAGTTCTTCCCGGCAATTTTACCGCTTATCTTTTGCTGTTGCTTTTCCAAGCGGGTAGCGAGCAACTGCACCTCCAGGGTCTCACACCAGGGCCGAATCCAGTCTTCGGCCGAGGCCGAAACCACATAAACGGTGGCTTGCTGTTCTTTAAACGCTCTGATCTTTTGCAGCGCACTAGGCCGGATGATCTGAGGTAAGCGCTGGTGGGCGTAGTCGGCGGCGCGGCGGCGAAAGGCAGACTCAGACTCCCCACCGAAGAAATGCGTCAGTACGCGCTCCTTGGCTACCCAGTTAGCGGTAAATCCTAGCTTGTAAGCGAGTAGCGCGGGAGTGAGTTGCACCAAACCCCGGTACAGGGCCCATCTTCCCCGGTAGAAACGGATAAAATCAAATAGGGTGTCACGACGGGTGATGGTACCGTCAAAATCAAACAGGGCTAGTACGGGTGGTTGGGGCAAGAGCTTGTTGGTTACCAAGTGGTGCCAAGATAGATAAGTGCGAAGAAGCTCGCCAGCCAAGCAAGTAGGGTGAGTTGAATGAACCGGTCGGTGTAGAGTAATTTGGTGGGTGAACCACTGTTGTTCTCTACTAGCGAAATTTGCATGTAGCGCATCATTCCAGCAATCACGAAAATACTGGTGAAGTAGAGATGATCTCCTAAGCGCCCGACTACCTCGTCGGAAATAGTGTACATCAGGTACGAAACGATAATGATACCCGCCAGCATGGTGAGGCAGGCATTGACGTACTCTAGCGTGTAGCTCTTTACCGAGCGGCGCATCAGCTGACCCGATGTTTGCCCCAGCAGCAGATCGTCGCGTCGTTTGGCGAGTGCTAGAAACAGGGCTAGCAGAAAAATCATAATCACCAACCACTGCGAGACAGGAACATCCGCTACGATGCCGCCCGCCACCGTGCGCAGCAGAAAACCGAAGGCCACGATAAGAATATCGAGGATTGAGACGTGCTTTAGTCCAAAGGAGTAGGCCACGTTCAGGGCGGCGTACCCTATCAGCGCTATAAAGAAGTAGATGTCTAACCACCAGGCTACTCCCAGTGCACCCGTGGCAATGATGGCCATGGCAAGCAGCGCTACGGTAGGCGATACTTCACCCGCCGCCAGGGGGCGCTTGCACTTGGTAGGGTGTTGGCGATCACTTTCTACGTCCCGGTAATCGTTAAGGATGTAGATCGAACTGGCTACTCCGCTAAAGCAAACAAAGGAAACCACCAAGCGCACGAAGACGTAGGGCTCCAGAAACGCTCCGGCGAAGAATGCCGGAATAAACAAAAAAGTATTTTTTGCCCACTGGCCAGGACGCAACAGCCGGATAAAAGCAAGAGGGGACGTTCGTTGGGTCAGCGTTGCCATGCCGTGGTATCAGGTGAGCAATAATTATCTGTTTAGCGGCCAAGCAAGGTAATAAAATTAACTTAATAAGAAAAACTAATACAATTCTTATACTAAGTGTTTGTTAAGAACCGCTTTACCCGACCATTGATAACCGCTGCTGTTCTACAGCAATGGTAAAATTGACAACAAAATTAGACTGATACGGCTTATACCCTAGAATTCTGTGAAAAATACCGCCCTATGGCCCAAGAAGGCATTAAGATTATTGAGACTGAGGAGGAGCGGCAGGCGTTTATGACGCACTTGCTGGAGGATATCCGAGTGTTTGAGACCATGCTGGCGGAAGATCGGTTCGAGAAGGACATTCAACGGATTGGGGCCGAACAGGAAATGGTACTGGTAGACAAACAGTACAATCCCGCGCTGATTGGCCCCGAACTACACCAGGCACTGGACAAAGACTTTATCACCACCGAGTACGCCCGCTTTAACCTGGAGATTAACCTCAGCCCGCTACGCTTCTCCGGCGACTGCCTGGCCCGCATGAAGCAGGAACTGCTCGATAAGCTGCAACTGGTGGCCACGGAAGCTGACAAGCATCAGGTTCAACTTATCCTAACGGGGATTTTACCTACCATCCGAGAGGCCGACACCGATCCCGAAGCGATGACCCCCGAACCACGCTACCAGGCGTTGCTCGAGAACGTGAACCAACGGCGGGGCGAGCAGTACGAGTTCAATATTAAGGGAGTAGACGAGCTGATTACCCGTAACAACCCCTCCACCTTCGGGGGCTGTATGACCAGCTTCCAGGTGCACCTGCAGGTAGACCCGAACGACTTGGCGGATCAGTACAACTGGGCGCAGCTGATCACCGCCCCTACCCTGGCCTGCGCCACCAACTCGCCGGTGTTTCTGGGGCGGCGGCTGTGGCACGAAACCCGCATTGCGCTGCTGCGCCAAACCACCGACACCCGCAAGCCCTACTCGAACCTGAAGCAGGAAGAAGCCCGGGTGTCGTTTGGCAACGCGTGGATAGAGTCTTCTATTGCCGAGCTTTTTCACCAGGACATCGCCGGTTACAAAGCGTACCTCACCAAACCGATCGCCGAAGATGCTTCTGCGGTACTGGAGCAGGGCGGGGTGCCGCGTCTGGAGGCGCTTAACTTTCACAACGGCACTATTTACCGCTGGAACCGGGTGTGCTACGGCACCACCCAGGGGGCTCCGCACCTGCGCATCGAGAACCGGGTGCTGCCCGCCGGACCCACCGTAGACGACGAGATTGCTAATACCGCCTTCTGGCTGGGCTTGATGAAGGGAATGCCCGAACGCTACCGCCGTCTATCCGAAAAAATGCCCTTCGATCAGGCCAAGGAAAACTTTTTGAAGGCAGCCCAGCTCGGCATCGAGGTGCAGTTTACCTGGCTCGATGGGGCACTGGTAACTGCCCAGGAACTGGTGCTCGACGAGCTATTGCCAATCGCTGAGCAAGGATTGCAGCAGGCTGCCGTAGACGAGGCCGACCGCACCTACTACCTGGATATCATTCGGCAGCGTACCGAAAGTGCCAAAACCGGCTCCCGCTGGATCCTAAACTCTTACCAGCAATTGCAGAAGCAGAACACGCAACCCAGCGAAGCCTGGATCGCCATTACTGCGGGGATGCTGGAGCGACAAACCGCCGGGCAGCCCGGGCACACCTGGAGCCTGGCCACCGTGCAGGAAGCAGGAAACTGGCGCAACCGGTTTCGCACGCTGTCGCAGGTGATGACCCGCTCGCTGTACACCGTGCAAGAAGGTGATATTGTGGACCTGGCCACCCACCTGATGACCTGGAAGCAGATAGGCCACGTGCCAGTTGAGAACGAGGGCCAGCTGGTGGGAATCATCACCAAGGACAGCATCATTTCGTACATGACCGAGCACCACGGCCAAGATATTGCGTCCTTACCCGTTCGTGACGTAATGGTTCGGGAGTTGGTGACCGCCCCGCCCGACATGCCCCTGACCGAAGCCATCGAGCTAATCGTCGACAGTAAGGTGTCCTGCTTACCCGTGGTGCGTGACCAACGTTTAGTAGGGTTAATCACCGAGCACGACTTTGTGCATCTGAGTCGGTTGCTATACCGCGAGCTAGACCAGCAATCCGAATGAGCCAAAACTTCTCTACCTTACCCCGTATCGTAGGCACGTATCCCGCCGATGGTGCTTCACCGCGGCTGGTGGTGTTCGCCGGAGTGCACGGCAACGAACCCAGCGGCGTGCTGGCCCTGCAACGCGTCTTCGAGCAACTACGCGCTGCTCAACTGCCCCTTAACGGTCAGCTGGTAGGCGTACTAGGCAACGTAGACGCGCTTCGGCAGCAGGTGCGCTACGTGCAGGAAGATCTTAACCGACTTTTTCTGCCGTCTCGCGTTGAGCAGGCGCAGGCCGCCCCGGAAGAGCAGGTCCACGAAACCCTGGAGCTGCTCAACATTAGCGACTTAGTAGATTCGCTAGAGGCACGAACCGAAGGCGAGCTTTACTTCATAGACTGCCACACTACGTCTTCGGATAGCATTCCGTTTATCAGTCTTAACGAAGGCTTTGCCACTAGTTTGCGGTTGGCCCAGGAAGTTCCGGTAGCGGCAATCATCGGAGCGGAGAAAGAGATTAAGGGATGCCTGGCCGAGTGGCTTAACCAGCGCGGCTGGACGGGTTTTACTTACGAAGCGGGGCAACACCAGGCTGCGCTTTCGGTAGACAATCAGGAAGCGATGATCTGGCTGGCCCTGCAGCACGCGGGTTGCCTTCGCAAGGCGGATGCCCAGCCGCACCTAGACCGCGCCCGAGCTGTTCTGCAACGGCAGGGAACGCAGCAGGAAGCGGTGTACCGTTTGCGATCAGCCTACACCATTCGGGAAGATGAAGCCTTTCGAATGGAACCCGGTTTTCGTAACCTCCAGTTCGTGCGGAAGGGCGAGCTCCTGGCCACTAGCGACGGCGCGCCGGTTGTGGCCCCGGAAGATGCTTACCTGCTCATGCCGCTGTACCAGCCCCAGGGTAACTTCGGATTCTTTCTGGTGCAACCGGTTTCGGCAGGTCTCAAGTAGCTATTTAGCTTAAACGGCTGGCCGCCCCGGTTCACCGGTTGCGTCATTTTTTCCGTACGGGCAATTTCTTTAAATTACCCGTTGTACCGTGCGTTGTGGTACTTACTGCGCCCTTTGATCACGAAAGCCATAGGCATGCGCCACTCGTTTTTGTTCACCCTGGTAGCACTGGCTACTGTCTTTGTTATTTCACCAGACGCTGACGGACAGGCTTTGTACATCGGTAGCGAACAGGTGGTGTGCGTTCAGCCCGCCACTTCGGTTACCATTGTCGGAAACCTACGCAACCAGGGCACTTTGCTTAACCAGGGCACCCTCTACCTCAGCGGAGACTGGCGTAACGAAGGCACGTACCGCGACACCTTGGCGAGTGAAGTAGTACTTCGCGGAGAAAATCAGGCCATCGATCACCGGGGACAAGCGTTTCACCACCTCAGCACCCGCCGCGGCGGCGGCACGAAAGAACTGGAATCGCCTGCCCGGATCATTGACACCCTTACCCTGGACGAAGGCGTTCTGCAATCTTCTGAGGCAGCCTCTTTGGTACTGGAATCCACGGCCACCGTGGCGGGGGGCTCCGCCGAAGCCTACGTGGCATCCTCGATGATCTACCAGGGCACCGGCCCGCGGCGCTTTCCGTTGGGGCAAGTCGGTGCTTACCTCCCCCTTACCCTTACCAACGTAGTGGGTCAGGAGCCCGTCCTTCGGGTAAGTGTCGTAGCTCCCAATCCGGTTAGTACGCAGGATGAATCGCTGGCGCGCGTATCAGCGGCCCGCTACTGGCGCATCGAAACAGTGTCGGGCACCTTTGCCGGTTCGCCCGTAACGCTCGCGGTAGACCAGAGCGACGGCTTGGACGATCTGGTGGGGGCCGTTGTTGCGCAGTCGAACGAGCCCGAGGGTCCTTTCGTTAGCCTGGGCCAGGCCAGCCGCAGTGCCGATGCCGCTCCCGGAACGGTGACCAGCGAAGGCTTGGCTACCCAGCCGATCGTGGCGGCAGGAGTTACCAGTCGGTTTTCGGTAGACAATCGGGTGCTGGTACCTTCGGCTTTCGCCCCGGATGCTCCTGATCCTACCAACCGTTCGGTACGCGTTTACACCAGCACGCTGCGCGCCGAGTCCTTTCTTTTCCGTATTTTTGACCGGTGGGGCACGCTGGTGTACCAGACCGCCTCGCTCCGGCAGGTGCAGGAACAGGGTTGGGGAGGCGAGTATGCTTCTGACCGCGCGGCGGCTCCGGCGGGGGTGTACCAGTATTCTCTGCGCGGGCTTTTTGATAACGACACCCCGGTCAGTCAATCCGGTACTATTACCCTATTTCGCTAATGATCTTCCGCCGCCGCTTTTGCCTACTTCTCGGATTTGCCCTAGTACTGGCGATGCGTTTTGATGAAGTCGCCGCGCAGGAAATCCGTTTTTCGCAGTACCAAGCCGCCCCCCTGCTGCTTAATCCCGCCGCCGCCGGTTCGGTAGCCGACCCCACCCTGGGAACCGTCTATCGTTTGCAACGACTGGGTATTTTAACCTACCGCACGGGCTATTTTTCGGCGATGCTTCCTCTGTACAGCGGACCACGCACGCATGGATCACTTCCCGGTGGCGGACTCGGAGTAGGGTTTCTGAGCGACCTGGCGGGCGAGAATAGCGAGTGGCAAACCTACCAGGTGGATGTGTCAGGAGCCTATACGCTGGGGCTAAACCGGGTTCGAACGCAGTTTGTGAGTGTGGGGCTTCAGGCCTCCTACCTTCGCACGCGTATTGACTTCAGCGCCCTCACCTGGCCTTCGCAGATCACCTACCGGGGCTTTGAGGGGCCTGCACCACCGTCGGGCACCTACGCCTCTCAGGCCAGCGCCCTGCGCCTCAATGCTGGTTTCCTCTGGGTGTATGACCCTCTGCGGAACCCAATGAAGAAGCTGGCTACGTACCAACTGCATCTGGGAGCCTCAGTGAGTAACCTGAACCGCCCGGTTTTTGAGTTTTTGCCTAACGGAAACAGCCTGCCCCTGGTGTTTAAGGTCCACGGGGGCGGTCAGTTTCGGGTCAGCGAACGGCTGGACGTATCGCCGGGATTCTTTATAATCGCACAAGAAGCACTAGCCCAGTACACCGGGGGGGCTACCCTGGGTGTGCGGGTGCTGTCTAACCGACCAGAGGTGCCTGCTGACCTCCGTCTGTTGCTGGGGGGATGGTACCGGTACAACGATGCCTTCGTGCTGCTACTCGGAGCGCAGACGAGTCAGTTCGACGCGGCCCTATCCTACGATACCAATGCGACAAGCGCACGCACCGGTATTGTTAGTCAAGGTGCTCTGGAGCTGTCCGTTGCCTATCGCTTTTTGACCAAAAATACTTCTATTCTCCCTCCCTCGCCCTTATTTTAGCGTATGCGATGGATTGCAGTACTCCTACTACTCGGACTAAGCGGACAGGCCCTGGCCCAGTTTGCCCCCCCGAAGTCCTCTTCATTAGAAGAAGCGGATAAGTACTACCAAACCCAGCAGTACGCTCCGGCAGCCCTCTTGTACCAATCAGCAGTTGCGCGCGACACCACTGATTGGCAGAGCACGTACCGCCTGGCCGAATCGTTGCGGCACCTATTTCGGTACCAGGAAGCCCGCGGGCAGTACCGACGGGTGTATCAAAACGCTTCGCGGAGCTTCCCGGACGCGGAGCTTCGTTACGCGCAGCTTTTGCAGCGGGCGGGGCGCTGCCCGGAGGCGCTGCCCCTGCTTACCAACTTCGTAGCGGCCCAGCCTGACCATCCGCTCGCCGATGAGGCCCGCGCTGCTCAACAGGGTTGCTATCAAAGCGCGCTGACAGCTACCGAACGGTCCTCCGTTACGCTTCAGCGATTGCCTCCTCCGTTCAATACTAAGGCCCACGACTACGCGGCGGTTCCGTACCGGAGCGATACCAGCCTGGTGCTTACCTCGGGGCGGTGGGATGCGTCGCTCCGCAGGCCCGATCCTCGTTACGGCGAGAATCACACCAACCTTGTCTGGATAGAAAATCGCGGGAAAGGAAGTAGGGATTACTCACGAGCGATCAAGCCGTGGAACAGCGACGCCCACGACGGACCCGGCTGCTTCGATGCGTTGGGACAAGCGTTCTACTTCACCCACTGTCAGGCTGATTACTGCCGCCTCTACGTATCTCGTCTTCAAGCGGGGCGGTGGCAGGCGCCTATGCCCCTTAGCGCGTCGGTAAATGCTCCTGCCTCCAACAGCAAGCATCCGGCTCTCTCGCCCGGGGGCGACACCCTATTTTTCGCCTCGGACCGCCCGGGGGGCGCAGGGGGCTTCGACCTGTGGCTAAGCGTTCGCGATAGCGCAGGAGATTGGCAGTCTGCGCGACCTCTAGAAGATATCAATACTTCGGAAGATGAGATTGCCCCCTTCTACCACGGCGCCGAAGACCTGTTCTGCTTCGCCTCGTCCGGACGAAGCGGCCCGGGCGGCATGGACCTGTACGGTGTGCCTCGCTGGAGCAGCGGACAACCCGGGCCTCAGTTGCTACTCTCTCCCATCAATTCGGTGCACGACGACTGCTTTCTGGCGATTGGGAAGAGTCAAGGGTACGTATCTTCTAACCGGGCGGGTAATTTTGATGTATACCGATTTACGTATGATACCACGCGCTCGTTAACAACGCAGCTGCTGGGAAACACCGGGCGGCTGCCGCAGCTAGCGGCTCAGGAAACCGCGCGCCCCCGCACCCGGCGGAACGCCCTCTTTGGCGATGATATCTTCGTACCCACCCCGCCCGATGATATTGTGGTGGTGCGCTCGGTTCCGCAAGAGCGACTTGCTAACGGATCGTCTCGGTTTGTGCTGGCTTCCGATGTGAACGAGTTGGCCCTGTCGCGGCTACGAGGCCGGGCGGGAGAGGAAGTAGGTAAACCAGCGGCTGAACGCACGCAAGCCCCCGATGACCGCACGGGTTCGCTGGTAACCATCTCTACGGATAGCATCACCCGCGACCAACGGGGCGAACTGCGGGGCACCTTGCTTCAGGGGCGGGAGGGAGAATTGGAGACCTTACCCCAGGCCCAAGTGCACCTGCTAGACAGTGTAGGTGCAATTGCTAAGATTACGACCACCAATCAGGACGGGCGGTTCCACTTCGTGAACCTGAACCCTGCCAGCCGATACATGCTAGTGACCGGAGACCCGACCAGCGCGGGCGAGGGGGCGCTTCAGGTGCAGAATATCCGCCTCACCAGCTACCGAGAGGTGAATACCACCCGGTCGTATGAGGCCCTTTACTTCGAGTTTAACGCCTCATCATTACGACTCGAATCCCGGCAGTCGTTGCGGGAGCTGGTGCAGTTTCTTGAGCGCAACCCCGAAGCAGTCGCTGAAATCAACGCCTTCGCCGACACCCTGGGCAACGATGCCTACAACCTCCGGCTCAGTCGGCAGCGGGCGACTACTGTCTTTGATTTCTTGGTAGCCCAGGGGGTAAACCCTTCGGCGCTGGTCCTTAACGCGGAAGGATCCTCAACAGCGTGGTCGTCTACCAACGCCTTGGTAAGCCAGCAGCTAAACCGCCGGGTAGAGATTCGTTTAATTGGTCAGGACCTACGCTATACCCCCTCGGCTGAAATCCGTATTTTACGACCGGATGTATCCTTGCAAAATCTCAGCCGTACATTAGGCGTTAGCTTATCAGAGCTGGAGCAACTTAACGGAAGATCGGTCGACACGCTGGTTTCGTATCAACCGCTGCGCGTTCCTCGAATGCGGAGCCCCGCCCTGAAGCGGTTCTTCTTCGGTATCAACCAGCAA
Organism: Tunicatimonas sp.; assembly: GCA_049650865.1. Classification (GTDB taxonomy): domain Bacteria; phylum Bacteroidota; class Bacteroidia; order Cytophagales; family Cyclobacteriaceae; genus Tunicatimonas. The sequence continues at coordinate 48,681 of JBASAY010000098.1, forward strand.
AACTAATACAACCTAATCCTTAGTAGGAGCATACTCCTCGTAACTATTACCGTATGAAAGCTTTTCCTTACCTGATTCTCTGTGCCAGCCTGTTGTTGGTGGTGGCCGTTGTGCCCACTCACGCTCAAAATTCAGTGGGCATCGGCACCGAGAATCCCAGCCCCCGTGCGGTGCTTCACCTGGTTTCTTCCGGACAGAACCAGGGGCTACTGGTTCCTACCCTGACGACCGCCCAGCGTAACGCCGAGGAGTTCGTCGCGGAACTGTCGGCCGCAGAAAGCGGATTGTTGGTGTTCGACAGTCAGCAGAATGTGTTCTACTACTGGATGAACTCCGGCGGCTGGACGCCGATGGTGAGTGGGCTGGTGGGGGGTGACCTATCGGGTCAGCTGACGAATTTGTCGCTCAACGAAGCGGTGGTGGAAGCCGATAACCTGGCGAGCAACTCTGTATCATCTATCAAAATCGTCGACAACTCCGTTACCACTACCGACCTGGCGTCGCCTGGTGCCAACAAGGTGCTGATCTCTACCAACGCGGGCACCGTTTTCTGGGAGAACCTCAACATCTTCGGGACGGTACGCCTCGACGAAGGGTTTATCTACGTAGGCAACTCCCGCAACGAGCCCACCCCGGTGGTGGTTAGCGGCGACCTGACCGTGGGTAGTAACGGAGTGGCCGACCTAGCCGATGAGGTAATCCGAAACGAAAATATCAGCCCAGCGGCAGGCATCGCGGTCAGCAAACTACAGGATATTCCTGCCGGCAACATCATTTACGGAAACGCCGCCAACGAGCCTACCCTGGGTACCTTGGGAGGGGATGCTACGCTGAATAGCGCTGGTCAGTTGACGCTTGCCAATAGCGTTCAGACGCGAAGCAATCTGGGGCTAGACCAGTCTAACGTGTCTATCACCGGAGGTACCGTAACGGCCGATCTGAACGGCAACGGAAGCGGCATCGCCAACCTGAATGCGGCGAATGTTTCTTCGGGTGTTCTTAGCGAAGACCGCCTACCAAACCTCAGTGCCGCCGCTACGGTCTACGGTGACCCGGCTGACAACAATCCGATTACCTCGGTAGCGGTAGACCAAAAAGGGCGGGTAACCAACGCCACGGTGGGCACGCCCAGCGACCAGCGCCTCAAAAAAGACTGGGTCGCCCTGACCAATTCGGCAGAGAAGCTCCGGCAGATCACTCCCTACGCCTACCGCTGGAAGCAGGGTGACGAGCAGATGCACCTGGGCGTGATGGCCCAGGAAGTAGAACAAGTGTTCCCCAGCCTGGTGCACGTCCGGGAGGATGGATTTCGTACGGTAAATTATCCAGGCCTTATTCCTCCGATGCTCAACGCGTTGCAAGAACAGCAGCGCACCATCGACGCGTTACAAAGTCGCCTGGATGAGCAGGAACGCCAGTACCAGGAGGTTCGTAATGAACTGGCAACGATCAGGGACCTACTGGAGCAGCAAAAATAAGCGAAGCAGCTTTGACGGAGTTTTTATCGTAACCAGCGCCACGACACCCCACCTCCCACGTACAAGTCCGGTGCGTTATCGGTCAGGGCAGCGCCCGACGCTACGTCCAATTGCAGGTCGTTGGTCACCAAGTAAGTAAATCCAGCATTGAACAAGTGACTACTGACGCTGGCCTCGGGCAGATCGCCGTAAAATTCGGCAAAAGCTCCCACCCGCTCGCTCAGGCTCAAGTCGAAGGACATGGCGTAGCGGTAGATGGTTTCGGGAGAGTCGTTTTCCCAGTGGGCTCCCAGGTTGGTGGTGATTCCCAGCCAGGAATTAATTGCGTGGTTGAGTAACAACACTACTCTCGGTTGGGTAAATTCTGACTGCGCCTCGGTACTGCCGGTGGCGGGCAGCGTGAATCCTACTAGTAGCGCCGCCTGGGGTATCCAGCCGTCGGCCTGCTCGGTGAGTGCTACCTTGGTAGCCAGGTCTAGGGGCGACCAGCCAATTGTCGAGCGCGCATTATCTTGGTAAAGTCCCGAAGACAAGCGAAGCTCTACCCGTTCAAATACTCCGTAGCGAAGTAGCGTGGTGGGATAGTAACCCAAGCTGTAGTCACTTGCTGTCTCCCACTCTCGAAAAATTCCGGTTTCCAACTGGCCCACCCCTACCCCCACCACCGAGGCGGCATCGGTGCCTTCGCCCGGACGGTCGGTACTTAGCGGAGACTCAGACTGCGCCCATCCCTGATACGAAAGCAGCCACCCTATTATAATAAAAAAGTATTTCATTTGCTTGCCGGTTAGATACCGCGCAAAAGTAGCAAATCTGGTAGGATATTCGGGGGTTTAGCCGCTAACGGTCAAAGCGGTTGAACATATCCTTGATACCCGAAGTCCGCACCAGTTGGTCTAGTTCGGCGGGCAGTTCCATTCGAATGGTTACTTCCTTCCCTTCCGAATTAGCCGCACAGCCAAAGGCGTATACCCACTGTAGGGTCGATAGATCTAGCGCGTGCACGTTGCTGATGCGCACGCGCAAGCGCTGTAAATTGGATAGCTCGCCCAACAGTTGATGCTTAATCTGGCTTAGGTTAGCGATGCGTAAGTCACCATTAAGTTTTATCTCGTACATCTCACTCATATCAGTTAGAAGTTTATACTCATTAATTAAATATATTATAAATATAGTTAAAATATTTATAATATATTTAATTAACGTACAAAGGTACATTGATGGGGGCATGAGGGATTGCGCGGCGAACCTTTGACCCGGCGCCGGATATCCTTATTTTAGGCGCAAATCGATGCTTATGAACCAATACGTACTAGCCCTGGATCAGGGGACCACCAGCTCGCGCGCGATCTTATTTGATCATCAGGGAGCTATCCGAACGGTGGCTCAGCAAGAGTTTAAGCAGTACTTTCCGCAGCCCGGCTGGGTGGAGCACGACGGAAACGAAATCTGGGAGTCTCAACTAACGGTAGCCCAACGGGTACTGCAAGATGCCGCAATAACGGCCAAGGAAATAGTAGCCATTGGCATCACCAACCAGCGTGAAACCACCCTGATTTGGAACCGCCAAACCGGACAGCCCATTCACCCGGCCATCGTGTGGCAAGACCGTCGTACCGCGCCTATCTGCGACCAACTGCGGCAGGCGGGTCATACGGAGCTGATCCGAGAGAAAACCGGCTTGGTGGTAGATGCCTACTTTTCGGGCACCAAAATTCAGTGGTTGCTCGATAATGTGCCGAACGCGCGGCAGCAGGCTGAGGCCGGAGAACTAGCTTTCGGCACCATGGACAGCTGGCTGATCTGGAACCTGACCGGGGGGCAGCGGCACGTGACGGACGTGACCAATGCCAGCCGCACCCAGTTATTCAACATCCATGAGCTAGCGTGGGACGATGAGCTACTGGACTTGCTAAAGGTGCCCGCTGCTCTATTGCCCGAGGTAGCGTCGTCGTCTGAGGTATACGCCGAATCTCAAAAGGATTTACTGGGGGCAGCGGTGCCCATTGCGGGCATCGCAGGCGACCAGCAAGCGGCCCTGTTTGGCCAGCTGTGTACCCAGCCCGGCATGGTGAAGAATACCTACGGCACCGGCAGCTTTGTGGTGCTCAACACCGGCGACCAGCCCGTGGTCTCGAAACATAATTTACTTTCAACGGTAGCCTGGCAGATTAACGGGAAGACGACCTACGCTCTGGAGGGCAGCATCTTCATCGCCGGAGCCATTGTGCAGTGGCTGCGCGACGGACTCGGCATTATTAAAGAGTCGGCTGAGGTAGAAGCGCTGGCCAATACGGTAGACGACAACGGGGGAGTGTACGTGGTTCCGGCCCTTACGGGACTGGGAGCGCCGCACTGGGATCCGTACGCCCGGGGCACCATCGCGGGGATTACACGGGGCACCACCGCAGGCCACATCGCCCGGGCGGCGGTAGAGAGCATGGCCTACCAGACCAACGACGTGCTGCGGGCCATGCAGGAAGATACGCAGATAGACTTCAAGGAGCTGCGCGTGGACGGCGGGGCCTCGGCCAACGATCCGCTGATGCAGTTTCAGTGCGATGTATTACAGGTGCCGGTGGTGCGTCCGAAAATTATGGAAACCACCGCGCTGGGGGCTGCCTACCTGGCGGGACTGGCTGTGGGCTTCTGGAAAAACCAGGAAGAACTCGCCGAGCAGTGGCAGGTGGATCGTACCTTTGAACCGGCTGAGACATCGGCAACTGAGAACTTAATCAGATACTGGGACAAAGCCGTGGCGATGGCCAAGGGGTGGATAGACAGTGAAAAGTAACAACTTATGATGGACCGAGAAGTAATGATTAACACGGTGGCCCAGTACGAAAACGTCTGGGATGTGATCGTGATTGGCGGCGGAGCCACCGGGCTGGGTACCGCCCTGGAGGCCGCTTCGCGCGGCTATACCACCTTGCTCTTGGAGCAAAACGATTTTGCCAAGGGCACGTCGAGCCGCAGCACCAAGCTGGCCCACGGCGGGGTGCGCTACCTGCAGCAGGGCGACGTGTCGCTGGTCATCGAAGCGCTGCACGAGCGCGGACTGATGATGAAAAACGCTCCGCACTTAGTCAAGAATCAGTCCTTCGTCATTCCCACCTACGACTGGTGGGGAGGGCCCTTCTACACCGTGGGCATGAAGGTGTACGACGTGCTGGCCGGAAAACTTGGCCTGGGTCCCTCCAAGAGCTTGTCTCGAGAAGAAACCCTGGAGCTGCTGCCTACCGTAGAGACTGAAGGACTGCGGGGCGGGGTGATCTACTACGATGGGCAATTCGACGATGCCCGGCTGGCCATCAATATCGCGCAAACCTTTGCCGAAGCGGGCGGCACGCTCATCAACTACATGCCGGTAACCGGGCTGCTCAAAACCGCCGACATGGTGTCGGGCGTGGTGGCCCAGGATTTAGAGACCGGTCAAACTTACCATATCAATGGGCGCGTGGTGATTAACGCCACCGGAGTGTTCGTAGACAACGTGCTGGGGATGGATGATGCTACCGCCAAACCCATCGTTCGGCCCAGCCAGGGGGTGCATGTGGTACTCGACAAGTCGTTCTTGCCCGGCGATTCGGCGATCATGGTGCCCAAGACCGAAGACGGACGCGTGCTGTTCGCGGTGCCCTGGAACGATAAAGTAGTGGTGGGCACTACCGATACCCCAGTGGGTGAAGTATCTCTGGAACCACGACCGCTGGAAGAAGAGATTGCCTTTATCCTGGAACACGCGGCGATCTACCTCACCAAAGACCCCAAGCGTGAGGACGTGCTTAGCACCTACGCCGGACTGCGCCCGCTGGTGAGCGCCGGAGACGGCAAAAGCACCGCTCAGATTTCGCGCAGTCATGCCATCATTGTTTCCGTATCGGGCCTGGTTACCATTACCGGGGGCAAGTGGACCACCTACCGTAAGATGGGCGAAGATACCATTGATAAGGCCGCCGTGGTGGGTGGACTAGAGGATCGAGACAGCAAGACCAAGGATATGCGCATTCATGGCTGGCTAAAGCACACCGACCGGGAAGATTATCTCCACTACTACGGCTCGGACGCTATTGGTATAAAAAAGATGATCGAGCGAAAGCCCAAACTAGGCAACATGCTGCACGACCGGCTAAAGATTACCAAGGCGCAGGTGGTGTGGGCGGTGCGCCACGAGATGGCCCGCACGGTAGAAGACTTCCTGTCGCGGCGCACCCGCGCCCTGCTGCTCGACGCCCGCGCCAGCGCCGACATGGCCCCCGAAGTAGCCCGGCTGATGGCCAAAAAGCTAGGCAAAAACGAGGCTTGGCAGCAAGAGCAGGTAGCGCAGTACCAAGAACTGGTGCGTGGTTACGTACTAGAATAAAGGCATCTCGCTATGAAACCGACCAAATTACTATTCTCTCTCCTTTCAGTGTTCGTACTACTCTCCTGCACTAGCGAGGAGGTGCCCGTCATTGATCTGGCCGGTGAGTGGGGATTTCGCACTGATTCGTTAGACCAGGGGGTAGCTCAGGCGTGGTACCGCCAGCACCTATCCGGCACCATTAACCTACCGGGGTCAATGGCCGAAAACGGCAAGGGTAACCCAGTTAGTCTTGCTACTGCGTGGACCGGGGCAGTGCAGGATAGTACCTGGCACAACCATCCTGAAATGGCTAAGTATCGTCAGCCGGGGAACATTAAGATTCCGTTCTGGCTGACTCCCGAAAAGGTGTACTATGGCCCCGCCTGGTACCAAAAGACGGTTACCATTCCCGAGTCTTGGAAGGGACAGCATATCACACTAACGCTAGAGCGGGCGCATTGGGAAACCACGCTCTGGGTGGACAGTACCAGGGTGGGTACGGCAAATAGCTTGGGTACGCCGCATCACTATCCACTCAGCAAGTATCTAACCCCAGGAGAGCACATTCTTACGCTACGCGTTGACAACCGCCTGGCCGATATCGACGTGGGGGAAAATGCCCATAGCGTTACCGACCACACCCAAACCAACTGGAACGGGGTGATAGGAGCCATTGAGCTGACGGCTTCCTCTCCGGTAGTGGTAGAAAACGTCCGGCTCTATCCCGATGTAGCTAATAAAACGGTGCGTCTGGAAGGAACTGTCAGAAACTTTACCGGAACCACCCAGTCGGGCCAGCTCATCATCCGCGCTAGCCATAGCACCGGAGAAATTCCTGAGCTGACCCAGGAGATCGTAGTAGATTCGGCAAGTCGTTTTCAGCTGACGTATCCGATGGGGGAAGCACCTTTGCTGTGGGATGAATTTAACCCCCACCTGTACCTGATGCACGTAGAATTTACCTCCGAAGTGGGTACTCACCGGCAAGAGATTACCTTCGGAATGCGGGACTTTGCTATTGACGGGAAGCATTTTACTATTAACGGGCGGCCGGTTTTCTTACGGGGCACGCTAGAGTGCGCTATATTTCCGCTGACGGGCTATCCCCCTACCGACGTGGCGGCGTGGAAACGCATCTTTACCATCGTTCAGGATCACGGACTCAATCACGTGCGGTTTCACTCCTGGTGCCCGCCCGAAGCAGCCTTCCGCGCTGCCGATACGCTAGGGGTGTACTTGCAGGTGGAAGCTTCGGCCTGGGCCACCGTGGGCGACGGTGCTCCTATTGACGCGTGGCTTTACCAAGAGTCTGAGGATATTGTAGCTGCCTACGGCAATCATCCTTCCTTCGTGATGATGACCCACGGCAACGAACCGGCGGGAGACAACCACAAGGCCTACCTGCAAGAGTTGGTGAATTACATGAAAAAATGGGACACCCGTCGGCTATACACCAGTGGTGCCGGCTGGCCGTACCTGGATAGTATGGACTTTTACGACAACCAAGAGGGGCGTATCCAACGGTGGGGCGATGGGCTGAGAAGCGTTATCAACGCCCAGCCACCGCAGACGCTTTTCGACTACACCGAACTGATTCAGGAGACGCCCATGCCCTACGTCACCCACGAGATGGGGCAGTGGTGTGCCTACCCCAACTTCAGAGAAATGTCGAAGTACACTGGTGTACTGAAACCCAAGAATTTTGAAATTTTTAAAGAGACCCTGGCTGAGCACCACCTGGGTCATCTAGCCGATAGCTTTTTGTTGGCATCCGGCAAACTACAGGCTCTTTGCTACAAGGCTGATATCGAGGCCGCCCTGCGCACCAAAGACATGGCCGGGTTTCAGTTACTCGATCTGCACGACTTTCCGGGGCAGGGCACCGCCCTGGTTGGTGTGCTGGATGCTTTTTGGGACGAGAAAGGATACATCAGCCCGGAAGAATACCGGGAATTCTGTAGCGAGACGGTACCCTTGGCCCGGCTGGAGCGCCGCACCTTCTGGAACACCGATACCTTGCACGTTGCCGTTGAGGTTGCTCACTACGGTGAAAATCCGCTATCTGAAGTTACCCCTACTTGGAAACTCAACCGTGAAGACGGCGCAACCTTCGCGCAGGGTAGCTTTTCTACAACTACCATCCCCATTGGTAACGGCACTTCGCTCGGCAAAATAGCCGTGCCCCTAGCGCAATTGGCCGACGCCCAGAAGCTGACACTGACCGTGCAGGTAGGTGGGCACTCCAACAGCTGGGAAGTATGGACGTACCCTACCCAAAAGCAGCCTATTGACAACAAGGAGGAAGTGCGCGTGGTGCAACAACTAGACGCGGCCACGGAGGCCTACCTCACCCAAGGGGGCACCGTACTGCTTAACGTTACCAAGGGTGACGTTGCCGCCGACAAGGGAGGAGATATTGGCGTGGGTTTCTCTAGCATCTTCTGGAATACGGCGTGGACCAAAGGACAAAAACCGCACACGCTGGGGATACTGTGTGACCCGAACCATCCGGCGCTGGCCAACTTCCCCACCGATTACTACTCTGATTGGCAGTGGTGGGACGCTATGACGCACGCAAATGCCATAATCACAGATGATCTTAGCACTGAACTACGGCCTATCGTGCGCGTTATTGATGACTGGTTTGAGAACCGTAGCACTGCCCTACTCTTCGAAGCCAGGGTGGGACAAGGAAAGTTATTGGTTTCGGGAATTGATCTACACACGGATCTGAGCAGCCGCCGGGAGGCCCAACAACTGTTGTATAGTCTGAAAAAGTATATGGTCAGCCGTCAGTTTAACCCGAAGACTCAGTTAGCAGTCAACGATGTCACTGCTCTATTCGCGAACGAACAAGATTGATATTCTGATTGGGGCGACGTTGGTTCCTGGCCGGTTTTCATGTGTCAGGCAATCAGCGCTTAGCAGTAACTGATACTGCTGGACGAACGCGAAACACCTTAAAAAGAAGCAGGTCTTTCCTTTCCTCTAAAGTCGATGAGCGTAATTTGTTTCTCATCACCGCGCAACGGCAGGTACCGACTCGATTGCGACAGATAGGAGCTGCCGTAGTAAAACTCTCGGATGCACTGTCGGCCGTCGCCAAAAGTGACTAGCGCGCGGAAAACATCGCTTGGCACCTCGATAGTCTTCTTTGGTTTCCGCCGTTTGGTAGTAGCGTAAGCCTGCAGCGGCCCGCCACTGCTGGCGAATAAGTAGATCGGTTGATCAGGAGTCTGCAGCACGGCACTTCCTCGGGCGTTGCCGCTGACGGACAAGCCGCTTTCGCGGAAAGACAGCGCGGCAAATTGCCCTTCTCCATCTCCCCGCAGCAGAGTTCCCACCGAAGCATCGTAGCGTCCGTTAACCACCTCGGCCCCAAAGTCATTTCCCGATAGCAGCACGTCCAGGTGGCCATCATCGTCAAAGTCCTGCACCAATATTCCGTAGACCGGGGCCAGTTGCGCTGGCCAGGGAAGATCATTGAGGCGAAAGCGCCCCCCTCCTAGATTTTCCAGGTATCCTGAGGCTAACTGAAAAGCTTTCGCCACGTACGCTCGACTCCGGTCAGCGGGTGATACGATGGCAGAGACGTCGGCGGTGGCGTAGCGCTCGTAGCTTGGAAACTTCTTCTTCAGCGTAGGCACCTGTCGGATAAGGTCGTCGCGCGCGGATACCGGGTATTCCTGGTGGTCGTTGAAGTACGTGATCACCGGATCGACGAAGCCGTTCTGGTCAAGATCGGCAGCGTAAATCGTCAGGGGTTCGGTAGTGGTTGCGGAGTACGGAGCGTTTTTTCCGAGGTTGCCCACTACGTAATCCAGGTCACCGTCCTGGTCAAAGTCGCCGCTGTTGATGCTGTTCCACCAGCCTGAAGTATACGTAAGGCCGGTTTCATTAGAAACGTTTTTCAGGGTGCCGTTGCTGTTCTCAAAAAACTGAATGGGCATAAATTCACCCACCACAACTAAGTCCGCATCGCGGTCACCGTCGAAATCCGTCCAAAGCGCATCCTTCACCATGCCCAGCTTCCGCAAACCGGGAGCCAGTTCGCCGGTACGGTCGGTAAAGCTACCTCTCTCGTTCACCAGCAGGTAGCTATCCGACGGTAGCGGGTACTTGAGCGGCTCGGCCCGGGTTCCTACCAACAGGTCCAGGTCACCGTCCTGGTCGAAGTCTGCCGCCCGCACGCAGGAGCTGCTGGAGCGAAGCGGGGGGAGCGCCCCCGAGGCCAGCGTGAAGTTACCTCGTCCGTCGTTGGTATACAGGCGGTCTTGGTAGTATTCTGAGCCAGGGTAGTGTTCGTTGCTGCCGCTGGCCACGTAGAGGTCGAGGTCGCCGTCGCCGTCGTAGTCAAATAATAATGCCCCCTGATCTTCAGCGGACTTCTCTGCTTCAGAACGCGTTAGGGGTTTCTTCCCGAAGGTGCCGTTTTGATTCTGAAAGAAGAGCGTGCCGGAGTGGTTGTAAGCCCCGCCAACAAAGAAGTCCTCGCGCGCGTCGCCGTTCATATCGCCCACGGCAATGCCCGGCCCCTGTTCAGAGAGCTTATGGGGCAGCAGGTACTGGCGACTAAAATCGTTGTACTCCGGATCAACGTGCTGGTAGTCTACGTTGAGTTCGTCGGTAACCTCGGTAAACCACGGCTGGAGAGTTTTATCGGGCACCGGTCGCAGTTCGGCATCCTGGTAGCGTACCGTAAGCCGCTGGTTCGCCGACACTTTTCCTCGCCGGGCGGTTGTGCCATTGGGCCAACGGACCACCAGGCTATCGATGGTATCAACGGCCCCCAACCCGAAGTGCAGGGTAGGCTCTACCGAAGATTGGTACCCCCGGGTAACCGACTGCTCGGCCACCTGGGGTAGCCCCTCCGCGTACACCCACACCTTGGCTCCCAACGCCCCGGGATTTAGAGAATCCCCCCGCAAGTTAAGGCTAAGAAAATTACGGTCGGGCCGTTGATCCGCCTGGTTTTCGTAGACAAGTGCGGGAGTATTGATCGTATTAACCACCAGGTCCAAATCACCGTCGCGGTCCAGATCTCCGTAGGCCGCCCCGTTAGACAACGAGGGTTGCTCGATGCCCCACGCCTGGGTGGCGTCGGTAAACCGGAGCCCCCCCTGGTTAGCAAATCCGCGGTTAGACAACGCAATAGAGGGCATCTGCCGGGCTTGGTCCTTCAGCACGTCGTCGAGGCTATCCGCGGTGATGGTGCCACCGAGTTGGGCGGTATAGTTTACAAAATCCAGGTCGGTGATGTCCCGCAGATACCCGTTCGTGATAAACAGGTCCTTCCAGCCGTCGTTGTTGAAGTCCGCCAGCAGCGGAGCCCAGCTCCAGTCCGTAGCGTGAAGGTTGAGTAGTTGTCCGATCTCGGCAAATCCGAGGGGGCGGCCATTAATATGCCCCCGGTTAAGCTGTACGGTATTGCGCATGTACTGCGGCAGGTAGCCTTCCTTTTGCGTGCGGGCAAACAGGTTATAGTTCATCGGCCCGGCCATCTTTTTGCGGTGGTAGTGATCCGGCGGCAGCATGTCGGCAGTGACAATATCATTTAGGCCGTCGTTGTTGATGTCGGCCACATCGTGGCCCATGCTAAAGTGACTCATGTGGCCGAAGTACGAAGCCGACGACTCGGCAAACTGTCCGTTCTGCTGGTTGATGTACAGGTAGTTGTGGGCAATAAAGTCGTTGGTGACAAAGATATCCGGCCAGCCGTCTTCGTTCACGTCGCTGACGCTAACGCCCAGCCCGAGGCCGTCGTAGCGAATGCCAGCGTCTAGGGTTACATCGGTGAAAGTGAGATCACCGTTGTTGCGGTACAGCCGGTCGTTGGCTGGGCCACTACCGTCGCTCACCCGGGGGCGCACTTCGTTAGGATTGCGCACTGCGTTGGTATGGTTGAGTAAATATAAATCCAGGTCGCCGTCGCGGTCGTAGTCGAAGAACGCCGCTTGGGTAGTGTACGAGGTGTCGGCAATTCCGTAGTCGTGGGCTGCCTCCGTAAAGGTAGGAAGCTGGGTAGCTTGGTCTACTCCGTTGTTGATCCACAGTTGGTTGCGCCGCCGCTTGGCGGGGTAGTTGCCCGAGCGGCACACGTAAATATCCAACCACCCGTCGGCATTGATATCGACCATCGTGACGCCGGTCGACCAGCCGGCAGACTGGATTCCTGCCGCCTGACTGATATCTTTAAATCCGAACGCCGCCACTCCGGGGCCGGTGTTCAGGTAGAGCCGATCCTCCACCATATTGCCGGTAAAAAACAGGTCGGGCAGCGAATCATTGTTGATATCGCCCATGGCGACCCCGCCGCCGTTGTAGATGTAGAAAAAGTCTACCATATTAAAGGTATCATCTTCAACGATGGTATTGGCAAAGTCTACCCCAGATTGCTCGGCGGACAATGGCCTAAACAGGGGCCTACTTTCTACGGCTTCCGGTGAAGGGTCCTCGGTGCACGAGAGAAGACCACCAAGTGCCGACAGTAGAAGAAATAAGTAAAACTTAGACACGGTACGGGGACCCCTAAAGCGTGAAACCCGCCGGGAGGCAGGTGTATAATCAGTAACTTCACGCTTTATGGTTTTTTGCACTTCGAGATTCATCATTCCTTACTCCCGGTGCCCCGCTCGATATTCGATCTACGCAATATCGAACATCGAGCAAGGTATCTCGAATGATGAGGTGTTAAAAAACTGCACCGCAGTCACGTGCGGGGGCAGGTCTTGCACAAAGAACGAGTCAGGTTAGTACAGCGGGTTCTGCGGCACGTTGGGATTACCCAGGGTTTCGTTGAGCGGAATCGGCAGCACGTAGTCCTTGGCCGTCAGCGTACGATCCACGTTGTAGGTGTCGATAAACTCCTGAATGTAATCCCCTAGGTAGTCAGGGTCTCCGCCAAAGGTGCTCTTACGCTTCAGTTCGGGGTAGGTCTCCTGCTCAAAGGCGAACTCCAGCACCCGCTCCTCCACGATTGCGTCGCGCAGGGCCGACTGACTCAACCCGGCCAGCGGCTCTAGTCCCGCCCGTTGGCGCACCGCATTGAGGCCCAGGTAGGCGTCGCCAGTGCCGCTTTCGTTGGCAGCCTCTGAGTGGCCCAGCAGCACGTCGGCGTAGCGGAGTAGTACGATGTTTCGCTCGGTAAGTGCAAAGGCAGTAATCCCTATTTCAACCCACTTGGCCACCCAGGCACTGGAAAAGACCAGCTCATCAGGATTGTTTGGGTCGGCGTCGGCCGCTACCATCCCGCCGAAGCGGCTTAGGTTATAGGGGGCTTCGGCGCTCCAGCGTACGATCGGGGGTTCGTCGTTGCTATTTAAACCAATGCGGGTAGTGGGGTACTCAGTGATGAACGTAGCCGAAATGCGTTGGTCGTTGGGATCGTACTTTTCGCGGAAAGCCTGGGTGCCGTTAAGCCAGTGCCAGCCCACACCGCCTACTGAGTTGGGCAAATCGCCGGGCACAAAGTGCGCGTGGTGGTTATTTGACTCATCAGCATTGGCCGAGGCTGAAATTTGCGCCTCAAAGATACGTTCGCCGGAGTTTTCGTTAGCCACGTCGAAGTTGTTCGCAAAGTTGTCGAACAACGCCAGGTTACCGGAATTCATGATGGTCTCGGCGGTCTGCCGGGCTTCGTTCCACTTCTCGTCCAACAGCTGCGCCTTCATCAGGAGCGTTAATGCCGCCCACTTGGTGGCCCGCCCCACATCGCTGCCGGTGTACGACTCAGGAAGCAGGTCGGCGATCATGGCCAGATCACCTTCTATTAAGTCCAGGACCCGCCGCTTACCGTTTTCGCTCGAGGGTAAATCTTCGTCACTAACGGTTTTCTGGGTTGTCACGGGCACATCATCGAAGTAGCGCACCAGGTTGTAGTAGTAGAACGCCCGCAGAAACATGGCTTCGCCCTTCACCCGATCCAGCAGCGCGGTATTAGACGTACCGGCTTCCTTAAGCTCGTCGGCCCGCTCAATAATAGCGTTGGCGCGGTTGATGTTTTCGTAAGAGATCTCCCAGTAGGTGCTGATGTATTCGTCGCCGGGGTCCACGTTGCCGTTCTGAAAGTTGAGAGGGCCTTTTTCCCAGCCTACCTGGTACCCAACGCGGCACTCGAACACGTAGCGGTTATAAAAGTGGTTGAACCATCGATCTTGTCCCAGGGCGTCATAAATAGCGTTCACGCCCAGCTCGAGTTGCTCGGGATTTTGAAAGAAGTTGTCCTGCGTGATAAAGTCAGGGTTCTCGTCCAGGGTTTCGCACGCCAGGGGGGCGAGCAGCGCCAGGATAAGCGTAAATCGGATAAGCTTTGTGGATAGAGTTTTCATAAGATACAGGTTATAGTCCTAAATTAACGCCTAGGGTGAAGGTGCGGGCGCGCGGGTAAGCGTCGTAATCGTCGCCTCGGTTCAAGTTGCTCTGGCCCTGGTTATTCACTTCCGGGTCGAAGCCGCTGTAGTTGGTAAACAGCAAAGGGTTTTGGGCACTAACGTAAATGCGCGCGCGCCGTATGAAGTCGGTAGTGGGCAAGGTGTAACCCAATGACACGTTTTGTACCCGCACGAAGCTGCCGTCCTCAATAAAGTAGTCTGAGTCGCGGTACGAGTTAGCAAAGTCGCGGTTGGCATCCACCACGGGCCGGGGCGCTCCGGTATTCTGGGGCGTCCACGAATCACTCAAGATAGTGGATAGTTGGTTGATCTTCTGCACCCCGTCACCGATCTCCGACTGCTGCAGGTTGCGCACGTCGTTGCCGTGCACGCCGCGCAAGAACAAACTAAAGTCGAAATTCTTGAAGTTCACCGAGGTGGTCAGCCCCCAGATCACGTCGGGATTGGGATCGCCCGTGATTACGTAATCGTCCGGAGTGATGGTACCGTCGCCGTTCGTATCCTGGTAACGCGGGTAACCCGGTTTGTCGCCCGACAGCGAGGGGTTGTTATCAATCTCTTCTTGTGACTGGAAGATACCCTGGTAGCGGTAGCCGCGCCACACTCCGATTGGGTTACCGGCTTCCACCCAGCTGCCGTCTATCCCCAGGTGGCCGCTGGTAGATTCGGAGAAGAAGGGCGTGCTGCTGCCTAGGCTGGTAATTTCGTTGCGCAGAAACGATACGTTCCCTGAAATGTCCCAGCGCAGGTCCTGGCGGTCGATGGCCACGTAGTTGAGACCAAGCTCGAGGCCGCGGTTCTCGAGCGATCCGGAGTTTTTAAGCACCGAGCTAAAGCCCAAACTACTCGGGATGGTCACGAACAGCAGCAGGTCGTCGGTCTGGTTGGCAAAGTAGTCGGCCGTTAGGTTGAGGCGGTTCTGCATAAAGGAGACGTCGAGTCCGATGTTAAACATCTGGGTCGATTCCCACCGCAGGTCGGAGTTAGACAGTCGCTCGTCGGCCAGGCCTAGCACCAACCCACCTCCGAGCACGTAGTTGTACTCGCGAAGGTTGGCCAGCGAGTTGTATACCGGAATTTCAGAGTTGCCGGTGATGCCATAACTTGCCCGCAATTTCAGGTCGGTGATCGTATTGGTGAGCGACGAGTTCTTGAAGAAGTCCTCTTCTACCACGCGCCAGCCCAGGGCCACCGACGGAAAATTCGCCCACTTGTTAGCCGGGCCGAAGCGCGAGGACCCATCGCGGCGGAACGAGAAGGTAAACAGGTAACGCTCCATCAGGTTGTAGTTGACCCTTCCCAGAAAGGACTTCAGCAGCCAGTCGCGCCGCCCGGAAGCCGGAATTTGCAGATCAGTTCCTCCGGCCAGGGTGGCCTGGTCTACATCAACCGCCGAAAGCCCTCGGTTGGATACTTCCGTGCGCTCGTTGGTTTCTTGTTGATAGGTATAGCCCACCACCACATCGATGGCGTGGTTTTCATTAAACTGACGGTTGTACGACAAAATGTTTTCGTTCAGCACGTTAATCACGTTGCGATTGGCCTTGGTAAGTTGACCCGCAAAGTCGCGCCCCAAGCGGGAAATGCCCACCGGGTAAAACGTGGTTCGGTTGGCGTTGATTACGTCGGCACCAATGCTGGTTTTGAAACGCAGTCCTTCGGCGATCTTAAAGGTGAAGGCGGTATTCCCCAGAATACGGTTGGTTGCATCAGCATCGGTTACGTTCTCAAGCTCCTGAAGGGGATTGGTAAAGAACCGCCCATCGTAAGAAGCCAATCCGAACTCACCGTTCTCGTCCCGCACCGGAACGGTCGGGTCCAGGCCCAGGGCCGTGATGATAATTCCGCCGGGGCCACCCCGGTCGGTGGGTGCGTTGTTGGAGTTGGTACGGTTAAACGACCAGCTCGAGTTCACCGTCAGGCGGTCGTCGAAGGCACTGTTGTCCAGGTTCAAGCGAATGCCGTAGCGGTTGAAATCCGTATTCTTTATTATTCCTTCATTGTTGAAGTAGTTGCCGATCACGGCGTACTGCATGGCATCGCTTCCTCCCGAGAAACTTAGCTGGTGGCTATTGATACTGCCGGGGCGGGTTACCTCATCAAACCAGTCGGTGCCCTCCCCGATGGCATCTATTTCGGCAGAGGTAAAAATAGGGGCTCCACCCTGGCTTTCTTCCAGGGTATTCAGGTAAGTAGCGAACTGCCCGCCGTTGAGCACATCTACCCGGTTGGCCACCGTCTGCAAGGAGACCGAGCCATCGTACTCGATGCGGGTTTGTCCCACGCTGCCGCGTTTGGTGGTGATCAGCACCACTCCGTTGGCCCCGCGCGATCCGTAGATCGAGGTAGCCGAGGCATCCTTCAGAATCTCGATCGACGCAATATCGTTGGGGTTAATGGTAGCCATAATGTTGGTAGGCTGGCGGTCGCCCCCGGTGCCGTAGGAGCCATTGTCGGGATAGATGGGGAAGCCGTCGATTACGTACAGGGGTTCGCTACCGCTGTTGATCGAGTTAGAGCCTCGGATACGGACCGACACCCCGCCACCCGGGGCGGAAGAGGCTTGCGTCACCTGCACTCCCGGGGCCCGGGCCTGGATGCCCTGATCAATGGAAGCCACCGGAAACTCCTTTACCGATTCGCCCTCGATAGAGGCTACCGAACCCGTCAGGTCACTTTTTTTCACCGTGCCGTAGCCCACCACCACTACCTCGGCGAGCGACTGAAGGTCAGCACTGAGATCTACGTTGATGGTGCTCCTTCCGTCGATCTCCTCCTCGATGGTTTGGAACCCCACCGAAGAGAAAGTAAGCGTATTAAAGTCCTGGGGAACGGTTAAGCTGTACTGCCCGTCAATGTCGGTAACCGTACCGGTGGTGCTACCCTTCACCAGCACGTTAACGCCCGGCAAGCCCGTGTTAGACTCCGTATCGTTTACCACGCCGCTAACGGTGGTTTGACCCAGCAAGGGAGTAGACAGACCGATGGCCAGGCAGAAGCATAGCTGAAATAAAGGGTGGGACGAGTGAATTCGGAGAAGGGTAGGTCGGTGTGGTTTCATAGGGTGTAGGGTTAGGATTAATCGGCGTAAGATAGCGACTACCCATCGCCAAACAAACGAACCGTCTTATAAAACGAAGAAATATTTTAGCATTTTTAATAAATTTGATAATCCTAGTTGTAAATAATTGGATGTATTCATTGATTTTAAAGTCACGCCGCTTGGCGCAAGAGCCGCTCATGGCGATAGCGGTCAGATTGCGGGTCAGTAAATTTGTTGGTAGCTGCTCGTTCAGAGGCGGGCAGAACCGCGCAACGTTCGCTTCAAGGACTGTCTTTTGCCGATCCATTCAGCTAATTGAAATTTTTGTTATAATTTGACCCCCTCTTAACCTACCCTATGTCAAATTTTATGGCCGAACTGATCGGCACCGCTTTACTTCTTTTACTGGGCAACGGCGTGGTGGCCAACGTCGTGCTGGAGCAAACCAAGGGTTTTAACAGCGGCTGGATCGTGATCACCTTTGCCTGGGGACTGGCGGTGTTCGTGGGCGTGTTCGTAGCGGCTCCCTACAGCGGGGCGCACCTCAATCCGGCGGTGAGTGTGGGGCTGGCCATGGCCGGGGTTTTTGACTGGAGCTTGGTGCCGGAATATGTGGCCGGACAGATGCTGGGGGCCGCACTGGGTACCACCCTGGCGTGGCTCACCTACCGGCAGCATGTGCAGGCTACCTCCGATCCGGACGCCAAGCTGGCTATCTTCGCTACCATGCCCGCCATTCGCAGCACGGCCGATAATTTTTTCTCGGAGATGATCGGCGCGTTTGTACTGGTGTTTGCGGTGCTGTTTATTGCGTTGCCGTCGTTTTCTACGCCCGAGGTGGGTACGGTAGAGTTCGGGTTAGGGGCTTTGGGAGCGTTGCCGGTGGCCCTGCTGGTGTTCGTGATTGGCCTGTCGCTGGGCGGCACCACCGGCTACGCCATCAACCCCGCCCGCGACTTGGCACCGCGCATCATGCACACGGTGCTGCCCATCAAAGGCAAGCGTGACAGCGACTGGGGTTACGCCTGGATTCCGGTGGTGGGCCCGGTGGTGGGTGGATTGCTGGCTGGGCTCACGTATGCTTTGGTTATCAGTTAACTCGTTCATAGAGCACAATGAGTTAGTATACCAACAAAACAACCGCTATTCTTAGCTCTTATTAAATACCTTTGTTGATGCCCATAGTTACGTTCAATTAGATGAGAAAAATAAAGATTGACGTAAATCAGATAAAAGACTGGAACTCGTTCCATGAAGTATTTGCCCAGACTTTTCAATTTCCGGATTATTATGGAAAGAATATGGTAACTATTTAGGTGTATTTGCAAAATAGGAAAAAGCTTCAGAACTAGCCATCAATGAGTGACAAGGATATCATAGCGCAACAGGCCCGGCAGATTGCTGAAC